>NZ_JBDGAY010000001.1:0-192929 GCF_040910245.1 Collinsella aerofaciens
TGGCCTGGCGTCAGCATGCCGCGATTCAGTCGCGCGGGCAGCATTTCCCAGTTGACAAAACTATAGGAACACCCCCCACGCGGGCGGGAGGGCGCGCAGGCGCGGCGAGCGCCTAGCGCGCGAACTCCCGTAAGAGCGCGTCTTCCACTTCCCGAAGCGAAAGGGCCCCACCTCCCTCGGCGGGACGGGTGACCACGATGCAGCGCGCTCCCACGTCGCGCACGGCGGCGAGCTTCTCGGCCGTGCCGCCTACGGTTCCCGAGTCCTTGGTCACAAGCCACTGGGCGCCCACCTGCCGAAGCATCGCCTCGTTGAGCTCGCGGGTGAAGGGCCCCTGCATGCCAATGACGTGCGACGGCGAAAACCCCGCGTCGATGCACTTCGTTATAGCACCGGGCAGCGGGAGCACACGCACGAAGAAGCGCTCCGCGAAATCGGTGACGCGCGTGTAGGGAGCAAGCTCCTTGCTTCCCGTCGTGAGAAGCGCGCGACCCGGGTTCTCGGAGAGAAAGCGCGCCGCGCAGGCGATCGACGCGACCGACACGACGCCTTTGGGTAGCGCCTCGACCGGGCGCGCAAGGCGCAGGCATCGTGCACCCACGGCGAGCGAAGCGGCCCGGATGTTGCCGCTTGCGAGCGTAGCGAAGGGATGTGTGGCGTCGACGACGATGCGCGCGCCGGAAAGCTCGCGCTCCATGTCGGCCTCGTCGAGCCTGCCCGCATGCACCTCGATGCCCGGAAGCTCACCCAAAAGCTCGCCTCCGTACTCGGTTGCCGCGTAGGCACGGGCGGGGATGCCCGCCCCGCTCGCCCATTCGCACAGAAGGCGGCCCTCGGTGGTGCCGGCGAAGATGCGCAGCGCCGGCGCGGATGCGGGCGCCGTCACTTCGGGCCGCCTGGGCGCGTGATCTCGTAGAGCAGCGCGTTCATAATGGCGGCCGCCACGGTCGAGCCGCCCTTGCGACCCCTCGCGACGATGGCCGGCACGCGTCGCGCGAGTAGCTCCTCTTTCGCCTCGACCACGTTCACAAACCCAACCGGCACCCCAACGACGAGCGCGGGCGAGATCTTCCCCGCGTCCATGAGCTCGGCGAGGCGCAGAAGTGCTGTGGGAGCGTTGCCGACGGCCACGATGAGCGGACCCTCGATACCGCAAGCTTTGTCCATGCTCGCAACGGCGCGAGTCGTGCCCGCGGCGCGCGCCGTTGCGGCGACATCCGGGTCGGCCATGTAGCACACGGCCTGGCAGCCGATTTTCGCGAGCGCGGGCTTGCTTATGCCTGCGAGCGCCATGTTCGTGTCTGTGAGCACCGTGGCCCCTGCGCGCAGTGCGTCGAGCGCACAGTGCGCGGCGTCATGGGTGAACACGAGGGAATCGGCGTACGAGAAGTCAGCAGTGGTGTGGATGACGCGCTTCACGACGGGCTCTTCGAGCGGCGGGAACGTGCGGCCGCCGAGCTCTTCGGTGATGATCTCAAAGCTGCGCCGCTCGATGTCGCCGGGCGCCATCTCCTTGGAATCCATCTAGTACTCCACTCCTTCCCTTGCACATATCCCCTGCTCGTAGGGGTGTTTCTCGCACCGCATCTCGGTTATGTAGTCGGCCTTCTCCACGATCTTGCGGGAAGGCGCGCGCCCGGTGAGCGCTACTTCGACGCCGCGCGCGGACATATCGAGCGCGCGGTCCACGAGCGCCTCGTCGACAAGCCCCTTCGAAAGCGCGTCGAGCGCCTCGTCGAGCACGAGCAGCCCCTCCTGCGCGCCCTCGAGCTCGGCGAGCGCGGAAGCGAGGTTCCCATCGTGCAGCTCGCGCGTCGCGGCAAGTTCTTCCGACGTCATGGACCAGGTAAACTTGTCCGACGCCTTCCCCGCGAACACGGGCACGCCGAAATGCTCGGCGAGTAGGCGCGCTTCCCCGCTTTCGCCGTCTTTTAAGAACTGCACGACGACGACGCGGCGGCCTGCGGCGAGCATGCGAAGGGCGAGGCCCATCGCCGCCGTGGTCTTGCCTTTGCCGTCGCCATGATACACGTGGATCATACGCCCTCCTCGATAATGCGGTAGACATACTCCATGTCGAGCGCCCCGCGCACGGAGTCGGCCAGGCGGTCGAACTCGCGCGCACGGTGATCGGCCGCGGACACCGCGCCCTCAGCACCCACGACGCTCTCGGGCAGGCCGCGCATGCGCGCGAGCGAGCGTGCGAGGGCGAGCGCCACCCCCGGTTCGTCGAACAGGCCGTGGAGATAGGTTCCGAACACGTTTCCGCAGGCCGCGCCTTCTGGTTTGCCGCCAATCGTGCCCGCAGGGGCGCAGAAGACGGTCGTTACGCCGTCGTGAATCTCGTACCCGCGCGCCGTCATGCCGTTCCACACCGAGAACGCGCCTTGGGCGCCCGTGATGCGCAGCTCCGACTGGGCGAGGCGCTTTTCCTCCTTGAACACCGTACTTGCAGGGATGAGCCCGAGCCCGCGCGCGGTGTCAGCGCCTTCCCTGCCATGCGGGTCGGAAAGCTCGTCTCCCAAAAGCTGGTAGCCTCCGCATATGCCGAGCACCGGCGTGCCCGCGCCCGAAAGCGCGCGTACACAGGCTCCGATGCCGCTAGCCGCAAGCCAGCGCGCGTCGTCGAGCGTGGTCTTCGAGCCGGGGAGCACCACCAGGTCGGGTCGGCCCAGATCGGTCGTCGAGGAAACGTAGCGCACGCCCACGCCGGGCACGCGCGAAAGCGGGTCGAAGTCGGTGAAGTTCGACAGATGCGGAAGGCGCACGACGGCGACGTCGATGACGCCGCGCGCCTCGCGGGCAGTTAGGCACGGCGCGAGCGAGTCCTCGTCGTCCAGGTCGAGCGTAAGATACGGCACGACCCCCACGACGGGAACCCCGCACATCTTCTCGAGCGGAGCCAAACCCGGGCGCAGGATTTCCACATCGCCGCGGAACTTGTTTACCACAAGCCCCCGCAAAAGCGCGCGATCCTCGGGCGCAAGGAGCGCGACCGTGCCGTAGAGCTGGGCAAACACCCCGCCTGGGTCGATGTCGCCCGCGAGCAGCACGGGGGAGGACACGGCGCGCGCGAGCCCCATGTTGACGATGTCGTTTTCGGCAAGGTTGATTTCGACGGGGCTGCCGGCGCCCTCGATGACGATGACGTCGTTTTCCTCCGCGAGCGAATCGAACGCCTCCAAAATCTGCGGCATGAGCGCCTTCTTTCGCGCGAAGTAGTCCCTCGCGGCGAAGGCTCCCTGCGCCTTGCCGGCCACGATGAGCTGGCTTCGGTGATCGCTTTCGGGCTTGAGCAGGATGGGGTTCATGCGCACGTCGGGCGCGATGCCGCACGCCTCGGCCTGCATGATCTGAGCGCGCCCCATCTCGAGCCCGTCGGCCGTGACACCGCTGTTGAGCGCCATGTTCTGGCTCTTGAAGGGAGCCACGCGCAGGCCGTCCTGCGAAAGCACACGGCACAGCCCCGCCGCAAGCAGGCTCTTCCCCGCGTTCGACATGGTGCCCTGGATCATGATGGGCTTCGCCCTACCCACGGGTATCGACCTCCTTCGCCGAGCCTCGGCCATCCGCGCCCGCCATAGCGCCGCTGCAAGAAGCGCCGCCCCGTTCGTCGGGTTCGCCTTCGCCCGATGCACCTTCCGCCCGAAGCGCGCGGCTGAACGCCATCGCAAGCCGGGCATTCTCCTTGTGCGTGCGCACGGCGACGCGGCACCAGAAACGGGACAGTATCGAAAACGAGTCGCACGTGCGGACCAAAACCCCCTGTTTATACAGGCGCTCGGGGATGTCTTTCGCCGGCGTGCAGACTAAAAGGAAGTTCGCATCCGACGGCACGACGGAAAGCCCGAGCGAGGAGAGCTCGTGGGAAAGCCACGCTCGCTCGCCCGCCAATACATCGCGCGTGCGCGAGACGTATTCGACGTCTTCCAGGGCGGCGATGCCCGCGGCCTCGGCGACCGAGGAGACGGGCCACGCCTGCCCCGCCCGACGAATCCCCTCGATGAGTTGGGCGTTTCCGCTGATCAGATACCCCAACCGCAACCCTGCCATTCCGTAGAGCTTGGTGAACGCGGAGAGCACGGCCACATGGTGCGAACACGCGGCGCGTGCGGCCACGCTCCTTTCGCGGGCGTCGGGCGCAAATCCGAGGAAGCACTCGTCCACGACGAGCAGCGCGCCCACCTGCTCGCAGCGGCAAGCCGCGGCATCGATCACGCGGGGGTCGACGAGGCGCCCCGTCGGGTTGTTCGGATTGCAGAGGTACGCCACGTCTCCCGGCCCCTCGATCGCGCGGGCGAAGGAGGCGGGCACGTCGAAGTCATCCGCTTCGGAGAGCGGGAACTCCTGCACGCATGCGCCGTAGTACGATGCCGCCTCCGCATATTCAGAGAACGTCGGCGCACACACGACGATGCGTTTCGGGTGCACCGCCGCGGCGAGCCGCCAGATGATGTCGGACGCGCCCGCGCCGCAAACGATAGTATCTTCGGGAATGCCCTGGGTGTGCGCTAGGGCACGAACGAGAGCGAGGCTTTCCCTATCGGGGTAGGCGTCGATTCGAGAAAGCGCCTTGCAAGCTGCGGCGACGGCGCGCGGCGATGGGCCTGCCGGATTCACGTTCACCGAGAAGTCAATGAGGTCGGATGCGCCCCCTTCGCAAGCGATGCCGAGCGATTGCGAGCTGCCCCCATGCGTACGGGCGCGCAGGATTCCCCCGGCAGCCCGGGGCGCGGCGTGGTCTTCCCTCATACCATCGCCCCCACGGCGAGCACGACCGCCGCGTGCGCGGCGCCGAAGACGACGAGCGCGCATACGGACGCGGCGAGCATGAGCCTTGTCGCCCGGGCGATGTCGCCCCACTCGATTTCGCGGGACGCGTCGCCTATCGTCGGTTTCTCAACGAGCTTGCCGAAATACACCGCGGGTCCTGCCAGGCGCAGCCCGAGCGCGCCCGCGCACGCTGACTCGGTCTGCGCCGCGTTCGGGCTCGCATGGCGACGCCTGTCGCGGCGCCAGATGCGCGCCGCCCCGCACGCGTCGAGCCCGACGATCGGGCACACGGCGATCATGAACAGGGCCGATAAGCGCGAGGGAATCCAGTTCACCGCATCGTCGAGGCGCGCCGAGGCACAGCCGAAGTCGATGTAGCGCTCGTTTTTGTAGCCCACCATGCTGTCGAGCGTGTTCACCGCCTTGTACGCCATGCCCAAGGGCGCACCCCCGATCATAAGGTAGAACAGCGGCGCGATGACGCCGTCGCTCGCGTTCTCCGCCACCGTTTCCACAGCGGCGCGCGCGACGCCCTGCTCGTCGAGAACAGACGTGTCGCGTCCCACGATGAGCCCGACGGCTTCGCGCGCCGCGACAAGGCCGCCCTTCGAGAACGCGCGGGCCACGGCCAGGCTCTGGCGGCGCAGCTCGCATGCCGCGAGAATCTGATAGCTCGCCCATGCCTCGGCCACGAAGCGCAAGCCGGAGTGAACCATGCCGCAAAGATGCAGGATTCCCCAGGTCAAAAGTCCACACGCAAGCGGAAGCGCCACGGCGAGCACAAGCCCTGCGGCGCGCGTGCCCGCGGACGTTTGCGGGAATGCGCCCCGCAGGCGGCCTTCGGCCCACATGATCGCGCGCCCCATGGCGACGACGGGATGGGGAAGCCAGCGCGGGTCGCCGAAGGCAAGGTCGGCCGCGAACCCGGCGGCGACGGCAAGAATCGTCATCACCGGGCATCGCCCCCCGAAGCGGGGCGAACGTCGCGAAGGCAGCGCCCATCCCAGGTGGCGGCCCATGCGCCGCCCGGCTCGGTATGCACGTCGAAGTATCCCATTTTCGGGACAGCCAGCTCGGAGAGCAGCGCTTTCACGGTACCCGCGTGAACGACGAAGACGGCGCGCCCACTCCCCTGGGCGCGCTCCGATTCGCACGCCTCCCGAAACGCCGCGACGACGCGGCGGGTGAAATCGCTCCTGCCCTCGCCATGCGGGCAGCGCGTCTCACACCAGGAGTCTACCCAGGCGCGGTAACGCGCATCCTCTTTAAGTTCGGCGGCGCTTCGCCCCTCGAAGTCGCCGAAATCTATCTCGCGCAGACCGGGGCACGCCATAAGCTCCGCGTTCGGGAAGAGAATGCGCGCCGTCTGGTCGGTGCGGGCCATGCCGCTCGTGATAACACGGAACACGTCACGATCGCACGCGAGGTCGCGCAAAGCGCGCTCGCCCGCGCTCGACAGGGGCTCGTCGGTGCCCGCCCCGCTGTAGCGATGGTCTTCCGTGCCCGCCGTGGCACCATGGCGCACGAAGACGACTTCCAAAGGCGCGCCCGCGCCCTGCGTCCCTCGAGGCGCATCGGTAAGGTTTCCTTTGATGACCTGGGGAATCCCGCACGTCATGCGCACGACGACGTCGGCGCGCGCAGCGAGCGCGCATCCCAGGCGCCCCGCGCGCTCGCGCCATTGGGCGTCTTCCGCACGCATGGGGACGACCCCCGAGCCGACCAAGGGCAGAATCACTGCGTCGAAGCCGATCAGCCGCTCGAGCGCCCGGTCAGCGTCGAGCGCGCGTACGAGTTCCTCAGCACGGTACGCGACACGGCCGGCAAAAGCCGCGGGCACGCCGCCCTCCGCAAGCTGCGCCGCGTCGACGAAATCGTCCGCCGCGAACCCGAGCTTTTCGCGCACGAAGGTCCTCTTCCCCGAATGCGCGCCACCTACCACGAGAATCATAGGAGCATGCCCCCCGCCACCAGCATGGCAAGCATCGCGAGCTCGGCCCATTGCAGAAACCATCCGGCCAAATCACCCGTCACCCCGCCGAAGCGGGACAGGGCAACATGGCGGTACCACGCGAGCGCCAAAAGCCCCGCCACCGCCATAAGGGCGCCGACGACCTGAGCGCACGCGACCATCCCTGCAGCCGAAGCCGCAGCGAAAGCGCAAAGCGGCACGACGATCGCCGCGCGCTTCTTCGCAGGCGAGAGACCCGCGGCCATGCCGTCCGCCCGCGCGGCAGGCCAGCATTCTACGGCGAGCCCCGAAAGCGCGCGGGAGAACACGAGCGAGCATAAAAGCGCGAGGAACGCCCCCGCCGTAAGCGGCAGCGCGGTGAACAGGGAAAACTGCAGAATAAGGTACATGACAACACCAATGACCCCGAAGGCGCCCGCCCGCGGGTCGTGCATGATCTCGAGCTTTCGCTCGCGCGGGGCCCAACTTGCAAGCGCATCGGAGGTGTCGCAGAGCCCGTCTAGGTGGATGCCTCCCGTCACCGCCACAGGCAGCGCCACGAGCACGGCCGCGACGATGGTCGCAGGCACGCCGAGCAGGTTCGCCACGTGCCCCCACGCCGTCATGAGGAAGCCTTCCGCAAGGCCCACCAGGGGAAACGCGGCAAGCGCGTGGGTTGACCCGAAATCGGTCCAGGCCGATTTCGGGACGGGGATGCGCGAGAACGTTCCGAACGCCGCGCCGATTGCCTCTGCTATCTTCACCTTGTAGGTCCTTCGCCTTTCATCCACACGGGAATCCCGCATACCACTTCGACTGCGCGGTCGGCCAGCGCCGCCACGCCCGCGTTCACGCGCGCGAGCGCGCGCCTCCATGCCTCGGTCCCCTCATCGTAGCGCATCCCATCGGCGAACACGTCGACGGTGACCACCACCGTATACGCAGCGGCCTGAGCGAGCCATTCGATGCCTCCGAGCACCTCGCGCGCCGCAGCGTCGGGGTCACGTGGGGACAAGCCGCCTTCCGCGAAGAGCTCGTTCGCAACCAGGTTGCCCACGTCCTCCAAAAGAAGCGTGCAGCCGCGCGGAAGCCCGGGCGCTGCGGCGCCCACGTCACGCGTGCGCTCGAGGGTGGAAAACCCCTTACCCTCGCGCAGTGCCCGATGGCGCGCGATGCGGCGGGCGCCCTCTTCCCCGAAGGGCTCCATCGTTGCCAGGTACACGCGGGGGCCGTCGTGCCCGAGGCACAGGGACTCGGCGTAGGCGCTCTTGCCGCTCGCGGCGGCGCCGATGACAAGCGTCACCGTCATTTTCCGGCCTCGAAATGCTCGTAAGCATCCATACCAGTCGCCGTGAACGTCTTCCCATCCCGGTACACGCGCAGCGCCGAATCCAGAAGGGGCAGATACGCCATGGCGCCCGCGCCCTCGCCCAAGTGCATGCCTGCGTCGAGGGGTGCCTTTATGCCGAGCTCGCGAAGGAGCTCCTGGCTTGCGGGTTCGCTTGATGCGTGGGTGCCCACGAGGTAGCCCAGGGCGTTGGGGCACAGGCGCGCCGCGCACAGGGCCGCCGTGCAGGATATGACCCCGTCGAGGAGCGCCGGCGCCCTCGAGGCCGCGGCCCCCAGGTAGAAGCCGCACATCGCCGCGATGTCGAAGCCGCCCACCTTCGAGAGCACGTCGATCGGGTCGGCGGGATCGGGCGAGTTCGCGTCGATAGCGCGCTCGACCACGTCGCGCTTGCGCGCGAGTGAGGCGTCCGAGAGCCCCGCGCCGCGCCCGACGAGGCTCCGCGCGTCCGCCCGGATGAGCACTGCGGCTACCGCCGCCGAAGTGGTCGTGTTGCCGATGCCCATCTCGCCCGCGGCAAGAAGGCGCACGCCGGCGCGGGCAAGCCCGCACGCGACGGCGATTCCGACCTCGATCGCGCGCACGGCCCCATCGCGAGACATGGCGGAGCCGTGCGCGATGTTGCCGCTCCCCCGCCGCACGTTCGCGCGCACCATGCGCGCGTCTTCTATGCCCCGGGCCATACCCACGTCGACGGGCACGACCTCGGCACCCGCGAACGCCGCCATGCGGCAGGCGCTCGTGGCCCCCTCGCACATGTTGCGCGCGACGGCTCGCGTCACGTCTTGCCCGCTTTGCGCCACGCCTTCGGCAACGACCCCGTTGTCGGAGAAGAATACCGCGAGCGCACGGGGAAACTCGGCCACCTCGGCGCTCCCCTGAGCTGCGGCGATACATGCGACGGCGTCTTCAAGGTCGCCCAATCCCCCCAAGGGGTGCGCGATGGAGTCCCACGCGGCGTACGCGGCGGCGCGGGCGCACTCGTCTGCGGGCGCAATCCGGGAGAGCGCAGCTTCGAGCACGGCGCCCGGCGCCGACGAGAAAGCGCGCTCGACTTCCTCGCGGATGCAGGCAAGCGCGGTTTCGGTTGCTTCAGCCATGCCGTCTCCTCTCTGCGAACGACGCTGCGGCAGACGCGAACGCGCGCGCAACGTCGGGGTTCGCAGGATAGTACACATGCGGGAAGCCCGCAACCAGGGACGGGGCGGTCGTCATGCACGGCCAGCCCTTGTCGCGCCGGGGCTTCTGCGCCCAGAAGTCGCCGCCCGGGCAGGTGGACTGCCAGTAGTGGAACTCGTGCGCGCGGATGCGTGTGCCGCGCGGCCCGTAGAGCCCGTCGCGTTGAGAAGTGAGCACCACGTACCCGAAATGGGACAGCCTTCCCCCGTTCTCGCTTGCGCCCTCAAGGGCGCCCGCAACAGGCCAGCGCCGCCCCTCGCTATCGGCGATTTCGCGCTGCAGGTACAGAAACCCACCGCATTCGGCGACCGTCGGCATGCCGGATTCCACCGCGCGCCGCACCGCCTCGCGCATCGGCGCGTTCTCGGAGAGCTGCCGCGCATGGAGCTCCGGGTAGCCGCCTCCCAGATAGAGGGCGCTTGTCCCCCGGGGCAACTCGCTATCACACAGGGGGCTGAAAAAGGCCAGCTCGCAACCCAGGTCCTCGAGCGCGCGCAGGTTCTCCTCGTAGTAGAACGAGAACGCCTCGTCACGCGCGACGGCGACGATGGGCCGCGCTCCCGCGATCGGCTCCAACCGGTAAGGTTCCTCGCGGATATCGGGTGCCGTCGCCGCTATTTCGAGCAAGCGGTCGACGTCGACGCTCTTTTCCACCAGCTCGGTCATCTTATCGATGCGCGCGGAGAGCTGCTCGACCTCGCCGGCGGTCACAAGCCCCAGATGCCGGCTTTCGAGCGAGAACGCCTCGTCGGCGGGGATATTCCCCAAAACCGCGACGCCCGTGTGCTTCTCGATCGCAGGCGCTGCGTAGGCGCAGGCAGCGGCGCTCGTCTTGTTCAGCACGACGCCGCGCACGTTCGCACAAGGCAGGAACTCGGCGATGCCGCGGATTACGGCGGCGAGCGATAAAGACGCCCCGCGCCCGTTCACCACTAAAACGACCGGCGTTTCCGTGTCGCGCGCAACCTGGTAGCTGCTCGCATCGGACACGCCGGGCGCCATGCCGTCGTAGAAGCCCATGACCCCCTCGAGCACCGCGACATCCGCGCCCGCGGCGCCGCGTGCGAGCAGGGCGCGCAGCGTCGGGGCGTCGGTGAAGAAGCCGTCTAAGTTGCCCGAGCGCGCACCCACGACGCGGCGATGAAAGAGCGGATCAATGTAGTCGGGGCCGCATTTGAAGGCCGCGCATGCGAGGCCGCGGCGCGCGAGCGCGCGCAGGAGCGCGCACGTAACGACCGTCTTGCCGCCCCCGCTCGAGGGCGCAGCGACCATGAAGCGCGGGATGGTCGTGCTCATCGGACGCCGCCTTCCCCACCTGCACCACGCGCGCTGACGAGGAACACGGGGTTTTGCGCCTTCATAAGATGGTGCGAGCCTACAGCCTCGGCGCGGGCGGCCGACACCTGGCACGCCTCGAACCCCTTAAAGCGCGAACCCGAGAGGAGCGCGCACGCCTCGGTGAGCGTCTCAACGGTGACGCATGGCACGCACAGGCGAACCTGCGAGTTCTTCTCGAGCGCCGCCTCCACGATAGAGGGAAGCTCGCCCGCGCTCCCGCCGACGAACACGGCGTCGGGGACGGGCAGATTCGCGAGCGCTTCGGGGGCGACACCGGGGACCGCATGCACGTTGCCGCACCCGAATGCATCCGCGTTCTCTCGGATGAGCCGCACGCCGGCCGCGTTGCGCTCGACCGCCCATACCGACCCCGCTCGCGCGACGAGCGCCGCCTCGATCGACACGCTCCCCGTGCCGGCTCCGACGTCCCACACGGTGTCGGTAGCGGTAAGGCGCAGCTTCGCGAGCGCGACGGCGCGCACCTCCTGCTTGGTCATGGGAACGTCGCCGCGGATGAAGAGCTCGTCGGGAATGCCCGAGGAAGCGTACGGCCAACGGGAGCTCACGGCGCGGGATGCGCCCGCAGGGTCCGCCGCGGAAGAAGCCGCCGCGGGCGATGACGCGCCGGCCGGCGCCTCGGAGGCTGCGCTAGAGCCCGCAGGCGACCCGGCGCCGCCTGCGAACTCGATAAGCATCACGTTCAAGTCGTCGAACGTCTGACCTGCGATTTCACTTGCGGTCGCGCAGGTGATGCGCTCGTCGGGGTACGACAGGCGCTCGGCCACCGTCACGCGCGCGTCCCCGAAGCCCGCCTGCACAAGCTCGCCCGAAAGCCGCGAGGGGTCTTCCCCGCCCGACGTGGCGAGGAAGAGCTCGCCCGAGCGCTCGGCCTCGGCCACGATGTCGCACGCCACGCCGTGAGCGCTCGCGAAGCGCCAATCCTGCCATGGACGCGCGAGACGCGCGGCGAGATAAGACGCTGAGCTTATGCCGGGAATGACGCGCACGTCCACCTGCGCATCGCCGGAGAGCGCCTCCACCAGGCGGCGCGCGCCGCTGAACAGCCCCACATCGCCCGTCATCACGACCACGGCGCGCCGCCACGACGCCGCATCGGTGAGCGCGGCGACGATGTCCGCCGTCTTCACGAGCTCGCATCTCACCACGTCGGGCGGCACGTCGATGCCGGCAAGCGCGCGATGAGCGCCGATGACCAAGTCGGCGAAGTCGATAGCGTCGAGTGCCGCGCGCGAGAGCAAGTCGGGGTTTCCGGGCCCCGCCCCGATGATCGTTACCTTTCGCATGGAATCTCCCGATACCCGCGCGGCGTGACCATACGGCCGCCTACGAGCTTCGTGTTCGCGTTGCCGACGAACACGGTGGTGAACATGTCGGCGTCGATCTCCCCCAGCTCAGAGAGCCTGCACATGCCCGACTGCTGCCCCTCGCGCCCGATATTGCGTACCCAGCCGCAGAGCGTGTCGGGGGCCTTCCATTCGAGCATAATCTTCGCCGCGCGTGAGAGCCTGTCGGCGCGCTTTCTGCTGCGCGGGTTGTACAAACAGATGCAGAAGTCGGCGCTCGCCACGGCGGCGAGCCTGCGCTCGATGACCTCCCATGGCGTGAGCAGGTCGGAGAGCGACACGACCGCGAAATCGTGGGCAAGCGGGGCGCCGAGCACCGCCGACCCGCTCTGAGCCGCGGTGGCCCCGGTGATAACTTCCACGTCTACATCGGGGTAGTCCTCCGCAAGCTCCAGCACGGGGCTCGCCATGCCGTACACGCCCGCGTCACCGCTGCACACGAGCGCCACGGCTTCTCCGCTCTGCGCGCGCGAAAGCGCCAGGCGGCACCGTTCGACCTCGTGCATCATCGGCGTCGCGAGATGCGCCGCGTCGGGCACGGCGGCGAGCGCGAGCTCCACGTATTTCGTGTACCCCACAACGATGTCGGCCGCCTCGAGCGCGCGCCGGGCCGCAATCGTCATGCCGTCGGGGTCGCCCGGGCCGATCCCCACCACGAAGAGCTTTCCCATCACCGCTCCTTAAACGAAAGTTCGATAGTTACCTTGGAAAACGCGACGGTCACGCCGCCGTGAGCGAGCTTCGGGAAGATAAGTTTGCCCCCGTCCGCGAGCGCCGCGCGCTCGCACACGTTGTCGACCCCCACCGTCGCACGCACGAAATCAGATGGCGAAACGCTGCCTTCGACCTGCGACAACTCCTCTGCGGAATACGTCGCAAGCGGGATATTGCGCGCGCGGCAGAAGGCGAGCAGACCCTCCTCGTGCGCCTTCACGTCGATCGTCGCCGCCTCGCGCACGGCCGAAGGCGAGATGCCCGCCTGCCCGCACGCGAGAAGAAACGCCTCCCCGATGGCTTCGGCACACGAACCGCGACGGCACCCTATGCCCGCAACGATGCAGGGCACGACAAGGCGAAGCGGCTCGGGCGCAGGCGCCTGCGCCCGCACGCCCGCCGGCTTCCACGTCTCACCGGCGGACACGACCTCGCCCGTTGTCTCCGACGCGCGAACGGACGCACCTGCATTCGCGCCAGCGAACGGCGACACGACGATATCGGCCCGAGCGCGGTCGGACGCAATGTCAACCCCCTCAGGTGGCTGTCCCAAAATCGGCATGTCGGAATAGAGCGCCACGCGCCCGCCCGAAAGCAGCCGCGCCGACACTCGCTTGATGGCCTCGGGATTCGAAACGGCGAGCCCCGCACAGCGCGCCCACGTATCCACCGCCCACACGCCGCGGACGTCGGTCGCCGTGGTGATGACGGGGATGGCCCCTGCCGCGCGTGCCACAGTTTGCGCAAGCTCGTTCGCACCGCCCAAATGCCCCGACAAAAGCGGGACGGCAAAGCGCCCCGCCTCGTCAATCACCACAACCGCGGAATCGGTTGCCTTCGAGGCGACATGCGGCGCGATCGCCCGCACGGCGATGCCCGCCGCGCCCACGAACAGAAGCGCGTCCGACGCTTCCCACGCGAGCGCCGTCCATGTGCGCAGGTCGGCCTTCCCCTCGCCGAACCCGCGCGAAACGGAAACGTCCCAGCCAGGGTCATCTTCACCTGTCTGCGCGCAATCGGAAAGCGCGCGTGCGGTGCGCTCCGCCAACGCATACCCCCTCTCAGTGAACGCTATGCAGGAAACCCTCATCTAGCGCACCACCATCGTCGAGAAGTAGCTGCCCCGATCGGGCACATCATCGAGCGAGCGGTACACGCGCTCGCCCGGAAGCCCACAGTCCTCTACGAGCTCGGCACCGTCAAAGGCGCCCTCCTCGCGAAGGATGCGTTTCGTGTCCGCAAGCGAGCGGCGCGCCTTCATGACCACCTTCGTCCCCGGCCAGCCGATTGCGCGGCGCACCCCGTACAGAACGCCTTTACTCATACGTCGCCCCCAATTCCCCGATAACTGCATCGGCGCCCGACGTGCGGAAAAGCTCGCGGCGCTCGGCGTCGAACACGACCGCGGCGATGTCGCATGCGCCCGCCGCGCGGCGGCGCAACCTGTCCTCGATTGCCGCAGCGAGCGAGGCGCGCGCTGCGTCCCCCGCGCCGGCGGCCTCGATTACCTCGAGCGCCGCCGTGGTCGTGACCGACGACATGATCTCGCGCACGGTCTTCGCGCCCGCGCCGGCCATGGCCGCGTGGGCGGCCAGAATCTCCGCGCGGCAGTCGGCGGTACGCGAATGGGTGTCCATGATGCCGCCCGCGACCTTCACCAGCTTGCCGATGTGTCCCACAAGAAGGACATTGGTAAATCCCTCGCGAACGCAGCAATCAATCGCATCGCCCACAAAGTTGGAGATGAAGACCACCGGCGCACCGTTTAGGTGAAAATGCCCCGAGATGAACTGCCCGCCGTAGTTGCCGGGCGTGAGCACGACTCCGCGCCGCCCCATAGCCGCATGCTGCCGGATCTCGAGCTCGATGCTGTCGCGCAAGGCAGCGAGGCTGCGCGGCTCGACGATGCCCGTCGTACCCAGGATGGAGATGCCGTCCTCTATCCCCAGGTGCGGGTTAAAGGTCTTTTCGGCAAGGGCAACACCCTCGGGTACCGAAATCGTGACAGCAATATTTCCAGAAAAGCCGTGCGCGGCACACACCTCGCGCACCGCCGAAGTGATCATCGCGCGCGGCGTCGCGTTGATGGCGGCCGCCCCCACCGGCTGCTCGAGCCCGGGCAACGTCACGCGCCCCACGCCCACGCCGCCATCGACGGAAACTTCCGATTCGTGCGCGGGCACGTCCTTGCTGCCCGCAGCACCCGTGCCCGAACCCGCATGTTCCACGCGCGCGTACACGAGCACGCCGTCGGTCACATCGGCATCGTCGCCTGCGTCCTTTCGCACGGCGCACTGGGCGCACCCCTCGCCGATGCATGCGTCGACCACGTTCGCCTCGACGGGCAGCCCACCGGGGGTGACGATCGAAACGAGGCCGACGGGCTTTCGTGACAAGAGCATCCCGCAGGCCGCCTTCGCCGCGAGCGCGGCGCAGCTCCCCGTGGTGTAGCCGCAGCGCAGGCGGGTCGTCCCGGTATATATGTAGTGCTCGAAGGCCACGCTAGCTGCTCGCCTTCCGATACCCCGTGGCAAACGAAGGGTCGTAAAGCTTGCTGCGCTCGTACGACTCCGCTTGCGCGCCGTTGTGTGCAAGCCCGCCGCGAGCTCCGAGCACGCGGCCCACCACCACGAGCGCCGTGCGGTCGATGCCCTCTCGCGCGCCCGCATCGGCGAGCGTGCCCACTGTGCATCGCACCACGCGCTCCTCAGGCCAGGTCGCCTTGTACACGAGCGCCGCCGGCTCGTCGGAGCTGCGGCCCGCGGCCAAAAGCTCGGCGGAAAGCTCGGCGAGCATACCCGAGCTCAGGAAGATGACCATAGTCGAGCCGCTTTCCGCCATGGTGCGCATGCCCTCGCCCGCGGGCATGGGGGTACGTCCGGAAAGCCGCGTGATCACGACCGACTGGCTGATTCCCGGCAGCGTGTATTCCTGGCGAAGCGCCGCCGCGGCACCGCAAAAGCTCGACACGCCGGGCACCACCTCGTAGTCCACGCCGCGCGCGTCGAGCGCGTCCATCTGCTCTTGGATGGCGCCGTACAGGCACGGGTCGCCCGTGTGCAGGCGCACCACTTCCTCGCCCCGCGCATCTGCCGCGCACATCACATCGAGCACTTCCTCCAAGGTCATATGCGCGCTGTCGTAGACGATGCAGGATTCCTTGCACTCAGCGAGCAGCTCGGGGTTCACAAGGCTTCCCGCCCAAACGACCACGTCGGCCGCGCGCAGAAGGCGCGCCCCGCGCAGCGTGATAAGGTCGGCGGCGCCCGAGCCTGCGCCAACGATATGAATCATCCGAGCCTTCCCTTCCCGTTTCTCATCGCAACCGTTTACGCCGCCATTTGCGCAGCGGGCAAAACACGGCGCCCGCAGCGGCAATCGGCGCAAATACGCAGGCAGGAGGCGCAATGCCGCCCGCCCTGGCTTTGACACGTTCACAAGTGCCCACTATCATAGTAAAAGTTTCGGCAACGAGCATATGACAATCGGATAAAAGGAAATGACCGGCGCGGCGCCCGCACAGCCCGCGCTGGCTTGCGGAGGGAACCAGGTGGGAATCCTGGGCAAGGGACATTACTGTGTAGGACGCGCAGGCGAACCGCCTCGCGCCCCAAGCCAGACTGCTTCGCCTTTTCCTCACGGCATCGCCGTGGCGTTAGCTCCTTGTGAACCCCGAGGGGCGCGCTTTTCTTTCGCTTGTGCCGACAAGCAACTGTCGCCGGGGGACCGGCAAACCGAGGAAAGGAAAAACCATGTCCGACCAGATGTCACGCCGCGGCTTCATGGGCGCCGCAGCAACCGGAGCCTTCGCGCTCGCCGGAGTCGCGCTCGCGGGCTGCTCCAGCACCTCCGCGAGTTCCGAGAAATCGAGCGAAAAGGAGAAGGCCGTGAAGCCGGTCATCCTCGTCACGAGCTTCGGCACGAGCTACAACGACTCGCGCCACATCACCATCGGCGCCATCGAAGACGCTATCCGCGAGAAGTACTGGCAGGACTACGACATCCGCCGCGCCTTCACCGCGCAGATCATCATCGACAAGCTGAAGAAGCGCGACGGCATCACGATCGACAACATGACCGAGGCGCTCGACCGCTGCGTGGAAGACGGCGTGAAGGAAATTGTCGTGCAGCCGACGCATCTCATGGCTGGCCTGGAATACGCCGACGTGAAAGACGAGCTCGACAAGTACGCCGACAAGTTCGACAAGATCTCGCTCGGCGACCCGCTGCTCACCTCCGACGACGACTACAAGAAGGTGGCCGCAGCCATTAAGGAGAACATGGCGTCCTTCGACGACGGCAAGACGGCGCTGTGCCTCATGGGCCACGGCACCGAAGCCGATTCCAACGCCGACTATGCCAAGATGCAGGAAGTGTTCAAGAACGAGGGCTTGACGCAGTTCTTCGTCGGCACCGTCGAGGCTGAGCCGACCTGCGAGGATGTTATCGCCGCCGCGAGCGCCGCAGGGTACAAGAAGGCCGTGCTCGCGCCGTTCATGGTGGTCGCGGGCGACCACGCGAACAACGACATGGCAGACGAGACCGACCCCGACAGCTGGGCTGCAAAGTTCGTGGCCGCTGGCTTCGAAGTGACGTGCCTGCTCCAGGGTCTGGGACAGAACGCCGCGGTCGACGACATCTACGTCTCGCACGTGGACGACGCCATCGCCAAGCTGTAAACTCGCCGCGCACGGGGGCGCCGGTCGCGTCCCCGTGCAACGGGCATGCGCCTTCCCCGACCGACGGCGCATGCCCGTTGCATTCGCCTCCCGCCCGCCCACCGCACGGCGCGGACGGTCGAAGCGATTGAAAGGAACCCCCTCCATGTTGAAGAAAACCCTCGCCTTCGCCCTGTCAGCGGCGCTTTTCGCGTTCTCGCTCGCCGGCTGCGGCGGAAATTCAATCGACAGCGCAAAGGCAAGCGATGCCGATTCCCAGGAAAAGACCGAACAGGCGGCCGATGCGCCCGAGGGCGCAAGCGCTGCCCCCATCACCGCCGACAAGGTGGCCGACGGCACCTATCCGATCACCGTAGATTCCAGCTCGAATATGTTCAGGATTGTAGACGCCCAGCTCATCGTGGAAAACGGCTCCATGCACTGCGTGATGACGCTTTCCGGCACGGGCTACGGCAAGCTCTTCATGGGCACGGGCGACGAGGCTGCCGCCGCGAGCGAGGCCGACTTCATCCCCTATGTGGAAAACGCGGAAGGCAAGTACACCTACGATGTGCCCGTTGAAGCGCTCGACGAGGACACCGCCTGCGCCGCGTGGAGTATTAGAAAAGAGCAGTGGTACGACCGCACGCTCGTGTTCGAATCCGCCGGCGTCGATCTGCGCGCCGACGCACTGAAGTAACGCCATGCGGTCGATTCTTCCCAAGGGGGAAAGCAGGAAGCGTCGCAGCATCGCGGTGCGCGCGATCGCCTGCGTTCTCGTCGCCCTGCTCGCGCTTCCCTTCGCGGGGTGCAGTGCGAGCCCGAACGCGACCGGTGGCACGGCAGGCTCTCAGGAATACACTGTGAGCGTCTCGCTCTCCGGCGGGTCAGGGCGCGCAAGCATCGCCTCACCCACCACAATTGTGAAGGATGGCGACACCTACACCGCGACCATCACCTGGTCGAGTTCGAACTACGACAAAATGACCGTCAACGGCGTGGACTACGCGCCCGTAAACGACGGCGGCAACTCCACGTTCGAGATACCCGTCACGCTCGACGAGGACATCGCCGTGTCGGCCGAGACCGTCGCCATGTCGACGCCGCACACCATCGACTACACGCTCCACTTCGATTCATCCACCATGAAGGAGAAATCGGGCGACGAAGCAAGCGGCGGCTCCCCTGCGGGAACGGCTTCAAACGCCGCGGCCGACTTCCACAACGCCGATTTGGGCTGCGGCTGGAAGCCGACGGGGACGCTTCAGCTTGAATACGCCGAGCACTTCACTGTCGACGAGTACGAAGGCGGCCTGCGGCTTATCTGCATTTCGAACGGGGAGCGCTTCCTCGTGGTGCCGCAAAATGCAAAGGTACCTGATGGGTTGAGCTCCGACATCGCGGTCATAAGGCGCCCCGCCGACAAGGTGTACCTCGTGTCGTCGGCGACGATGTGCCTGGTCGACGCGCTCGATGCGAACGACAATATCCTCATGTCGGGCACGAAGGCCGACGATTGCTCGGTCGCGGGCTTCAAAAGCGCGCTCGAAAGTGGGGCGATCGCCTACGGCGGCAAGTACAGCGCGCCCGACTACGAGCGAATATCGGCCTCGGGCTGCACGCTCGCCATCGAGAACACCATGATCAACCACACGCCCGATGTGAAGGAAAAGCTGCAGAAGCTCGGGCTCGTCGTGCTTACCGAACAGTCGTCGAGCGAGCCCGAAGCACTCGGGCGCGTCGAGTGGATTAAGCTTTTCGGCGTCCTGTTCGACAAGGAAGACGAGGCCGCGCACCTGTTCAACGAGCAGAAGGCCCGCGTCGAGCAAACGTCGAGGCTCGCGTCGTCAGGTAAAACCGTGGCGTATTTCTACATTAACTCGAACGGGGCCGCCGTCACGCGGCGGGCGGGCGACTACGTGGCGCAGATGATCGAGCTTGCAGGCGGCAGCTACGCGCTCGATGACGCGCAGACGGCGTCGACGTCAGGTTCGTCAGTAACGCTCGAAATGGAGCGCTTCTACGCGACGGCGAAGGATGCCGACATCATCGTCTACAACGGCACCATCGACGAATCGGTTGCCACCTTGAAAGACTTCGTAGGCAAAAACGCGCTATTGTCGCAGTTCAAAGCTGTAAAGAACGGCAACGTCTGGGTCACAAACGCCGACATGTACCAGCAGATGACTTCTACCGCCGACATTATCGACGAGCTGCACGGGGCGTTCACCGGCGATGACGCGAGCGACTTCCATTATCTGAGGAAGCTTGGCTAGCGTCATGAGAAGCCGGCTTTCCATGACATACGACGAATCGGGGCGCGCCGCGCGGTGTCGCGTCGTGACGGCGCTGCTCGCTGTTGTCCTCATCGTGCTCGTCGGGGCCAACCTGTGCATCGGGAGCGTGCTCGTGCCCGCAGACCACATCCCCGGCATCCTTTCGGGCGGCGCGGCCAATTCCATGGAAAGCCAAGTCATCTGGGAGATTCGCCTGCCGCGCGTGCTTTCAGCCGTGCTTCTCGGCGGGGCACTTTCGCTCTCCGGGTTCCTGCTGCAGACGTTTTTCAACAACCCCATCGCCGACCCGTTCATCTTGGGCGTCTCCTCGGGCGCAAAGTTCGTCGTCGCGCTTACGATGATCGTGCTTCTGGGCGCGAACCAGGCCATGTCCTCGCCGGCCATGGTGGCCGCAGCGTTTCTGGGATCGCTTATCACCATCGGCTTCGTACTCCTCATCGCACGGCGTATAAGTTCCATGGCCATGCTCATCGTGGCGGGCGTCATGGTGGGATACATCTGCTCGGCGGCGACGAACTTCCTCATCGCCTTCGCCGACGACCAGTCCATCGTGAACCTGCACAACTGGTCTTTGGGTAGCTTCTCGGGTTCGAGCTGGGACGACGTCGCGGTCATCGCAGTCGTGGTGATCACCGTGAGCGCATGCGTATTCGCGATATCGAAGCCCCTTTCCGCCTTCCAGCTGGGAGAAGCCTACGCGAAAAGCGTCGGCGTGAACGTCGCACGCTTCCGCGTGGTGCTCGTCCTTCTAGCGAGCATGCTCTCTGCCTGCGTGACCGCGTTCGCTGGTCCGGTGTCGTTCGTAGGCATCGCGGTTCCGCATCTCGTGAAGTCGGCGCTAAAGTCATCGAAGCCCATCCGTGTGATTCCTGCGTGCTTCTTGGGAGGCGCCATCTTCTGCGCGGGCTGCGATTTGATCGCGCGCACACTGTTCTCTCCCGTCGAGCTTTCCATCAGCGCCGTCACCGCCATCTTCGGCGCGCCGGTGGTTATCGCGCTCATGTTGAAGAAGCGGGTGAGGTAGATGGGGGAATTCGTGCCGCGGCCCAAAACGCTCGGAGGGGACATTCCATGCTTAGACAGTCCTGAGCTCGCTCGAAAGCGCCAGAAGGCACTTTCGGCTCGTGCGGAACTGCGCGCGGAACGCCTCCTCCGAGTGGAGTCGAACCTCGAAACCCCGGTCGAAGCGCAGGCTGACGGAGCGCCGCTTTTCCGCATAAGTGACCTGTCGGCGGGCTACGACAAGAAGGTCGTAGTCGAAGGCGTCGATCTGAAGGTTCGCGCGGGCGACGTCGTGGCGCTCATCGGGCCGAACGGCTCGGGCAAGTCAACCATCTTGAAAACCATCACACGCCATCTGGCACCGCTTGCCGGCGCCGTCGAGCTCGACGGGCGGGAGATTTCCCGATGGAAGACGGCGGAGTTCGCAAGGAACCTTGCCGTTATGCTGACAGATCGACCCCGGACCGAGCTCCTCACCTGCCGCGATATCGTAGAGGCGGGAAGGCATCCCTACACCGGGCGAATGGGCACACTCTCGCCCGACGACCATAGCCGGGTCGACGAGGCCGTGAAAACCGCGCATGTGGAAGAGCTCGCCGAGTGCGACTTCATGCAGATAAGCGATGGGCAGCGCCAGCGCGTCATGCTCGCACGCGCCATCGCGCAGGATCCGCGTGTGCTCGTGCTCGACGAGCCCACGTCGTATCTCGATATCCGCTACCAGATCGACCTGCTGCGAATACTTCGCCACCTTGCGAAATCGCGGAATGTGGCTGTCATCATGTCCGTCCATGAACTTGAGCTCGCGCAGAAAAGCGCTGACAAGGTGATTTGCGTGAAGGACGGCCGGGTCTTCCGCGCCGGTGCACCCGAGGACATATTCACGCGCGAGACGATTGGCGAGCTCTACGGCCTTCAACATGGCACCTTCAACGAGCGCTTCGGCAGCGTGGAAATTGGGCGCCCGCACGGCGATGCGCACACGTTCGTCATCGCCGGCGCAGGTACGGGGTCGGCTGTGTTTCGCCAGCTCATCCGGCAGGGCAAGGCGTTCTACGCGGGCGTTCTGCACGAAGGGGACATCGACTGCGAGCTCGCGCGCGACCTGGCAGCGGAATGCGTGGCCGAGCGCGCCTTCGAGCCGATAGGGGATAAAACTATAGCCCGCGCCAAAGAGCTCCTCGTCCACTGCGCGCGCCTTATCGTGTGCCCCGCCGCCTTCGGCACCATAAACGCCCGCAACGCAGAGCTCGTCGCCTTCGCACGCTCGCATGGTATCGAGGTCATGCGAGCGTGCGAAGGCGCATCGGAGGTTTCCCAATTGGAGTGGGAAGGATAAACTGGACTTTCTTTTAAGGATCCTAAAGCGTACTGTCGCTCGTATTCCACTGGAGACATGTAGCCCAAGGTGGAATGCATGCGCACCCTATTGTAATAGAGCTCTATGTACTTGAAGATGTCCTGCTTGGCCTCGTCCCTCGTCCCATAGCTCCTTCCTTCCGCCAATTCCCTTTTCAGCGTCTTGAAGAACGACTCGGCCACCGCGTTGTCCAGCGGCGTGCCGGGCCTTGATACCGACCGGATTACGCCATGCGAGTCCAGACATCGTGGAAGGAACGGGAGGCGTGCTGCGCGCCTTGATCGTCATGGAAGACGAGGCTGCCGTCATCTGGCGGACCCTCCCTGCCAACTGCCTGCTCTATCGCGTCGATCGCGACCTTCTCGGTGATGTGCTCGGACATCGACCAGCCCACGACCTTGCGGGAGAAGGCGCCTGTCACGGCTGCGAGATAGAGCCACCCCTCTCTTGTGGGTATGCAGGTGATGTCGCCCACCCAAAGCCTGTTGCGCCCGCCCACGGAGAAAGCGCGCTCTTCCAGGTTCAGCCGAGGGTCTCCCGGTGGATTGGCTACACTGATGTGGACAGTTCCGGGAGGGGCGCAGGAGACGGGAGGGCCGTATATGAGGGACCCCAGGCACCCGAGGCATTTCACCGACGAGTTCAAGAGGCAGATAGTCGACCTCTACAACGCCGGAAAGCCCAAGCGCGAGATCATGGACGAGTACGACCTCGGCAAGAGCACCGTGGAGAGGCGGGTCGAGTCGATAAACGCGACCGGCTCGCCGCGCGCCGCGGACAACCGCACGCCCGAGCAGAACTGGATCCTGGAGCTCGAGCGCGAGAACCGAAGGCTCCGGATGGAGGTCGACGTCTTAAAACAAGCGGCGCTGATATACGCTCGAAAGTGAGGGCCATAGCGGCCAACGCGGGCCGCTACCCCATATCAGCGCAGTGCAGGCTCCTCGGCGTCGCGAGGTCGACGTACTACTCCATGCGCTCGCGGCCCGGCCGGCCCGCCGCGCCGGACCCCGCCGCGCCGGCCGTGGTCGCGGCCCACGCCGCCAGCAAGGGCCGGTACGGCTCGCGCAAGATAAAGGCGTCGCCCGGGAGGTCGGGCGTCACCGTCAGCCGGCGCCGGGTCTGCCGCATCATGAGGGAGAACGGCCTGGTCAGCGCATACGGCAGGAAGAGGTTCAAGGTGCACCCCGGGGCGGTCAACGAGGCCGACGTGCCCAACGTCGTCGCGCGCGGCTTCGGCGGCAGGGCGCCGCGCACCCATATATGCAGCGACCTGACCTACGTGCGCGTCGGGGCCTCGTGGAACTACGTCTGCCTGCTCGTCGACCTCTACAACAGGGAGATCGTCGGCCACTCCGCCGGGCCCAGGAAGGACGCCCGGCTGGTCAAGTCGGCGTTCGCGACGCTCTCCTTCCCCATCTCGGACATCGAGGTATTCCACACGGACCGCGGCAGCGAGTTCGACAACGCCGAGATCGACCTGATGCTCGAGGCCTTCGGCATAGAGAGGTCGCTGTCGGCCAAGGGCTGCCCCTACGACAACGCCGTCGACGAGTCGACCAACAGGATACTGAAGGCCGAGCTCGTCCACCGCGAGACGTTCGGCACGACGCGCGAGCTCCGGGCCAAGCTCTCGGACTACGTGCACTGGTACAACAACTTCAGGATCCACTCGACGCTGGGCTACATGTCTCCGGTCGAGTTCAGGGAGGCAGGGCTGTCCCTCCCGGAATCGTCCAAATAGGTGTTGCCAATCCAGGGGTTCTTCGGCACGCTCAAGTGCGACTTCTTCGAGGGCAGGGACTGGACCGGCGTGCCGTTCGACGAGTTCTCCCGCCTGCTCGGCGAATATATCGAGTGATATAGGGACAGCAAGCTCACGAAGGACCTAGGATGGAAGACCATTAGGGAGTATCGCGAGGAGAGGGGCCATGCGGCATAGCGCCGGGACATGGTCCGGAAAACGTCCGAGGTCCCCGCTTTCCCGATGGATGCTGATGCGGAAACTGTGTCCCGGAATTCGCCTACAGAGCGGGATGCATTTTCCGGTTGAACCTCGATTGGGAAACGACGTCCCATTCGCATAAAAACGGGCGGCCCGGGTGTTTGTCCGAACCGCCCGTCTGGCGCGCTATGTCGAGGCCTCTAGCCTATTACGTAATACCAGACTACGTTGTCGCCGTTTGAGAGAACGTAGTTGCTGCAGGCCGTCATGGGCGTTGTGCCGTTGACGGAGTACATCCAGCCGCTCGTGCCGCCGTACTGTTTCTCGGCCAGACCACCAATCGCGGCGACATACGTGCCGTATGATGAGCCGTGCGCATTGACAGAAAGCCCCAGAGCGCACAGGGCATCGTAGACCGTAGCGCCCTCGTTAAAGGTGAAGGTGCCTCCAGAAGACACAGGATTGCCCACGGCGCTCGACGTAACCGAGACCGTCACTGTGACATAACCAGACTGCTGCGAGCCGTCCTGATTGCCCGCAGAGGCGCCGCCACCGTTGGATGCAGACCCACCGCCAGACACCGAGCCACCGCCCGAAGAAGAGCCGTCAGAAGAACTCGATCCGCCAGTGGAATCAGAATTCTGCGAACCCGATTTGTCCCCTGACTTCTTGCCGCCCTTGTCTTCGGACTTCTTCGCCTTCGAGCCCTTGTCTGACTTTTTGTCCGAAGATTCAGACTTGTCCTTGGAATCAGATTCATCCGAATCCTTCGACCCGTCCTTCGCATTGTCTGAAGATTTTGAGCCCTTGACTCCAGTCTTACCCGAAGCGGTAGTCGAGCCGGAAACCGACACATCCTTAGCAACGATGCTCTCCCCTGTCACAGCCCGCGCAATCCAGTCGATGGACCATGCACCGCTGGTAGAGGGGTGGACAAAACCCAACGAGACGACAATGAGTGCAATACAGGCGGCTGTCAGGACGCCAACAAGCGCCTTGCGCCGAGGGCCGGACGCCGCCGAAGCGGCGCCCTTTTGCTTTGCATCGTCAAGCTGAATGAACGACGAGTCGGGCCGCTTGGACTCGGCGTCCTGTGGCTTATTGGACACAGCCCTCACCTACCGACGCTTGGTAAACACGAACACGCCGATGACGGCAAGACCGATCACGCCGGCGGCGATGCCAACGATGGCGAGCGGGTTGGTGCCAGTCTCCTGCTCGGAAGCACTAGAGGACTTCTTAGCAGTAGTCGTGGAAACAGCACCCGTATCGGACTTGGAATCGGACTTCTTGTCGGACTTGCTGTCCTTCTTGTCAGACTTCTTCTCGTCCTTCCTATCGGACTTATCGGAGTCCTTCTTGTCGGACTTGTTGTCCTTGGTCTCGGTCTTGGTCGACACCGTCGTCTTGGTCGTCGGCTTATGACCCGGGGCGACAGCGCCGCCAGCCTGCTGGCCCTTCGTGCCGGAGCCGGAACCCGTGCCAGCGCCCGTGCCAGCACCGGAACCGTTACCAGCGCCACCATTGCCGCCATTGGAACCAGAACCGCCAATGCCGCCAGGGTTAACGGCGTTCTTGGTCCACTTGGCATACAACGTCAGATCGGCCGTCACCGGCGTACCGAAGTCATACGCCTGCGTGCAAGCCTCATCGGTATACCAACCGCCGAAAGTGTAGCCATCGCGCGTCGGATCGGCCGGCTTGACCAGCTTGCCATCTGCCGTAGCAACAAACTTAGTGTCACAAACAGACCCGCCGTTGGAATTAAAGGCAACCGTCCACGACTCAACGGCACCAAGCTTGAACAGCGTGCCCGAGTCATTGATGTAGTACAGGTTGCCAGATGCATCGGCAATGACCGGAGAGTCGCAGTACTGGTAATGGCCAGCCGCATCATAAATCTGCGTCGCCTCTGCATCGCCGAGCGTATAGCGATACACGCCACCACCAGCAGAGTAGTTGACGTAATCCTTGCTATCCGCGCTGTTAACGGTGAAATACACATAGGTCTTGCCGCCCTGAACACTCACCAGCGGAGTAGCAGCAATACCGTTGAAACCAGCCGGCAGCGCCTTGCCGTCGGCAGCAGTGACCATCGTGGTTTTGCCAGTCTTCAGGTTATAGAGAACCAGAGCAGAGCCAGTAGCCGTCTGTCCGCCGACAATCAGATTGTCACCAGACACCGCCGGGGCGCTCATGTTATTTGTGAGGCCCAGATCAACCGTCTTCTGCTCGCTCAGCACGCCCTTCGCCGAAAGCGAAATCGCATGGAGCTTTCCGTCGTGCGTCATCTGATAGAAGGTCGAACCATTGGTCGGATCGGCAATGCAATCGGCATTTGCGACAGCGCCGAGCTTCATGGTCGAAACGACATCGCCCGTCGTCTTATCAATGCACTTAAGCGTACCCGCGCTCGTAGGAACGATGGCATACTTATCCGTCAAAGCCGCACCAGTCCAGTAATAGCCCTCGGCAGGGTCGATGTTCTGCCAAGAAACTTCGCCCGTGGCAATCTTAATGCGCGCAAAGGAGCCGTTGCCGTAGGTCGCGTTGTAATTCTCGTCATACGAAATATCGACCGAGCCTACATAGACGTACTCGCCGTCCGAAACGACGGTGCAGGAGCTCTGCGTCAAGTCCGTCAAACCAGGCGTCAGCCACTTGCAAATCAGTTTGTCCGCAGTAATCGCCTGGACCGCACCGCCGTTGAGCGGAACGATGAGAAGGCCATTGGTATAGATCGGACGAGAGGTATAGCTCACCTTAGAGGCAAGCGGCGCAGAGGCAACCTTTTTGCCCGTGGACGAATCGATCTTAATGAGCTCGTTCTCGGTCGCGATGTAGACAAAGCCGTTAGCGATGACAGGTTCGCTGCAGTTGGCATACTGCTGACCAGACTCGGCCTTCCAATCGAAGGCCCACTTAAGACCGGCGGCCTGCGCAGGCGTCTTGGCATCCGTTACGGTCGAACCGTTGCCACTGTTGCCGTAACCGGCCCACTCGGCATCCCAATCAGGAGTCGTCGCGCTCGGGTCCACGACAATCTTGTCGGGATCGGGCATGGGCGAATTATCGGTGGTGTAGGCAAACGTAACCTTGTCGTCGCTCTTGAGCGTGACCTGGTTGGCGCAGAGAGATGAGGGCTCTCCGTTGATATACAGATGCCAATATTTATTGGTCGCAGCATCCCAGCCATATGGCTTGTGATCGAACGGCGAAGTAATGGAATTAAGGAACCAGTGCTCACCAATCTGGGAGCCGTTGTACGCAACGCCCTTGGCCTTCAGAACTGCCTCAATAAGGTTCTGGGCCGTGGAGCCTTCGGGCAGAGAAACGTTACTCGCCGTGCCCCAACGCGTATCATTCCCGTTGACATCGGGGCCGATAATATCGGCGGATCCAAGCACCTGACCAGGGAGGGCATCGCTGTCGCCAGCATACATAAAGGTAATGGCGTCGCCCTCGCCGAGCTCGTAGCTACCGGCGCCAACGTCGGCGAACTTGCCATTTACATAGAAGCGCCAATAGCTATTGGTCGCAGGATCATACCCATAGGACTTACCATCGAACGGCGAAGTAATGCCGTTGAGGAACCAGCCCCAAGACGATTCGCCAGCATCGAGAGTAAGGCCGGTCTGCTCAAGGAGATCCTTGGCAGTAGAGCCCGCCTTGAGACTCGTCTGGCCCGTCGAAGCCCAAACCTGCTGCTTGCCATCCTTGTCCTTACCGAGGACCTGAACGGAAGCATGGACAGAATCGGGGGGCAGCTGGTCGCCCCAGCCACCGTAGAACCACGTGACGGTATCGCCGGCATGGATGGTGACATTGTCTGCCGTATAGTCGCTCGACTTGCCGTTGATGAACAGCTGCCAATAGGTCGAATAATCGAACGGCGTACCCAGCTCAACGCCGTTGTACTTAAGGCTCAGAATGAAGGAGCCCGCAGCAACGGCGTCGATGCCATCCGCCTCGAGCGCGACCTTCGTAAGATCAAGCGCGCTCGAGCCGGACGTCACCACATACTGCGCGTTATCGACCCAAGTCTGAGTCTTGCCCTGGGCATCGCGACCAATGACGGTCACATTTGCGGCAACCTGGTCCTTAACGACAGGGGACGCGCTACCAGCCGTATAGGCAAACTCAATCTTCTGCCCCTGGGTGAGCTTAACGCTGCTCGCGCCAACCGAGGAAGACGCGCCGTCGACGAACAGCTGCCAGAAGGCATAAGTCGTCGGATCGTAGGCAAGCGTGCGGCCATCTGTCGGGGACGTAATGCTTTTGAGGTAGAAGCCGTATGCCGTGTTCGGTTCGTAATCCGCTTTAAAGCCCGTCTTCTGCTGCAGCTTAACGAAGGCATCCGCAGCCGTCGAGCCCTCGTCGAGCTTAAGCTGCGTAGGTGCCACCCAGGTCTGAGCCCTGCCGTCGGCATCGGTGCCGATGATCGAGAACGAGACCTCGACCTGCTTCTTGACGACATCGCCGGTTTCTGTCGGGTTCTCTGTCTGAACGGCAGCCGCGGCGGCAGATCCTGCTTGGCCAGCGGATGCCGTCGAAGACTGCTCGCTCGTGGCAGGGCTCTCCCCCGTCGTCGAGCCTTCGTCGCCAGTTGCTGCCTCTGTTGTGGCGGCACTAGCTGTAGGCGCGCCCACGGAATCCGAAACCTCGGCGCCACTCTGCTCAGCGGTACCGCCCGCAAGCGCTGCGTCCTCGCCCGGCGTCGCAGCCTGAGCCACAGCCTCGGCAATGCCCTCGGCGCCCTCGGCCCACAGCTGAGCCGGCGTGGTGCTGAAAGCCATCGCGAAGGCCAGGAATGCCACCAGGCCGCGCTTGGCTACACCGCGTGCAATCGCGCCACGGCGATGCAACGAGGCACGCTCGCGCTCGTCCTCAAACATATCCATTTGTCCCCCATTGTCTGAACTTGGGGCATTGCCCAGCGGCCGCCCCACGTCATCGCACATATCGCGCTCGAGCACCCCCATCGGGGTCCCCCTTCCCTCCAGAGCCCAACGCGTACCGGCGGCATGCGCCGCGGCCGCGTGCAAGATGGGAGGCGATCCGACTTAACCTTACCGACCCGGGCGCGCCGTCCGATCTGCGACGCGACCATCCCGGGCCAAGAGGAATTACGGTTACTGGTACAGCCGGGGATTTGCACCCCGATTCTCCCAAACGCGCAGGAAAACTGCGCATTCGTGCGTCTCCGCACCACCATCTAGGCCATCGATTATTACTGTCAGTATGGTATCACGCAAAAGGGCCCCGCACACAGGCGAAGCCCAAGGTAAAAGCTATGGTTTGCGATAGAAAAGGGTGAAGATGGAGTGCCGAGCAAAATAACCCGTTTCCCCAACCCCGGAAAATCGTTACCGCTTGCCGCCGTGACTGTTGCGCCAGATCTCGCGGCCCAGCATCAGCGCCAACACCAGCGCGCTCACGTAGCCCATAAAGCCAATGACCGGGATACCGAACACAACCGGCTCGATGCGCGCGTAGTACACCACCGACGAACCGATAAACAGACCGGCGATCACAATTGCCATCGACATGCGGTCGATAATTCCGCCCAGCTGTCGCAGCGCCTTATCGCTGCTCATGATCTGTGTGTTTAGCTTAAGCTGGCCGCGCGTGAGCATGCGCGACGCCAAGCCCAGATACTCGGCCGCCTCGAGCGAGCCTTTTGCCGCGCGATAGCTGCTCGCGGCAAGATCGCGCCCCATTTCGCGGACGCGCGCATAGGTGCTCTTCTCGTTTTTGATATGCGTCTGGATGATCTGGATCATGTTGACGTTGGGCATGTACTCGGTCAGCAGGCCCTCGAGCGTCACCATGCCGCGGGCGAACATCGTCACCACGCTCGGCAGCTCAACATCGTTCTTGCGCGCCAAATTTAGCAGCGAGGTCAAAAACTCGCCGATATCAAGATCCTTAAGGTCAAGACCCGCGAAGTCAGCAACGATAAAGTCCAGATCGGACAAAAAGGCCGAATGGTCAAGCTCGGCCGAGTCGCCGCGCGTCACGGCAAAGCGCATAAGCGAGTCCTTGAGCTTGGGAACGTCACCCTCGGCCACGGCGAAAATCATGTCCTTAACGATACCGCGGTCGTGGCTCGACATGCGCCCGACCATGCCCAGGTCGATAAAGTAGACGATGCCGTCCTTGAGAATGATGTTTCCCGCATGCGGGTCGGCATGGAAAAAGCCATCATCGAGCACCTGCGTCGAATAGTCCTCGACAATCGCCGAGCCAATCTTTTCCAGGTCATAGCCCTCGGCCACCAGGCGCTCGGGATCGGCAATCGAGATGCCGTCAATGTAGTCCATGACCACCACGTGTTCGGTGCAAAGGTCCAGGTAGGACTTAGGACACGACACGCCATGGACGCTCTTATGGAACTCATAGAAATCGTTGAGGTTTTTGGCCTCAGCCAAAAAGTTGGTCTCCTCGCGAAACGAGGCCCACAGTTCCTCGACGACGGCATGCAAGTCAACAAACTGGTCGGTGTTGACGAACTTGGAAACGATGCGCACCACCGAACGAATGATGTCGATGTCCTGCGCCATGACCTGCTGCGCGCCGGGGCGCTGCACCTTAACGGCCACGTCCTCGCCCGTCACCAGACGGGCACGGTGAACTTGCGCGAGCGACGCGCTTCCGAGCGGGTTGGGGTCGATCGCGTCGAACATCTGCCCCAAGCGCTGGCCGTACTCCTCTTCCAGACAGCGGAGCACTACCTCATACGGCACCGGCTCTACGTCGGAGCGCAGGCGACGCAGCTCGTCGCAAAACCGCTGCGGCAAAATCTCGGAGCGGTTGGCCAGAATCTGCCCCATCTTAACGAACATGGGGCCGAGCTCTTCGAGCAGACGACGCAGGCGCACCGGCGTGAGGTTATCCCATACGCGATACTTTTTGATCAGGCGAACGATCTGCCCAATGCGCTCACGACGACCTGCCGGCGTGAGCTGGTATTCCTCGTCCGGCGCCATCGCGTCGGGCTCCTCGGGGACCATATCGACAGCGCGCGGCTTCTTGCGAGCGCCCGAGACGGCGGCCTCAACCTCATCGACAACCGCCGTCTCGTCACCCAAGGGATCTAGATTGTTGTAATCGGTGGTGGAATCTGCCATCTGCGCTGCTACTCGGCCTCTTCGGCGTCCTCTGCGTCGTCGGGCTCAACGGACTCGACGGGCACCGAGGTCACGTTGTCCTCGACCGAATCGACGATGTCGCGCACATGGGCCAAAAAGGCCGTGCGCTCAGGGGCGGTCATAACGCGGACGCGGGCCAGGATGAGCTCGTCGAGCACGCGCTGCGCCGCAGTCTCGCCCTGCATGCCCAGGCGCTCGGTCAGGTCGGAGATGGTGCCACCCGCCTGCTCGAACATGTCAGACACGCTGCGGGCGATATCGGGGGTGCCGGCATCCTTGCGGACCTGCTCGCCCTTGGTATTGAGGTCGTCAAGGACCTTCTTGCCGCCCTCGACGGCAACGGCGGCGGCGCCGAAGCCCACGTTGATGGCACCGTTAACAAGCTGATCGAGTTTCATAACCATGGTTGGCTCCAATCATGAACAACTGCATTGGCCTTCTTGTACCCAAGATTGGGCGAACGACACAAAATCGTTTTACCGCCAAGGTAGGAATCGAGCGGGGCAAAGCCCTCGACGGCGTTTGCCCCGCTCGCTCGTTGCAAGGTCGGCTTTACCTCACATTGTCGTTCATCGCGAAGGAATTCTTCATGGCACAGCTCGTGGTGTAGAGGACCTTGCCCAACAGAGCATCGGTCTCCACCCGCACGCGCTCGGCAAACTCCTCGTTGGCGCGGGCAAGCTCGGCGGGCACCTCGGCCTCGGGCAGCGCGGCCACGACAGCGTCAACGTCGTGAATCTGCTTGTGGCCCATGCCGCCGACCTTTTCCTGATAATCCTCGACCGCACGACCGCACTCATGGAAGCGAACATCGGCCAAGGCACCGATCAGGCGATTTGCCCAATAGAAATTCTCGGACGTCACGCGAGCCTGCGTGTCGGCATAGTACTCGGGCATGGTCTCGACATTGGCGTACAGCGGCACGAGCGCGTTAAACGAGTTAGAGCCAAACGCCATCCACTGCACGGCGCGATACGCCGGCTGTACATAGGGACGCAGCTGCAACACGGCAAGCTGGCTGTTGCGGTTGATGCCGATGGGACGATAGGCACCGCGCGTGGCGGGCGTGCCCTTGCTGCCGTAGCAGTCGTACTCCGTGCCCTGGTAGTGGCTCGAAAGCACGTACTTGATGTCCTCGATGGTCACCTTGCGCTCGGGCACGCGGCTCCAAGGGATGTCGTCGCTCTCGGGCGTGTAGTCGGCGTCGGGACCGTCCCATACATCGCTGGGGTTGAGGCAGCGCTGCATATACCAGGCGCGCGGCGTGTTATAGACGTGGTCACTGTCGCTGTGCGAGCCAAAGGCCTCGCGCGGGTTAAAGACCGTCGCCGGACCGTCGCCCCCGACGCCCAGCGTCAGGTCCAGATGCCACTCGGCCATCCAGGAGCGCAGGTCGGCAGAGCACATATGATCTGCCTGGGTGCCCTCGGCATCGTCCAGGTCAAAGCCGTCGATACCCAGCTGGTTGGGCATGGTCACATAGGCGTCATCGGGCACGCGCTTGGCGATCCAGTGGTGGCCGCCGATGGTCTCGAGCCACCAGATCTCGTCAACGTCACTAAAGGCGATGCCGTTGTTCTCGTAGGTACCGTAGCGCTCAAGCAGGTCGCCCAGAATGCGCACGCCGTCGCGGGCGGACTTGGCGTACGGCAGCACCAGGGTCACCATGTCCTCCTCGCCCAGACCGCCGGGCTGCGCCGGCACATAGCCGTCCTCGCCCTCGTTGCCCCTGGCGGGCACGTAGTCCACGAGCGGATCGGCGCCGCGGACGCGCTCGTTGGTAGTAAGCGTCTCGGTTGCGGACATGCCAACATTGAGCTCGTTGAAGCCGGCCTCGGCCCAAATGCCATGACCCGGGACAACGTCGGGGACGCTCGTGTAACGCATGGGATTGTCGGGCAGCTCAACGGTCAGGTGGCTCAGGACACTCGTGTAGACACGCGGCTGCTCGTCGGGATGCACTACGCGCATGTGCTTGGGCTCGAATACCCCATTGGACGAGTCCTCATTGCGGGCAACAAGCGTCGACCCGTCGTAGCTCGCGTTCTTACCAACCAAAATCGTTGTGCACGGCATGCGCATCCTCCTTGAGCGAAGAAATCAAACGGCAACAGTGTATCGCTTCGGAGCAAAAAGGGCGAAACCGCGACCCCTCGAGCCCCTCGAGATCCCTGTGGTCAAAAAATGCCAAATATGAGTACTGTCACAAATTTAGTAGCAGCAATTTAAGCGAATGCAGGTGTCGATAATCTACATTTGTTCAAAAGCTTGACAATGTAATTCCTCATAAGTCCAATAAAATAGGCTCTCTATCGATAATAAATACCGATAGAGAGCTAAAATGACCTAAAACATATGTGACTATCTTGGCAACAGTACTCATATTTGGCGTTTTTTGCCCACGTGGTATATGTCTAACCCCCTCAAACAGCCCAAAACGCCTATTTCGATGCGCGCTCCGCCGCCTCAATCACGTGTTTGGCAAGAACCGCTGTCGTTACAGCCCCCACGCCGCCCGGCACGGGCGTGATGGCGTTAACGATCGGCTCCGTAGCATCAAAATCGACGTCGCCGACCAGCTTGCCGGCGGCCTCGTCCCAGTTAATGCCCACATCGATGGTTGTCTGGCCCTCGCGAACCGCATCCGCGCCAATCGTGCGCGCACGTCCAACCGCAGCAACAACAATGTCGGCAGAACGGCACTCGGCAGCCAAGTCGCGCGTATGCGTATGACACGTCGTCACTGTGGCATTGCGGGTCGTAAGCATGGCGGCAACGGGACGGCCAATCACCAGCGATCGACCGACGACTGCGACCTTTGCCCCATCCAGTTCCACGCCATAATGGTCCAGCAAAGCCAGCACGGCCTCGGCCGTACAGGGGGCAAAGCCCTCGCCTCGCCCCGAAAGCGTGGTAAGCAGCGAGGCCGGCGTCATGGAATCAACGTCCTTGACGGGATCGAGTGCCGCGGCAACTGCATCCTCGTCAAGCCCAGCGGGCAACGGGCGGAACAGCAGGCAGCCGTGAACAGCAGGGTCGGCATTGATGCCCTCGATGGCCGCCAGCAGCTCATCCTGCGAAACATCGGAGGGAAGCAATACGCGGCGAGCCTCAATGCCAACCTTCTCGCAGCGCTTGAGGGCACCGCGCTCGTAGGATAGGTCGTCCTCGCGCTCGCCCACGCGCACGATAGCAAGCGTCGGAACAACGCCGCGCTCACGCAAAGCCGCGCAGCGAGCAGCGAGCTCCTCGGTCAAAGCACGGGCAACGGGAGCACCCTTCAGCAGTTCTGCCATGGCTATCCCCTCTTCCTTGCGGCGTCAGCAGCGCGGCGCGCCAGCGCATCGGCGCGCGGCAGCCACGTATCCAACAGTTCATCGCACGCCGCCTCGAGCTCTTCGGCGCGTGCCCGGTCTTTCATAGACGTGGTGTTCGCAAAGAGCGTCAAGCTCGCGCCCTGCATGGCGGCGCGGCAGAACACGGCACCGCAGGCCACATCGGACAGCAACTGGCGCGAGCCCTTATCGGCCATGTCCTCGAGCAGCGCCAGCGCGCGCCCGCAGGCATCCATGATCCGATATGGCGGCATGGCGGCCACGTGCAACGCATCCTGAATTGCAGCCGCACGCGTCGGGTCCTCACGCGGAATACCATACGCTGCCGACACCTGCCCGTAGGCGCGAACATCCTCGGCGACCAGACCCACAAGCTCCTGCGCTAACTCATCCGCTTGGGCAAATGCACGCGTCAGATCGCCTGCGCGATCGGCAAGCGTGGGGTTCGTCGCGCCATAGCGAGCAACCATCCCGCACAGCGAGGCACCCAGCGCTCCCACAAACGCGCTGGCGCTGCCGCCGCCGGGAACCGGCTCGCGTGCAGCCAACGCCTCGGCAAAACCGCGACAGGTTTTATCCATCATCTCTTGGCTCATCGAAACACCTCTATCTGGCGTGCCGGCAGTCGAGGCCATAACACGCCAAAATAAAAATGGGGCAACGATGCCAGGAGGCAGTTGTCCCATTCATCGGATTTTTCGAAGCCCAGTCTAACCCATAAGAAAGCGGCTGTCAGGAGCCTCGGCTATCGCCGTTTTCGATTGCCGGCAATAGAAAATTCCACCTAAAGTGGCACCGTCGCGCAGTCGGCAAGCGATCCACCCAAGAGGCGGGAGCGTTGCAACCGCCCAAAATGCTGTCGCTGACGCAATTTTGTTGCAAAAACACTTGCAACATTTTACAAATTCCTGTGTTTTTACTGTGTGGTTATAACTTATCGGCAATCTAATTTTTAACACGCTCGGAAAAAAATTTACAGAATCTAAACTATATATGTTGGCTAAAACCGGAATAAAAGGAGTGTCAGCATGAAGTCGTTAACCAGAACGGCATATCGTGCGATCGCTGCGTTTGTTACCGCTGCGTTTGTCTTGATAGGCCTCGCGTCGCCTGCTTTTGCAGACGGCGCTACCAGCACGATCACCAATGCCCGCACCGGTGCAAGCTACAACGATCTTGCCACCGCCACCGCCGAGGCGGAAAGCGGCGACACCATCAAGCTCGGCGAGGGCAACTACACCCTCTACGGCGTGAGCTCCGTGGGCCACACCAAGGACAAGGACCTCACCTTTGTGGGCCAGGGAAACGATAAAACCGCATGGAACATCGGCGCACTCGTGCCCGATCCCGCCAACTTTGGCACCGAGTACAACGGCGACTATTCCTTCGATGGCGCCGGCACTGTAACGTTCGAGAAGATGACGCTGCGTTCCGGCAACGCAGACTACCTTGGCTTCATCCGCGCCAATAAGACTGTCGTTGACCATTGTGTCATTAACGGCAAGACGTTCTACTGGGGCTACACCTCCGCTGAGTTCAACAGCACTACGTTCAACGCCCCTGATGGAGACTATTCCCTGTGGACCTACAGCTCGCCGGTCATGACGTTTGACACCTGCACCTTTAACGCAACCGGTAAGGTCATCAACGTCTACAGAGAAGCCAGCACGCAGGACATCACCGTTAACGTGAATAATTGCACGTTCAACTCGAATGGCGACAAAGACAAGCAGGCGTTGAATATCAACGACTCTCTTATGGGGGACCACAAGTTCATCCTCAACATTACTGGCAATAATACCGTCACGGCTGCGCGCGACAGGACCACCTGCTCGCAGCTCTTTGGCTTTGGTGGCAAGTCGGGCAACAACACCGGCCGTACCGATGTCAAGATTGACGGCACTCTCGTGTGGTCCAAAAAAGGCGAGACGTTCAAAGGCGAGAAGAAAACCCACAGCTACACCGACGGCGAGCATGACAACGCCTACGATGTCGCCTACACCGAGTGGGCCTCTGACAATGCCGGTACTTGGACTCGCACGGGGACCCCTAAGTGCAAGTACTGCGGCTTCGTCAAGCCTGATTTCGTGGAGAAGGCCTACGATCTCTCCTACGACCTGAACGGCTCCGAGGATGAGCAGGCTGCCGAATTCGCACCCGTTAAGTGCGTCACCGAAGCCGAGGTTACGGCCGAGCAGCCGGTGCGCAAGGGCTACTCCTTCGTGGGCTGGAACACCGCAAAGAATGGCTCCGGCACAAGCTATGCCGCGGGCGTTACGGTTGAGCTTTCCGCTCCTGTGACGCTGTTCGCCCAGTGGAAGAAGGACGAGCCCGCGCCCAAGCCTTCCGACAACAAGCCTGCCGGCAAGCCTGCAAATAAGACCAAGGCAAACGAGCAGGCTCTGCCCAAAACGGGTGACGGCACTTCCAGCGTCATCGCTGCAATGGGTGTTATGGCGATTGTCTGCTTTGCCGCCAGCGCTGTCGCGTCTAAGGTTCGCAAGTAATTTCAACTTCGAAACACGCCGCAGCAACTTGTTGCAACGCAAAGGGGTCCGCACCGCAAAAGGTTCGGACCCCTTTTTGCACAAAAAGCTGTGGCGAGGCACCCACGATGACTAACCGGCTGCGTCCGTCGTCAAGATTCGCAGCCCCGGCCACGCTCCGCCCCACCGCACCAAACACGGGGCACATGGCCCACCCTTACGAGTCACTTGCGCGTACAGTAAAGGCGGGTAATCCATAGGCGGTAACAGATCAGGAGCTCTGGCTATCGGCGTTTCCGATTGCCGGCTATAGGCACGGGCGCCTAGTCCACCTGAAACGTCGGCAGCAGCGTGTCGATAATCTTCGACCCCATGTCGCGGTTTGCAGTCGAGTACTCCAAATGCGCCGTGGCAATCGTCGAATCCGTGACGATCGTCTTTTCGTAAATGATCGTATCGTCCTCACACCACGAGACCACGTACCAGTTGTCGCCCTCTGCGGTATAGAGGTCGGCCTTGCCCGAGGTGTCCACGTCGACGAACATCTCGTGTGCAGTTTCGTCGTTAATGTTGACGTAGCCAAATAGGTTGATCACAAAACCCGTCTCCGGATCCTCATACCTGGCGCCACTGCCGCTGGGAGTATCTTCCATCTCAAAGCGATTGGGAATCGACATGCTATAAGGATGCATGTCGTTCGTGTACGTATACACGTCGGTTAGATAATCGTCCGAATCGCCCGAGCCGTAGTATGCCGATTCGTCCTCGGGAACGGCTTCGTCATCCGACGACGAAGACTCCTTGGCCTTGGACTTGTCGCTCTTCTTCTTGGCAGAAGAATCTTTCTCGTCCGAAGATCCGGTATCGATCACCGAAATCTGCGTGTCAGAGCTCTTGGACCCGTTGAGCATCGTAAGCGCAAACACCGTGCCACCCCCGAGGAGTACCACGGCGGCACACGCCACCGCGATAATGACCGGCGCCTTGCTCTTGGGCTTTTGAGGTGCAGGCGCGACCGACGGCATCGACTGGGTCAGGCCCGGACCGGCCGTGGGCGCAGAAGTCGGAGCAGCAGCCGCAGGCGTCGGCGCGGAGCCACCCGCAAGCGACGCCCCGCAATGCGTGCAAAACGTCGATCCATCGGGAACTTGCTGTCCGCATTTTTGACAGAACATCGTTCGACCTTTCGTGGTTTAGCTTTTGTCACAGCCAAGTCTAAAACCTCAAGCCAGCATCGCTGTTGCGCAACATTGGGAGCATCAACCAAACCGCACGCTTGCCCAGCACCAGGCCCACCTTGCGGCAAGCCCGCACACGCAAACATGGGACATATGGCCCACCTTTCGAGACTCCCGGACAGAACAAGCTGGGGCATATCTATAAGTAAGGAACCCGTTGGGGCACGGCCGCGCAACGGCCACAAGCGATGGACGGAGGTATAAGCCGCACAGTACACAGAGACATCCGCCGCCAGCGCAATCAGCACCCCAACAGCATGCGGCGCCGTGATGTCATCGGCAGACAAGGAGGACGCCACCATGAAGAAAAAGACCCTATCGATCCTTTCCCTTTGCATCGCCCTCTTTGCCGCATTTGCCCTTGTCGGCTGCGGCGGAAGTGCGTCAAGCGGAGGCGGGGGCAGCAGCGCATCCAAGAGCGAGGGCAAGGAAAAAGCTCCCGTCGCCAAGAAGACCGACTTTATCTGGTTTAAGGTCGAGATGCCCGAGAGCGTTGGCGTAAGCGACTCCGCTGGCAAGAATGCCGACAGGGTCCAGCTCACCTTCCCCGAAGACGAGAACGGTTCGGCCGATCGCTTTATCCCCGTTTGGAAAAAAGCGCTGACGGCAGAGGAATCCCACGCCGACCAGGCAGAAAAGAAAGGTGATACGTTCCAGTGGAAGGACGGCGGGTCCGTCGAGTATAACGGCAGGACGTGGCTCGTCGGAACGTACGAGGACAACAGCGGCGTCTCAACCCTCCTCTTTACCGACGTTGAGCCGGGAAGCGTCTACGTCCTCATCTCGAACTTCGATCCGCATAAGAAAGAAGCCGAGGCGCTCCTCAACTCCATCGAGTTTCCCGATGACATGGCGAAGGCAGTTGCCGAGGCACGCGAAGTCGAGATTTCGAGCATCGAGATCAAGCATTAGGGGATCGCACGCAGCATCGCATGCGCAGTCATTAAATGATCGGACGCCCAGCCAGGGTAGGATCGGATCGGCCGGCCCTCCCCTCTTTTACGCCCGAGCATATTGCCACTTGTCGGCGCAAATCAGGCCCCCAGAATGGGACACATGGCCCACCTGAACGAGCCGCTCGCGCGTACAGTAAAGGCAGGTAATCCATGGGCGGCTACAGATCGAGGAGGACACGACCATGAAAAAGAAGGCCTTTGCGATTCTCACCCTCTGCATCAGTCTCTTTGCCGCAGTTGCCCTGGTGGGCTGCGGTGGCAGCGGCGGCGCTACCGGAAGTGGCGGTGGCGGCGGAGCAGAAAAGCCAGCCGTGGATATGAGGACCGACTTCATTTGGTTTAAGGTCGAAGTCCCCGAGGGCGTCGAAATCACGGACGTTGCCGGCGACACGGCCGACAGGGCCCAGTTTAAGTTCACCGAGAGCGAGCATGCCAGCGACCGCTTCATCCCCGTCTTCGATCCTGACAAGAACGCCGATGAACTGTTTGACTACGAGGCAAAGTGGAAGGCCAACTCCGGATGGACCGAGAGCGATCCCGTTAAGTACAACGGCAAGACCTGGCGCAGCGCCTACTTTACGCACTCGGGCGGTGTGACGACCGAGTACTTCACCGACGTTGACGGCGGCAGCGTGTACGTGCGCATCGACAATGTCGAGGAGCACAAGGACGCCGTCGAGACCATGATGAAGTCCCTGGAGTTTGCCGATGATATCGCCGAGGCCAAGACCGAGGCCATGGACGTTAAGCTCGAGGATATCGAGATTAAGCGCTAAAGCTCCAACGGCATGCAGCAGCGCCGTTTTAGCTCAGCCGGGATGCAAGGTGCGACTCCTTGCATCCCGGTTTTTTGTGTTCGAAAGCGCCCGGTCACATCACCATATTGAGCACGCTGACAAATTCCTGAGCCTGGGAGTGACTGCTCAGCCTGTAGGAACAGGCGGTCAGCAACCTATTACGGAGGAACACGCGCTTACCCTTGACCCCGTTGACACCCGTAATGTCCTTGAGGTAGACGATCTTGGTATGGGTACCGAAGAAGTCGTTCTTCACGACCGCCTCGATGCGATTGGGATAGATGCTTATTCCCTTGAAAACGCCGGCACCCTTATCGTGAAACAGCAACGTGTTGTTATCCACGCGCGCCACCCCCATGGAGTTCGATAAAACCATCTCTATGACCACATTTTAGTCACCGCAAACCCTTTTCGCGGTCGTGCGCAGAGCGCCAAATCGTGTCCGCACGAGGCTTTAAACTAGAGACAATAAAGGTGTTCGATGCGCTTGGTGGGCTCTTAGGATGTTCCTCAAATCGCCGGCATCGGAGGAGGTCTTACATGGTTTACGTATGGGAATTCGAGTTCTTTGATTCGGACGGCATTGTCGATGCTGTGCCATGTGACTCGCTGGGCGGAGGAGGAACGTTCGGATCCGACCTAAACGACGCCGTCGAAAGCGCCGCCGATTTTCTCGCATGTATGGTCGACGATCACCTTATGGGCGGCGTCGATCTTCCCGCGCCGGACTTTGGACACCAGCCACAACACGGCGGCAAGATTATCGCCGTGGCCGTCAGCCGCGAGCTCGGCGACATCCCCGCCGTCACCGCAGCGGATGCCGCACGTATGCTCGGTGTTAGCTCAGCACGGGTATCGCAACTGATAAATGCAGGAATGTTGGATTCATGGAAGGACGGCGCCAAGCGCATGGTGTCCAAAGCTTCCATCGAGGCACGACTCGCCGACGCACCAAAGGCAGGGCGCCCAAAAGAGGTCCCTATTGCTGTATAAAGCAATAGCGTTGCGGGTTTTTTCATTTGTCAGATTAGCTGACAAGCTCTCCCAATTCGGAACTCACTGCGTTCCGAATTGGGCTGGACACATTGCCGCAGGTAGCTGCACATCCTCAATCCAAAGTACGAGAGGTGTTTCCCATGGCAGACAGACCGAAAACAACACTGCGCGACTGCATCTATGGGCTTGCCGTCGGCGACGCGCTGGGCGTTCCCTACGAGTTCAGGCCTCGGGGCACATTCGAATGCACCGACATGATCGGCTATGGCACGCATGGGCAGCCCGCCGGAACCTGGAGCGGCGACACATCTATGACGCTTGCTACCTGTGACTCGATTAGGGAGCTCGGGTATATCGACACCGCAGACATGCGCGACAAGTTCGTAAGCTGGATTGCTCGTGGCGAGTATACGATCGACGGCGTTTTCGATTACGGCGGCACGACCGCCCGCGCCTTGCATGCCGGCAAAGGAGGCTCCGGCGAACGCGACAACGGCAACGGATCGCTCATGCGCATCGCTCCCCTGGCGTTCACCGATGCGACGGACGAAGAGGTCAGCATGGTCTCCGCGATAACGCACGCCCACAGAACGTCGACCGATGCATGCGTCATATTTGTCGAGCTGATGAGGGATGTGATGAACGACGCGCTCCCCTCGTGGGCACTCCATCTGAAAGGCGTGCCCGAGCGTAGAATCAGGTCTGGCGGCTTCGTGCGCGACACGCTTAAGGCAGCCACCTGGTGCTTCGTCAACACTAACAGCTACGAAGATTGCGTGCTTGCCGCCGTCAATCTGGGCGACGACACCGACACCACCGCAGCCGTCGCAGGCGCCCTCGCCGGCACGGCATACGGTATCGACGCAATTCCGCAAGAGTGGATCGACACCCTGCGCGGCAAGGAGCTGATTGAGCAGTGCCTGTTTTAGGGAGTAACTTCAGCCCAGGCGGCATCAGCCAACATGGGGGCATGAGGGAACCGGACAAATGACGATTGCAGAATGCACCGTCATGGGGCCGTTTGCCACAGAACGGGGCACCGTTGGCCCATACACCGTCCTAGTCTTTGAAGCCCCGCTGCCGTTAAAGGAATGGCGCGCCATCGTGGTAGACGGAATACGCTACGAAACAATACCGGTCATGGACGCCGGCAACGATATCCTCGCTATAGCCGGCGAGCACGATCTGGCAGGCAAAAACGCGACGTTCGTCTGATGCAGGCCCATTGGCTGCCACAGAAAAGGGCCGGTTGCAGCCGGCCCATCTCCAATCCACATAAAAAGCCGTCCTGAAGGACGGCTTACGCGGCGGTAGGATTTGCACCTACGTCTCCTCAATCAAGGGAACTCCTCATACTGTGCTACTTTCCGCGCATTCTGCACAATGAGAACTCACCCAGCGGCAAGCCAGCGCGTCTGTTGGCTAGCGAGCGATAAATGATTGACAGGGTCCTATCTGACTGGGAAAAATATAGACAAGGCAAGTAGTAGCACAGCCTGGAGTGCCCTTGATGGAGGAAACCCCGGTTCAAATCCGGGCGCTTGCCGACAGCCGTCCCCCGGGACGGCTTTTTATTGCCGATTTAAGGCAATCGCATGCCCTTAACAAAGCCCCCTCTTGGCATCGAATTGGACGCTTTTGAGTCCACTTAATAGGACGAGCCGACGTCGACACATCGGACGCCTTCCCGGCATCGCTGACAATCGATGCAAAAACGGAACGTCGTGTCCCAGCTATAGCTGGGACGACGACTTTATCGCGCTCAAGGCGTTTGTCAGGCTCTTCAGTGCTGGCTTAACCAGCCCAGAATCCGCCGATCAGCTAAGGCGTTATTTCATAAAATCGGATAAATTATTCAATGAGATGTTTGGCAAGTTGGGAAGAGGCTGACATGTACATCTACCTCAGCAAGGAGGACAGCGCGAAGCTGGAGCGCCTTATGCGTGAGTATGAGCAGACCTTCCATGAGAGGTGCTACGCCCACTGCATGAGCGACCCTATCGCCGAGATAGAGAAGTGCCTGAAGATCGGTAAGCCATCCAAGCTCAAGCCTGAGCCCGAGGCACTCTACTAGAACAGTTTAAGGTCTCGCCCCGGCGGGGCCTTTTTCATGCCGCGTGAACGCGGCGCGACCATCCTCCGTTTAATTGTCAGTTAAATCGGCACTGCCCCAAAACACGCTGACGAGGCACGCGACTACGAATTGACTGCCGGCAGCAGGGCACTTGCAAGCTATAGTAGAGCATACGGAAATGACATGTCGTTCTAAGCGAACGACGATCAACAGCACAACGTCATGGAATGGCTGACTAGAAATGGCTACGCTGACTATTCAAGGGAAAAATACAGTGCGACCGACGACCAGGTCGCGGAATATGAGCGCCTCGTCGACGAGTTGAAGGCGGAGATTGCGAAGATTCCAGAGCCGGACCATGAGCTAACGGCCCTGGACATCAGGGACAACGAGCCTTATCAACGCTTGACGGATGAGTACCTAGACAAGATCGTCTCGATGCTCGAAGGCTGGGACGAGTTTGATTACCAACAAGTTCAGCACTGCCCAAAAAGCCAAATGAATAGACGTCAATTCGACGACATCGAATAGGGCTGGAGGCCCACCCGTTCCCAAGCGGTCACGCGCAAGCATCTTCGAGAAGGCTGCCGTCGATGACGGCATAGGGCCGACCGTCGCGGTCCTCCCAGCTTGCACAGACATAGCCGTTGTAGCCTTCAAGCTTCTCGTCCTCGCCGGCCAGCCAAATCGGCTCAAACTCGGATACCTCGTCGTTTGGGATGGCCCAGCCGAACATGTCCCAGCAGTGCTTACCGCCGATAATCTGCTGGTGAACGTCTATCGTGTCGAAAAAGAAGCTCATCCCATGCGGCGCAAGCTGTAGGTTGAGGAGGTCAACGGAGTCGATGACGTACTCGCTGTATTCACCGGTCAGATCACTTGTGTACCTTATTCCATAGTGAGGCGTAGCAATCACTGTAGCCCTCCTTGCATTTGAACAGAGCAACACGTACGTACTTGTCTAGGCTGACAATGGCAATGTCACGACCACAGAAGCAGACGGCACAATACTGTCCTTTTTTGCCATCTGCATAACCGACAAACTCAACGATATCGTACTCGTCGATGGCATCCAACCTCATTCCGTCGCGTCATTTCGATTGATTACCAGCCAGATTGGCACCGCTCCAACGCAGAGGTCGGATATCTCCCACCGCGGCCTGTGAGGTGAAATCCTGGCCGCCGCGGAATCCGCCTGCGGGCAACGCTCCGATCTCCGATTGGGGTGAAGCCTATGAACTTGTTTCTTGAAATCCTGCGCCTCTCAATGCATGTGACCGGCATTGCCCAGAACCTCTACTCGATCTGGCGGGAATATAAGCAGTAACGGATAGCGAAGGGAGTCATGAAAAGGGCCGGTTGCAGCCGGCCCTTTAGACGATAGCACCTGCGTTGCCCGCGCTTCCGAAGTGTGACTAGCTGAGGAGCGGGTTCCGCGGCACATCCTGATTTTACCCAGCGAAGCGGCTCTTTTGCAGTCGCTCCACCGTTTATTTACATCCACCGCCACAAGCGGATACCGCGCGAAAGAGAGCAAAGAAACAACGCCGGCGCGGCCAACAGAACAGACAATCCATGCGACCAAAGAAATAGAAAAGCGCCCGCGGCCTCGGTTCTTCACCCAGGTCTAGGCGCTTTTCTTGGCACCATCGCACCACACCCGTCATCGCCCCCGGCCCGAAACTCATTAAAATGCAAGCGGGAAACGATCTCAAGATCACCAACAACAGCTTTAAGCAAGCGCTTGGGCAGCTGTCACAACACGAGCGCCCATAAAGAGAAGTCGATTTAAATAACTGAGAAAGCCTTGCCACCTATTGTCGTTCTGGCGCGATCAACCGATAAGTCAAATGGCAACTAACGGGTGTCAGATATACCAATATATGCAAGATTAACTGCTAGAATGCAATGGTGGACAGGCTCACCAACGTCGTGGAAGCATAAGGTAAGGAGTGCGCATGATTGCTGTCGATTACAGCTCCTCAACGTCATTTAATGAGGATGCTTTCGAACAAGGCATCATTGACCACTTGCAAACGAATCTGGGGTACGAGTACCTCTATGGACCTGATGTCGCTCGTTCCTCCGACGCGTTTGACGATGCCTTCCTACCTGACGTCATTGGGCCCGCTCTTGAGAGCATTAACCCCACGCTCAATCGACGCGCGATTGATGCCTCAATTACCAAACTAAAGGAAATCGAGGGCAGCGACCTCATCGCCAAGAACAGCATCTTTATGGACATGCTCCAGAACGGTGTGGAGACAAGCTGGTTTGACGGCAAAGAAGAGCATACAGACATCGTGCGCTTAGTCGATTACGGCAATCCCGAAAAGAACAGCTTCCACGTTGTTAACCAGTGGACCTACATCGAGTGTGGCACCAACAAACGTCCAGATGTCATCGTATTCGTCAACGGGCTTCCGCTCGTTCTCTTTGAATTGAAGTCACCCGCTCGAGCCGACGCTGACAGCGAAGATGCCTACCAACAGATTCAAAACTACAAACGACAGATTCCATCGCTTTTCGTGTACAACGCCTTCTGCGTCACCAGTGACATGCTTCACACCAAGGTTGGCACGATCACCGCCAACGAGTCACGCTTCGTTGAGTGGAAGAGCGTCGATGGGAGCTACGAGGCCACCCAGTACGCCGATTGGAAAACCCCTCTGGACGGCATGTTCCCCAAGGAGCGGCTCATCGACATCCTGAAGAACTTCATTCTGTTCTCCGAGGACGCGAAAATCCTCGCGGGATACCATCAGTACTTCGCGGTGAACAAAGCGCTCGAGAGCGTGCATGAGGCCATCGGCGGCGACGGCAAGGGCGGCGTCTTCTGGCACACGCAGGGCTCGGGCAAGTCGCTTTCGATGGTTTTCCTTGCCCATCTGCTCGAAGAGAAACTCGACAGCCCGACCATCGTGGTGATTACCGACCGCAACGACCTCGACTCGCAACTGTTCGCGCAGTTCTCCAGATGCTCAGATTTCCTGCGCCAGATGCCCGTTCAGGCGCAGAGCCGCGCCGATCTTGCGCAGCAGATCTCGAGCCGCCGCGCCAACGGCATCATTTTCACCACTATGCAGAAATTCGAGGAGGAGGTCATCGCCCTCTCCGAGCGCAAGAACGTCGTCGTGATGGTGGATGAAGCGCACCGCGGGCAGTACGGGTTCGAGGAGAAATACGACCGTGACGGCAAGAAGCACACGGGCACCGCGTTGCTCATCCGCCGCGCCCTTCCGAATGCGACCTTCATCGGCTTCACCGGTACCCCTATTTCTGCCGAAGATCGATCGACTCGCGAGGTTTTCGGCGATTACATTGACGTCTACGACATGACTCAGGCAGTAGAGGACGACGCAACTCGACCCGTATTCTACGAGAGCCGCGTCGTCGCGCTCAAACTGGATCAGAGCATCCTTGCAAAAGTTGACGATGAGTACGAAAAGCTCACCGAACAGGCTAACGCCGAAACCATCGACGCAAGCAAGCGTAACTTTGCAAATCTGGACGCCGTTCTAGGTGCACCCGAAGTCATCGATGCCCTATGCCAGGACATCGTAGAGCACTACGAGACCAACCGTGCGCACGAACTCACCGGCAAGGCGATGATCGTCGCGTATTCGCGCCCCGCCGCCATGGCTATATATCAACGCATATGCGAGCTGCGACCTTCTTGGAAGGACGAGGGCAAGCTCGGCGTTGTCATGACCATGGGCAATCAGGACCCTGAGTGGTGGTTCGACGTCGTAGGCAATAAGGCCCATGTGAAGGAGATGGCAAAGCGCTTTAAGGATGACGCCGATCCGCTCAAAATCGTAATCGTCGTGGACATGTGGCTCACCGGTTTTGACGTGCCGAGCCTTGCCACTATGTATGTGTATAAACCCATGCGCGGGTATAACCTGATGCAGGCAATCGCACGCGTAAACCGAGTATACAAAGACAAGGTTGGCGGATTGGTTGTTGACTACGTAGGCATAGCCAACGCTCTTAAACGCGCCATGAAGGACTACACCAAACGCGACCAAAAGAAATACGGCGACATGGATATCGGGAAAACCGCCTATCCAAAGTTCTTGGAAAAACTGGCGGTCTGCCGCGACAAGATGTTTGGGTACGATTATTCGGAATTCATGAGCACCGAGTCCGCCGCACGTCGAAGCGAGCTCATAACGGGCGGAGTAAATCATATCCTTGCACCCGGCGACGAAGATACCGTCCGCGACTTTGCTGAGCAGGCAGGAGTCATGCTCAAAGCCTATGGACTCGCCAAAAGTCGCGCAACAGACACGCAGCGCATCGAGGCTGGCTATTTCCAGGTTGTTCGAGAGCTCATCCTTCAGCTCACCGAGCAGGGCGGCACCCGCAGCAAAAACGGAGGCAAACTTACCCTTAAGCAGGTAAATGAGCGCATCAATGCACTGCTCGAACAGAACATCGTCCATACCGACGGCGTAATAGACCTGTTTAAGGTGGAAGACGAAACGGTTTCGATTTTTGATCCCAAGTTTCTGTCGAGCCTCTCGCGTATGAAAGAGAGGAACTTGGCTTACGAGTTATTGAAAAAACTCATCGACGACCAGATCAAGGGCTACCGTAAGAAGAGCGTAACGCAGGCAAAGAAGTACTCAGAACTCATGCAAAGCATGGTAAATAGCTATCTAAATGGACAGCTCACAAACGCTGAGGTATTCGAAGAAATGCTCAAGATGGCGAAAGAGATGCTTTCCGAAAACCAAAAGGCAAAGGAGCTTGGGCTTAGCGAAGAAGAGTTTGCGTTTTACGAGGCGCTAACACAACCGCAAGCAGTCGCCGATTACTATCGCGAGAGGAATGACGAGCTGGTCGCCATCACACAAGAGCTCGCTGCGAAGATGCGCGAAATGCGCACGGTCGATTGGCAGAAGAAGCAAAGTGCACGCGCTGCTATGCGTGTTGCAATTAAGCGTCTGCTCAAACATCATAAGTATCCGCCAGAGGGCATGGAGTCGGCACTGGCCACCGTGATGGATCAGTGCGAACTCTGGGCCGACAATGCAGCATAGGGAGCTAAAACAGCATGGCTAAAAGCAAAGCTAAGGACACCAAGAAGAACACTGCCGACGTTGGCTTTGAGGATCAACTGTGGAACGCTGCAGATGTGCTGCGTGGCAACTTGGACGCTGCCGAGTACAAAAACGTCGTATTAGGCCTCATTTTCCTGAAGTATCTCTCGGACCGTTTCGACGAACGTTACCTAGAGCTCGTCGCAGAGGGTTACGGCGACGAGGAAGATCGTGACTGCTACATGGAGCAGAATGTCTTCTTCGTTCCCGAAGAAGCACGTTGGGCGAACATCTCACAGGCGGCGCATACGCCCGAAGTTGGCCAGATCATCGACAATGCCATGCGCGCCATCGAGCGCGAGAACGACAAGCTCAAAGACGTGCTGCCCAAGAACTTCGCTCGTCCCGAACTAGACAAGAGGCGCTTGGGCGACGTCGTTGACTTATTCACAAACGTACAAATGACCGATAACGAGAGCGAGAAAGACCTGTTAGGGCGCGCATACGAATATTGCCTGCAGAAATTCGCATCAATGGAGGGCAAAAACGCCGGCGAGTTCTATACGCCGTCGTGCATCGTGCGCACGCTGGTTGAAATCCTCCAGCCTTTCCACGGTCGCGTGTACGACCCCTGCTGCGGCAGCGGAGGCATGTTCGTGCAGTCCGCCGCCTTCGTCGAGCACCATGGCGGCAACGTGGTACAGGACATCACCATCTTTGGCCAGGAGAGCAACCCTACCACGTGGAAGCTCGCAAAGATGAACCTCGGTATTCGCGGCATCGAGGCCGATTTGGGCAACTATGCAGACACCTTCAGCGCCGACCAGCACAAGAATGAAAAGTTTGACTATGTGTTGGCAAACCCACCCTTCAACCTCAAGAACTGGGGCGGCGAAGCGCTGCAGGAAGACGTACGTTGGAAGTACGGCATGCCGCCCACGGGCAACGCTAACTTCGCTTGGATGCAGCATATGATTTGGCATCTTAACGGCACGGGCAAGATTGGCCTCGTATTGGCAAACGGGTCGCTTTCGAGCCAGACGAGCGGCGAGGGCGATATTCGACGCGCTATCGTAGAGGACGATCTGGTCGAGGGCATTGTAGCCATGCCGGGGCAGCTGTTCTACAGCACCCAAATTCCCGTATGCCTGTGGATTCTGAATAAGAAAAAGGCTCAACCAGGAAAGACATTGTTCATCGACGCACGCGAGATGGGAACGATGGTGACGCGCAAGCTGCGCGAGTTTGCCGAAGAGGACATCAACAAGGTCGCGGGCGCTTTCGACGCCTTCCGTAAGGGCGAGCTCGAACCCGAGAAAGGCTTCAGCGCTATAGCTGATTTAGACGAAATCGCTAAACAAGATTTCATTCTGACACCCGGCCGCTACGTAGGCATTGCCGAAACCGAAGACGACGGCGAACCATTTGAAGAGAAGATGGCACGCCTGACCAGCGAGATTTCAAAGTGCTTTGAAGAGTCCAACCGCTTGCAGGAGCAAATTAAGAAGAACTTGGAGGCGATTGGGTATGGATTCTGAGATCGTTCTTTCCGATGTAATCACCGATATTGCAGCAGGACCTTTTGGTTCAAATCTAAAGGTATCTTGTTTTGTCCCATCTGGTTTCCCCATTATTGATGGCGCAAATCTAAAGGGATTTAAGGTTACAGACAACCTTACGAAGTTTGTTACTGAAGAAAAAGCGAGGTCACTCTCGCGTTCAATTGCTAAAAGAGGTGATGTAGTTGTCACAATCAGCGGCACACTCGGACAAATCGCCTATATCCCAGAGGATTCTGCCTACGAAGAATATTTGTGCTCTCAACGGCAGTTTAAGGTGACCTTCGACACTTCAAAAGTATATGTTCCATATCTCGTTTTCTATTTTCACACCAGAGAGGGACGAGGCAAGCTTCTTGCATTTGCAAATCAAACGGGAGTACCAGCCTTAGCCCAGCCAACAAAGAATTTCAAAAGAATTAGGCTCGAATTGCCAGATATTGAACAGCAGAGAAAAATAGCGTTAATAGCTGAACTTCTAACAAAAAAAATCGAAGCCAACGCTAACCTAAATGGCTATTTAGCTGCTTGAGATCGACCTTCGAGACGTCGATTTCTCCTGACATTAATTTAGGGAGGAGATTGTCACGAAGAGCGGCAAGACGATGGTTCTCTTTACTTGAGCTTGATGCTTGGCTAAGCGCTGATTCAATAAAATCAACGGTTGCTCCACTTGGATTACTCGCAACTTTATAAGTGAGCATCTGCTTTTTGTCCCCTCTTGGCATCTTTGTGCCCTTTGCGCCCTTCATGACGTAATCGAAGAAAGCATCGCTGCGCATGCATGAATAGAGGTAACCGGACTGCTCCGGCTGCTTGGCTCTAAACACTAGGACATCACCCGAGCAGGTTCCAGTTCGGTCTGCATACCAAATTTTTTTAAAGTATGGGCGAATGTTCGAAACCAGAATGTCCCCGGCCTTGTAGACCGTAACTTTTCCGGTTTGGGGCAGGGACGACGGTGCCTGCCTACCCTTCTTGCCAGGGAGCAGAGACTCTGTTGAAACGTAGGTATCAAAGTCAGCCTCATTGTAATCGGCTTTTACTTTCACTAAATCGCATAGCGAGGAAAGCTCGACAGCGAGGCCTTTTTCGTGATTGGCAACCGCTTCGCACTGTTCTTCTAAATAGCCATTTAGCTTTGTGTTGTTCTTGATTTTCTCTTGGATGGTATCAATCACCTGAACGATTTTTGCTTGCTTCTCAAAAGTGGGCAATGGCATTGACAGCTTGCGAAAAGTACTCGTTGGACGCCCCAACGCCGGAACGCCAGTTTGCGTTTTATTCGAAAGTAACCGCCATTGCCCCTCTCGAGTATGAAAATAGTAGACAAAAAATTTCGGTAGCACCTTGTCATTACAGCGAATGCGAAATTGGCTTTGCGAAATGACGTAGCGAGGATACTTGGAGTCATAGGGGACCATCGCGACTTGGCCCAACGTTCCACGGTGTGTTATTACGATATCGCCACGCGAGGCCAATGCGTTGCCCAGGGAATTTGCTTTTTCTGGAGTGACATAGCGCAGCGCAGTGTCGTTCGTCTCAAAGCCAGTTAGATTCGATCCATTAAATACCGGAATACCGGAGTTGACAAAGCAATCAGTCTTAATATTTGAGCCGAAGGGTCCCATTGCAATCTCATCAATAAGATCCTCAACGCATACTTCTTCACTTTCGGCAATCATTCCAAATACTTCCTATGCGAAGCCTTTACATTGTTCTGGTTTACCATGGCGTAATGCATGGTGGTGTCTATTTTCGCATGGCCTAGCAGCTTTTGCACCTGCTCTATGGGCATTCCTTTGTCAATAGCATGGGTAGCAAGCGTACGGCGAAACTTATGCGGATGAACGCGATTAATGCCAGCGCTTCTGCCTAGGTCACGCAAGCGGAGCTCTATGTTCCCAACCGTAATACGTCGAGCTGAGGAATCGAGTGCGACAAAAAGCGCAGGACTCTTGTCGGCACGGCTCGCAAGATATTCCGTGAGATGCAACTTGGCGCGCGCGTCGAAGTAAACAGGGCGCTGTTTATTTCCCTTTCCCATTACAAGGCATTCGCGCTCGTGCAAATTGACGTCCTTCCTGTCGAGTCGCACAAGCTCGCCAATGCGCATGCCGGTCGAAGAGAGAAGATCAACGATGGCAAGGTCCCGCTTGGATTCGCATGCATCTCGCAAGATCTCCAGCTCCTCGTCACTTAACACCTCTTTGGTTATTTGAGCAGTTTTGACGCGGCGAATACGCCTTACAGGGCTTTTAACAATATAGTCTTCATCCTCAAGCCACGAAAAGAAGCTCGACATGATGCGACGTATATTATCGATTGTGACTTTACTGGAACCGCGAGCCATCTCGTAATCATTGAGATAGCGTCGCAGGTCATCACTTTCGATCTGCGTATAGGACTTAGCAAGTGCCGCGTTCATATGCCGCAAAGTTGCCTCATAGTATGCAATAGTTTTAGGCGAGCATCCCTCAACTTCTTTAGCGGTGAGAAATAGCGAGAGCAGGTCTTGCCCTGGCTCTGCCTGTTTTGGTCCAAGCGTTTGCCTAAGTGTGATGGCTAGATGCTTGAGCTGGTGTGGGTCGAGAAGGCCCTGCATTTCCGAAAGCACGGTATTGATAACGGTTTCCACGCTGCTCCTTTCGTCGAGTACGATAGCCACAGTGTGGACGGCGCGTTGTACATAGTGAAGTAAATGGCTATTTAGTAAAGGCGTGCGACGTTCTGTATTCGAACTATACGGCTGGCGAACAAGCTGCAGGGTGGCCAATGGGCACGCTGGAAGATCTACTTGAGATCAGGTATGGCAAGGATCACAAAAAACTTAATGATGGAAATATCCCCGTTTATGGCTCCGGTGGCTATATGCGTTCCGTCGATCGCTTCCTCTATAGTGGCGAATCTGTCCTGATTCCAAGAAAGGGTTCGTTGAATAATGTCATGTATGTTAGTAAAAAGTTTTGGACGGTAGACACGATGTTCTATGCAGTGCCTAAAAGCCCCAACGTTGCAAAGTACGCATATCAGTTCATCAAGCGACTCGATTTGGCATCCATGAATTCTGGTTCAGCCGTTCCTAGTATGACCACAAAGATTCTTAATGCCCTTCCGGTTCCGATTCCTCCAAAAGAAAGCCTGCACGCTTTTGACGACCAGCTTCAGCCATACTATTCAGCGATTTGCGCCAATGCAATTGAAAATGAACTGCTTGCCGCACTCCGCGACGCCCTTCTCCCTAAACTCATGTCAGGAGAAATCGACGTCTCAAAGGTCGATCTCAAGCAGCTAAATAGCCATTTAGCTAAGTCTCTACGGCAGCTCGGACGCCATGTCTCGCCGCACAAAAACGGGGCAGCTCGCGCTTCTGCAAACTGCCCCGCACCCCTAGCTATCGCGTCATAAGACTAACCAGCACCACTCCCCTACTTCCCAAATAGCGCACCCAGCAGGCCGCGGCGTTTGGGCTTTTCCTCTCGGTAAGAGCCCTCGGCAGTTGCTGCCACTTGGCGCGGTGGCTCGCCGCCTCCACGGCGTACAATCTGGTATAGGAAGGGCGATTTAACGTATTTGACCTCGATGGGCGTGGCGTGCACGGTGCTTTCACTCGACAGCAACACGTTGGGATTGAGCGGTGCCACCACATGCGTCTCGCGCTTGTCGCTAAACACCACCGCGGCCGCGCGACCCGTCTGGCCGTTCACGGCGATGCGCACCTGCTCGCCGTCGCGGCTATCCGACGCCGGGCGATCGACAAAGTAGACCGGTACCATCACCAGGCCGTCCTTATGTTTGCGGGCCTTGCGCGCCCAGGCGCGGATGCTCTTTTTATTGAGCCCCAGCACCGCCTCGGCATCGTTGCCGGCAATATCGAGCGCCAGCTTATCAATGACCACCTGGTCCTTGGTAGACGCATCGACGGAAACGACGCGGAAGTCACCTTCCTGCATGGCAGGATCGAACGGCCCCACCTTGCCAAAATCCCACGGCTCCAAAATGCCCACAAGGCGAACGTCCAGGTAGTTTGCCCGCGGATACGCCCAGTCGAGCACCTCGTAGTACACCAGGGTCTCCTTGCTCAGGCCCTTGCCCGGGAAGGACGCCATCATGCGCAAATCCGCCAACGCCATGGGGAAATAGAAGAGCATCATGTCGTTTTGGATTGCGTCTTCTACATCGTGCCCGGCAAAGGCATCGGGATACTGACGCACCAGCTGCAGCGCGTTGGCACGTGCCTGCTGCGGCGATATCTCACAGGGGACGCCCTGTTCGGGAACGTATTCGGCACCCACGCCCATGGTCAGGCGCTTACTAAACGTACCGGGCTTGAGCAGGTCGGCCACGCCAATCTTGTTGCCGCACGACGGGCACTCAAACACGCGCTGGGTCGATGACCCCTCAAAGGACGCGCCGCAGAAGGGGCAGGGAATGCTCACGCGCGTCGCCTCTTGGAACTCCTGCGCCGTGCCGCGGTCCTCCCACAGCAGATGCTCCAGAACCGACTGGTTGCGCCAGTGCGCATTGAAGAAATACCAGTCCGGGTCCTCTGGGCGCTCGAGTTGCGACACATGTGTGAGCTTGAGCAGCCCGTCAACCACCGTCAGCGGCGTATGACGGATACCCAGGGCGCTCTTGGGCTCCCCGGCGTCCGCTTGCCACGGAATAACCGTTTCGCAATAGGCGCACTCAAAGCTGCGCTTTGCCTGGTGCGAATACATGGGGCCGCCGCAGTTTTGGCATTTAATGGCAAACATCTCGTCCATGGAAACGTCCTCCTTTGCGCAGGGGCTGTCGACATTAAGTATGTCGGGCAGGCAGGCACATGCCCATACCCATGTGGCCCAAAATGGAGCACTCGGTCGGACGGGAAGGCGCAGTGAACTCGGAGGCGCGCGGATAGTCGCCCCCTCCGCCTCGCGCCCGTTAGCGCCGGCAGACCATTGCTGCATTTTCTGAGCATCGGCACACGTTGCGTCTGTGCGAGCTACACTATCCCTTTAATAAGAATGCGAGGAGATACGCCATGCTATTTGTAAATCGGCTGGTACATACGCTTGTTCCCGGCAGCGAAAGCGAGCCGGTCGATACCTCCTGCCGCACCAACGCGGGTTTTGCCGCAAGCCTCATCTGCATCGGCCTCAACATCACGCTGTGCCTGGCCAAGGGCATAGCTGGTCTGCTCGCGGGCTCCGTCTCGCTTATCGCCGATGCCTTCAACAACCTTTCGGACGCCTCGAGCAACATCGTGAGCCTGCTCGGATTTCGCCTTGCCAGCCGCCCGGCCGACGAGGGGCACCCCTATGGCCACGGCCGCTACGAGTACCTTGCCGGCTTGTTTGTCGCCGTTCTCGTTTGCGCCGTCGGCATCAACCTGGCGCTCGAGTCCATTACCAAGATCATCAAGCCCTCCCCCACCGCGTATTCGGCGCTCTCCATGGCAGCCCTTGTCCTGTCCATGCTCGTCAAGTTCTGGATGGCGGCGTTCAACCGCACGCTGGGCAACCGCATCGATTCCGAGACGCTCATCGCCACGGCGCAGGATTCCAAAAACGACGTCATTGCCTCGGCCTCGGTCCTGGCCGCAGCGCTTATTTCGCAGACGACCGGCTTTGACCTCGATGGCTGGGCGGGCCTGGGCGTGGGCATCTTCATCTGCATCAGCGGCATGGGCCTGGTGCGCGACGCCATCAGCCCGCTGTTGGGGCAAGCGCCCGACCCCAAGCTCGTCCAGGCAATCCGCGACAAGATCATGTCGTACCCCCAGGTCCTAGGCACGCACGACCTGATGGTGCACGACTACGGCCCCGGTCGGCAATTTGCCAGTGCGCACGTGGAAATGCCCGGCGAGGGCGATGCGTTTGAACATCACGAGATCCTGGACACCATCGAACACGACATCAAGCATCAGATGGGCATTGGTATCACGCTGCACTGCGACCCCATCGCGACAACCGGCGATGACTTGCGCGGCTGGGTCAAGCGCGGCGTCATGCAGATCAATCCCGCGCTCTCCATCCACGATCTGCACGAGCACGACGGGTTCGTTTCGTTTGACCTGGTGCGTCCCGACGGCTTTGACATATCCGACGAGGAGCTGCTGGAGCTCGTCACGCGCATCGTGCACGAGCGCCGACCCGATGCCTCATGCGTCGTTACGTTTGACTCGGGCTTTAGCTCGCCCGACCGTCCGGCCGAGCAGCTGTAGCCCACTTAACAGCTAGTTTCCCTGCGCGCCCGAGATGCCGTTTTGTAGGGCGTTCCAGGCATCCGTCGCCATGTCGCCCAAGTTCTGCGCGGTATCGCCCAGATTTTGTGCCGTATCGCCCAGCTCTTGCGCCTTGTCTCCCAACTCCTGCGCCTTGTTGCTCAAGTCCTCCAGCGTATTGGAGCTCGAGCTGTCGGTACCGCTTTGGCCGTCGGACGAGTTGCCCGAACTGTTCTTGTGCGTGAGTTGAATTTCGAGGTTGCCGTTGTCGTTATAGTAGGCAGAAGTAACGACCCAGTTGGCATCGACGACGGGCGTTGAGCCATCATCAGTCAGGACCACGGCATTCGAAAGATCGGCGCCGCGCGACTTGAGGATCTTCTTGGCGTTGGACCAGTACTGCCCCGGGATATCACTCAGATCGACGGTGCTAGACGAGGCGGACTCGGTTTGCTCGGCAGTGGTATCGGCCGTTGAACTCCCTCGCTTGTTGAGCATGCCCGACACGATGGCAAACACAACCGACAGCGCAAAGAAGATCGCCAGCACGATGAGGATCTTCTTAATCACGCTCGACGAACGCGACGGCGCCTCTTCCTCGTCCTCGCCATATTGCGGAATCGACTTGGGGTACTCGCGATACGGCTCGCGCGACTCGTAGCGAGGCTGCGCCGTGCGAGGCATATACGTCGTCTGCTGAGGCTGCGGAATGGGATTCTGCGGCAGGTCATCATAGGGATTCGGCGTCGAGGCGGCATAAGAATCCTGCGGCGCGTAATCAAACGGGTCTGCCGCCGCGTTGCCATAGGGGCTTTGCAGAGATGCAGCGTAAGGGTCCTGCGCCGCGTCGCCATAGCCCATAACTCGTGTGGGCTCGGCAGAAGGCTGCGTCGCGGCGGGGTCGACATAACCGAGGTTGGGAACAACGCGGGGCGCATCGGCGCTATCGCCAGCCTGCGCGGAACCGTAGCCGCCCATCACGGTTGTCTTGTCCTGATCCATGCAACGATTCCTTTCCGTCGCCTGTAAGCATCAAGTTATCCATGCATTCTACCAGCGCAAAAGCCTATGATGGGCAGAGTCCGTCGGTATCTACAAGACATGCGCGGCTGACGGTTACAAGCGAATCGAGGATACGTCATGGCAAAAAGCAAGCTCATCAAGGACACGACGCGTGCCGAACGTGAGGAAATCATCAAGCTAGCGCTCGCTGGCTGCGGCAACGGCAGTTGCGACAACTGCGGCAGCTGCAGCTTGGGAGCCGGCGACCCGTACGGCACCTACCAGCCCTACATTGACGGCGAGATGGAAATCGCCGATATCAACATGATGGTCGCCGAGCGCAACGCCAAACTCTTCGGCCTCCAGCGCGGCTAACGATCCCTTGGGGACGGAGGAAAAGTCCCCGGTGGCTCTGCGTTTTGCGCCACCGGGGACAGTTCAATTTATCCCTCGCGGTCCACCTTACTCATTGGGTACGTACGTAGCCCTGGCTCGCTCGGGCGTCACGTCCTGACCACTGGAATAGCTCGAGTCGAATGCGTGCGCAACCAAGTCGTGCGTATCCCATGCCATGCAGTCAAACTCGCCAGTATCGAGGACAACGATATAGCCCTTGCCGTCGTAGTAGAAATGGTCCTCGGTGTAGTTATCGTCATCGTCGATGTTGTCTTCGGACACAGAGTCCATATCCGGCTTTGCCGTCTTAATTGCCTGCTTGGCCTCACTCTTGAGGGTATCGAACGAGAGCCCATGCTGCGCAAGCGAGTCCTCGAGCGAAACCTGCTCACCCGTCTTGAGGTTGTAGTACGCCGACCTCGTTTTCTGCACCGATCGATACGGAGGCTGATAACTGCTGGTGAACGTACGCACGCAAGCGATATCGCCGTCAATCGAGACGATCTCGGCAGTGTACATCATGGTCACGCGGCTGTCCTCGTCATCCATCGAGGCCTGCTTGCTCGCTTCGAGCGTATCCGCGACCAGCTGAACCATATCTTTGTTAAACTTGGCGACACCCACGCCCTGGCCCTTCACCTGAGGATAGGTCCACGTAGCCGAAATCTGGCACGTATCATCGGGGGACGGATTCAGCGGGCCTTCGCCAACCGCAGCCGTAAAGTTGACATCCTGCGTGGCGGAGACGGCCTCGTAGCTCGCCTGCGCATCATCGCCAGCGTCCTTCGACTTCAGCTGCTCCAGCGTCGTGGCCACCGTTGCGATGCTTTTTGCTACAACTTCCTCGCTGCTGAACAACTCAGCGTCAAACTCACGCACTTCATTGATATCTTTCACCTTCGAATCGTCAATCGACGCAGGGCCAACAATGGCGCTAAATGACTTGCCGTCATAGGCGTTGAATTCGCACTCGTAGCCATCATGGGATTGGTTAAAGCCATCAGGGACTTCTTTGAAATTAATTGTCTCCCCATCATGCAGATACCGTTTGAATCCATAGGTGCCATCATATTCGCACACGCGAAGCGAGACGCCGGCACACATGGTGTAGACCAGAGTATCGGGCTCGTATACCTCCTCGATCCCACCATCGCGATAAGCCCAGACCTCTACCTTGGCAGCAGTGGCGCCATTGTCGTTTTCAATCGGCTCGTCAGAGTACTCAATCAGCAGTTCGTCCTGGCCATCGCCGTCAAAATCGATAAGTTTAGCGTAGGCAACACCCTGTGTTCCAAACATCGAAGAATCATCAATCTCGACAGCCTCACCCTCGCCGTACTTTTTCTGATACTCGAGGATCTTGTCGGTGAACAGCTCATCTGCCGTCTTGACCGCTGCCTTGGCAGAAGCCTTGGCCTCCTTCTTGGACTGCGTGAGCTCAACGTTCTTAGGGGCGTCCGAGCCTTCCTTGGCATAGTCCACCTTCATGGTGGTCGTGCTCTTCTTTTTGCCCTTGCCCGAGGTAATGGTCATCTGGTACTTCTGATCGGGCAGCTCGCCAAAGTCCTCCATGGCAAAGCCGTCCTCGCCATCGACCTTGATGGTGTAGCTCTTGCCCTTGCCGGACACCGGCGCCAGCTCGACGGTATAGCTCTTGAGCTTTTTTCCTTTGCTGTTCTTGGGCAGCACTTTAGTCTCGCACGCGCAGACAACGTAGCCCTTGCCACCCGAGGTTACCTCGGAAGACGCGCCAATACGCGGCACGATCACGATAGCGGCGACAATGGCGACAACGGCCACGCCGCCGATAACGGCCGCGACGATGCGACCCCTGTGCTTGGGTTTCTTGGGCTGCGGCGTCGGAACAAACGGCTGCGAGGCCTCGGCAGGCTCGGTCATAGGCTCCTCATAACGAGGCTGCGCCGCCATATGAGCCGAGGCACCCTGAGGAGCTTGCTGTCCCGCAGGGGCGGACGCCGGCGCGTCCTCCACCGGAAACGCCACAGGCTCCGCCTGGTCCTCGGCGCCGCCCATGCGAGCGCCGCAGCTCGTGCAAAACGCGGAGCCATCGGGTATCTGAGCTCCACACTTGGTGCAATACATCGCATCTCCCGTCTCTCGCCGCAGCCGCAATGCGCCCGCGCAGTTCTTCCAACTACACCGTACGGGAGAAATCGTGATTCTTGTTGCGCAACATTACCGCCGCAAAAAATGATCCCTTGGGGACGGAGGAAAAAGCCCCGCCGGGCCTTGGTAGGCGCGGCGGGGCGGGCAAGCGGCTATGAGCAGCAGGATTAGAACAAACCGGTGATGTTGCCGTCGTTGTCGAGGTCGATGTTCTCGGCCGCGGGAACCTTGGGCAGGCCGGGCATGGTCAGAACGCTGCCGGTCAGCGCGACCACAAAGTGGGCACCGGCGGAAACCTTGAGCTCGCGCACGGTGATGCGGAAGCCCTCGGGAGCGCCCAGCGCCTTGGCGTTGTCGCTAAAGCTGTACTGCGTCTTGGCCACGCACACCGGCAGGTTGCCAAAGCCGTTCTCGCGCAGCTCGGCGAGCTGGCGCTTGGCAGCCGGCGTAAAGTCAACGCCATCGGCGCGGTAGACCTTGGTGGCAACGGCCTCCAGGGCGTCGGCCACATCGGCACCGTCCTCGTAGGCAAACTTGAGCTCGCTCGGCTGCTCGATCAGGCGCATGACCTCATCGGCCAGGTCGAGCGCGCCCTCGCCGCCCTTGGCCCAAACCTCGGACAGCTTAACGTTGACACCGAGCTTCTGGCACTCGGACTCGATGAGCTCGAGTTCGGCCTCAGTGTCCGTCGGGAAGCGGTTGATGGCAACTACGCAGGGCAGACCGTAGACATTCTGAATGTTGTCGACGTGACGCAGTAGGTTGGGCATACCGGCCTTGAGGGCCTCGAGGTTCTCCTCGTTGAGGTCGGCCTTGGCAACACCGCCGTTGTACTTAAGCGCGCGGGCAGTGGCGACGACCACAACAGCGCTGGGACGAACGCCCGTCATGCGGCACTTGATATCCAGGAATTTCTCGGCACCCAGGTCGGCACCAAAGCCGGCCTCGGTAATGGCGACATCGCCAAAACGCATGGCCATACGCGTGGCCATGATGGAGTTACAGCCGTGGGCAATATTGGCGAAGGGACCGCCGTGGACAAACGCAGGCGTGCCCTCGAGTGTCTGAACCAGGTTGGGTTTGAGCGCGTCCTTGAGCAGGGCCGCCATGGCACCCTGAGCCTTAAGGTCACGGGCGCGGACGGGCTCGCCGGCATAGCTGTAGCCGACAACAATCTCGCCCAGGCGCTCCTTGAGGTCATTGATGCTCGTGGACAGGCACAGGATTGCCATGACCTCGGAGGCAACAGTGATGTCGAAGCCGTCCTCGCGCGGCACTCCCTGGGCCTTGCCGCCAATGCCGTCGATGACATGACGCAGCTGACGGTCGTTCATGTCGACAACGCGCTTCCAGGTGATGCGCTTAACGTCGATGCCGAGCTGGTTGCCCTGCTGAATATGGTTGTCGAGCATGGCTGCCAGCAGGTTGTTGGCGGCACCGATGGCATGGAAGTCGCCGGTAAAGTGCAGGTTGATGTCCTCCATGGGGATGACCTGGGCCCAACCGCCACCGGCGGCACCGCCCTTCACGCCAAACACGGGGCCGAGCGAAGGCTCGCGCAGGGCCACGGCGCTCTTGACGCCGCGACGACGCAGACCGTCGGCCAGGCCGATGGTCGTGGTGGTCTTTCCCTCGCCTGCGGGCGTGGGATTGATAGCGGTCACGAGGACAAGCTTGGCCTGGTGGTCGGTCGGCTCGTTGAGCAGAGAATAGTCGACCTTTGCCTTGTCGAAGCCATACGGAATCAGATGCTTAACGTCGACGCCGGCGTTCTTGGCCACCTCGGTAATAGGCAGCGGCGTAACAGAACGTGCGATTTCGATGTCAGTAGGCATGGGCGGTCCTTTCGTTACCGGATGAGAAAAAGACCAATCCAGCATAGCACGCGCGCGCAATAGTAAAACGCCCGTAACCGACGAACGGCGATATGTTTACCCGATGCCCAGCGATAGCCTACAGATGCGCTAAAACAAGCCCATTCCTACAGGGTCGGTTCAATACCCAAATGCTCGAATGTGCGAAGGGTTGCCTGGCGACCCTGCGGTGTACGAATCATCAAGCCACACTGCAGCAGATAGGGCTCATAGACATCCTCGAGCGTACCCGGGTCCTCGCCCACCGCGCTGGCAAGCGTCGTCAGGCCCACGGCACGGCCGGAGAACGTCTTGGCGAGTGTCTCCAAGATGCGAATATCCATCCAGTCCAGGCCGAGCTCGTCGATCTCGAAGAACTCGAGCGCCTGCCGGCAAATATCGAGCTCAATAGGACCGTTGCCGCGCACCTGCGCATAGTCGCGCACGCGTTTGAGCAGACGGTTGGCAAGACGCGGCGTACCGCGCGAGCGCGAGCCGATCTCGAGCGCGCTGGGATGGTCGATCGTCACACCCAGAATGGTCGCCGAGCGTGTCACAATCTGGGCGAGCTCCTCGACGGTGTAGTAATCCAAGCGATACGAGATGCCAAAGCGGTCACGTAGCGGGCCGGTCAACATGCCCGAACGGGTCGTGGCCGCCACCAGCGTAAACTTGGGAATATCCAGGCGAATCGAGCGCGCCGCCGGACCCTTGCCGATCACGATATCGAGGGCAAAGTCCTCCATCGCAGGGTACAGGACCTCCTCGACCGAACGGTTGAGGCGGTGGATCTCGTCGATAAACAGCACGTCGCCCGGTTGCAGGTTGGTAAGGATTGCAGCCAGGTCGCCGGTGCGCGCGATGGCCGGACCGCTCGTCGTCTTGATCTGAGCGCCCAGCTCGTTGGCGATAACCGTGGCCAGCGTGGTCTTGCCCAGACCCGGAGGGCCCGAGAAAATCACGTGGTCGAGTGTCTCGCCGCGGCTCTGCGCCGCCTCGATGAGCACGCGAAGGCTCTGCTTGATATGCTCCTGACCGCAGTAGTCATCCAGGCGCTGGGGGCGCAAGGTGCGGTCGACATCGAGGTCCTCGGGCGTCAGCTCCGAGCCCACCATGCGCTCACCGTGCGCCATGGATGCCGCCGGCGAGGTGCCGGGCGTCGCCCACAGGTCCTGAGAGTCATCGGCTTCCCACATCACGCATCCATTCCGAGTCGCTTAAGCGCCGCGCCGAGCAGATCCTCGACACGCATATTCTGCCCATCATACCCGCTCAGGGCAACATCGGTCTCCTGCGGGCTAAAGCCCATGGAAAGGAGCGCCGCACGGGCGTCATCGATCGCCGAGGGAGCGGCGGCGGGGACCGGCATCGCAACCTGGCCGGGAATCACGTCGACCGGCACAAAGCCCTTGTCCTTGGCAAAGGTGCTCTTGAGTTCCAAGATGAGGCGCTGCGCGGTCTTTTTGCCCACACCGGGCACCTTGGCCATGCCCTTGTCGTCCTCGGCCATTACCAGGGAATACAGCTGTCCCACGGTATAGGTAGAGAGCACGGCAAGCGCCAGGCGCGGACCGACGCCCGAGACGGACACGAGCCGATCGAACATCGTGCGCTCGTCCTTGGAGGCAAAACCGAAGAGCGTCATGGCGTCCTCACGCACCTGCATACGGGTATACAGGCGAACCTCGCCGCCGGGCGTCGGCAGCGTGGCGGCAGTGCTGCCCGAGATGCCGAGCTCAAAGCCCACGCCCGACACATCGACGACGGCCGAGCTCATCGTGGCCTCGACAAGCGTTCCATGGAGCTGGGAAATCATCAGTATCCGGTTCCTCTCTGTTGATAGAACTCGCCACCGGTGAGCGCCCGGGTGCGGCTGAGGTTTACGTGGCAGATGGCGCAAGCCAGGGCATCGGCGGCATGGTCGGGATGCGGGTCATGGTCGAGCTGCGTGAGCGTGCGCACCATGTAGGCGACCTGCCGCTTATCTGCGGCACCGGTGCCCACCACAGCCTGCTTGATTTGCATAGGCGTGTACTCGCCGATCTCGAGCGCGCATTCCGAAAGCGCCACGAGTGCAGCACCGCGGGCATGCGCAGTAGGGATGGCCGAGCGAACGTTGGCGCCAAAGTAAATGCTCTCGATAGCAGCGGTATCGGGTCGATAACGCTCCACGGCGCCTTTGAGGTCGCGGGCGATATGAGACAGGCGCACCGCGAGCGGGCTTCCGGCACTGGTCTCAATACAACCGTAGGCACGGCAGCGAACCTCGCCGCGCCGCTCCTCGATAATCCCCCAACCCGTATGGGCCAAACCGGGGTCGATACCCAAAATGACCAAGCCAACCTCCCCTCGCCACAAGCACGGCGCAAGGCAAGGCCCCACGCATCATTCACGAACGTCTGTTCTAGAATAACACAACGGGGCCAAGATGCTTAGTTGAAGTATCGGGGTTGGGAGCGAATCCCATCCCATAGTTAGTTTTGGCTGAAGAATGGGAACTGTCGGGGATCAACCGGCGGTTGCGGCATCGGCGTGCCCTGGGGCCCACCCTGCGGTCCGCCCTGGCCGCCCATCATCTTATCGATGGCGTCCTGGACCTCGCCCTCAAACTTTTTCATGCCCTCGTGCAGGCGGCGCTGGCCGTCCTCGGAGCGCAGCTCCTCCATCTGCTCGGGCGAAATACCCAGCAGGTCACCCAGTATGCCCATCATCTCACCACGCATGCGCTCGCTTGTATCCTCGTCAGCAAAGCGGTTCACCTCGGCGCGCGCCAGCGCATCGACCGTCATACGTTCCTTGCCGTCGAGCCCCAGGTCGGACCACGCGAGCATATACGGCCAGGCACGCTCGGCAAACGACCGGGCCGAGACGATCGGCGCCGTCGGCAGCTGGCGGCGAGCCGCCTCTCCCTGGCGCACGAGCATCAGCAGCAGTGAGCAGGCCTCGGGCTTGCCGGCAGCCATCGGAATGTCGTCGAAGGGACGGTTGCGGTCGACGTGCGACTCGAGCGTGCCATCGACCTCGCCCGGCTCAAGTCCGCCGAGCAGCTGCGCCGCACGATCGAGCATGTCGACCGGGCCGTCGAGCGTCGAGAGCGCCCGCGCCAGCACGCGCTCCATGCAATCCTCCACCGCGTTGAGCGTCACGAGCTCCTGCGGCACCACGGCGGACGTGCGGTTGCGCACGCGCGCCACAAACTCGAGCGTCGACAGGTATACGTCACCAAAGGGCGCATAATCGCCCTGGTAGCCGCCGCAAAGCGCGGGCGCCGCCAGCGCGTACTCAGTTTTGGACAGCGGACTCAGCGCCATCGCACCCAGCTCGAGCGCCGTATCCTCCAGCATGAGGCCCAGCGTGCGAGAGCGCAGGCGCTCGGCGTCGCCCGCCGACACATCGCGGTCGAGCACACGCGCGGCATCCGGCGCATCGCGCTCAACCGTGCGAATATGCAGGCGCTCGGCAATGGCGCGAACGGCGGCACAGCGAGCAGCCTCGGCCTCCTCCTGCGCCGGCGTAAAGATGCGGTTGCGTCCCAACACCAGGCCGACCACATTGCGCGGACCTAGGGCGTCGACGGCAAGCGCCGCCAGCAGGGACGACGGCAGGTCGCCCTCGAGCGCCACCACGGCGCGCGACGTACCGCGGGCGCGGGCGTTATCGCGAACGGCGAGCACCAGCGCCTGCCACAGCCATTCCTCGGAGCGAAACTCGGGCAGCTCGTGGTCCTCCAAGGCATCGAGCATCACACCGCGCTGGATCTCCTGAACCAGCAGGCTCTCCTCAAAACACGGCGCTTGGGCCACCGCGCGGCCGCAGTCGTCGAGTACAAACGACCCGCCGGTATACACCGACTCGTCGTACGCACCGACCGGCGCCATGCAGGCAAACCACACGCTGCGCTTAGATGCGATCTTGCGATAGGCTCCGCTGCGCACGGCGGCGATCGCGGCGGTCTCGCGGTCGGTCATATCAAACGCGTTGAACTGGAAATAGACAATGAGGTCGACGCCGGTCGGCAGCATCTCGAGCTCGCGGTCCAAGTCGAAGATCACCGCGATGCGCACGCCGTCCACGTCAAACACCGGCGGTGCCCAACGGGCATCGCCGTTCCCACCGCGCTGCAGGGCAATGCTCGAACGGGCCGGCACCACATGACCGTCCTTGAGCATCATGTAGTCGAGCAGGGGCTGGCCCTCAAACGAAACCGCCGCGGGCACGATGCAGATCATGTCGAGCTCCTGGATACGCTCGGCGACGCCGGTCAAGCCGGCAAGCATGTCGTGCTCAAAGTCGGCAGCGCCCACCAGGCCGCCGGGCAGGGTTCCCATAAAGAGCGGAGCCGGCACGCACAGCACGCGCGCACCGCGCTCGTGGGCTAGGCGCGCCTGGTCCTCGATGCGACCGCAGATACCCTCAATATCACCCAGGCGCATATCGATCTGTGCAAGTGCGAGCTTCATGGCTCAGCCCTTTCCGTCGTAAACCATCGTTGTCGTAGTAAAAGCGCCGGCCGCATGATGCAGTCGGCGCTCGCATGTGCATATGCTAGCTATGATACCCCGAGCGGGGGCGCGCTCCTAGAACGTCGCGGACCACAGCCCGTGCAGGTTGCAATAGGCATAGACGGTACCGGTCTTGGAGCCGCCGGCAAAAAACGTTGCGGGCTTCATGCCGGGCTCAAGGTAATGGACCTCCAGACGGCCCTCGGCCTCAAGGGCGATCCACTCGATGTAGTGCTCGGGCACCATAGGGTGCTCGACCGAGCCCACGCGCGCACGGATCACGTGACCGTCGCGCTCGCTCTCGACGACCGGCACGTGCTTCTCGTGCGCCGCGTCCTCGGTGTTCGCGGTCAGCTCTGTGCAGCCGGCGGGGGTTGCAACGTCGTTGCCAAGGGCGGCAATGAGCTTGCCGTCGGGGTCCTTAAAGAATTTCGCCATAATGTTCTCCTTTGCTGATGTGCCGATGTTCTCGATGCTTCTTATGCCCAAAGGCAAGCGAACCATCCACGGCATCGCAAATGAACACATAACGAGCGGGGACGATGGGGCAACGTGCGCTATCCGCCCTGGCGGCCCCACCCGAGCGGGTTAGCGCCCGTCGCCGCCGAGCAGTGCCAGAACATCCTCGCGGGTAAACAGCGCCGAGGAGATGCCGTCGCCGCCGAGCACGCTGTTGACCAGGTCGCGTTTGGACTCCTGCATCTGCATGATGCGCTCCTCGATCGTGTCCTTGGCGATGAGCTTGTACACGGTCACGGTATGTTGCTGGCCAATACGGTGCGCGCGGTCGGTCGCCTGGTCCTGCGCGGCCACGTTCCACCACGGGTCGTAGTGGATGACCACGTCGGCCGCCGTCAGGTTGAGGCCCACGCCGCCCGCCTTGAGCGAGATCAGAAACACCGGCACCTCGCCCGCCTGGAACTGCGCGACCATCTTGGCGCGGCTCTCCTTAGACGATGCGCCCGTGAGCTTAAGAAAGCCGATGTCCTCCTTGGCCAGGCGCTTGCCAATGATATCGAGCATGCCCGTGAACTGGCTGAACAGCAGAATGTGGTGCCCGCCGTCGAGCGCACCGTGCACGAGCTCCATGCAAGCGTCGAGCTTGGCGCTCCCTGCCTTGTAGTCCTCGTAGTGTAGATGCGGGTCGCAGCAGATCTGGCGCAGCTTGGTGAGCTCGGCGAGCACCTTGAGCTTGTCTTTCTTAAACTCGGATGCCTCGCGATGCTGCACCTGCTGGGCGATACGGTCTTGGTTGGCCAGGTAGAGCTTGCGCTGCTCGCCGGTGAGCTGTGCCATGACGGTGTCTTCGATCTTCTCGGGCAGGTCGGCCACCACGTCTTCCTTAACGCGGCGCAGCACAAACGGCGACACGAGCGCTTGCAAGCGAGCGGCGCTGTCACCCTCGGCGTGCTCGACCGGGCTTTCGAAGCGCTTGGCAAACGACTCGCGCGAGCCAAGCAGGCCCGGCATCAAAAAGTCGAAGATGCTCCAGAGCTCGGACAAGCGGTTTTCGATGGGCGTGCCCGTCAGGGCAAAGCGCACGCCGGCAGGCAGACGCTTGGCGGCGTGCGCCACCTGCGTGAGCGGGTTTTTAATGTACTGGGCCTCGTCGAGCACCACACGGGCAAAGTCCTGCTCGGCATACTCGTCGATATCGCGCCGCATGAGGTCATACGACGTTATGACCACGTTATGCTCGTCAGCGCCGGCTATCTGCACGCGGCGCTGCGCCTTGGCACCCACGATGGCGCACACGTCGAGCGAAGGCGCAAAGCGCTCCAGCTCGGCAGTCCAGTTATACACGAGCGACGCAGGGCACACCACAAGCGTGGGCCTAGCGTCCCCCGCCTCCACGCGCGCCAGGATATGTGCGATCATCTGCAATGTTTTGCCCAGGCCCATATCGTCGGCCAAGATGCCGCCGAGGCCCAGATGCTCGAGCGAACCGAGCCACTGGTAGCCGTCGACCTGATAGCCGCGCAGTGTGGCCTTGAGCGAGACCGGCACCGTAAAGTCCATCTTGCCGAGCGTATCCAAGCGCTCGACGGTACGACGGAATGCAGCGTCGCGATCGGCCTCAAGCGCCGGCGTGCGCGCGAGCATGCTGTCGACAAACAGGGTACTCGACGCGGGAAGCGACACGCCGTCGAGCAGATCGACGGCATCGACGCCCAGGTCCTCGGCAAGACCAAACGCGGCGCGGGCACCCTCGTCCAGGCGCACGATGTCGCCGGACGTCAGGCGCGCAAACGTCTGGTGGCGCTTGTACGAGTCCAGATAGATGGCAAGATCTGCCGCCGAAAGACCGCTCGCGCCCAGTTCGACATCGAGCAGGTTGCTCTTGACGGTCGCGCACACCGAAAGCTTGGGCGCAGGGCGCACCGAGATCTGGCGTAGGCGGTCGCTGAGCATGACCTCGCCCAGCTCGGACAGGGCAGACAAGCCCTCGGTCAGCAAGTGGAACAGGCTCTCGTCGTCGCGCTCCTCAAACGCCAAGCCGCCCTCGTAAAAGTCGAAATACAGGGCCGCCGTATCCATAACGCGAAACTCTGCTATCTCGTCGCGCGGCGGCACGCCCGGGCGCTGTTCTTCGAAGGGGCTTCCCGGAGCACCCAGGCTAAAGAGATCTGCCGACCAATCGCCGTAGGCAACCGTAATCTTGCAGGTCACGAGCTCGTCGTCGACACCGATTGCCATGGCAAAGCTCGGCTCGGGCGCCACGGTGTCGAGCACGGCGGGAGCGGTGAGATCGGTGTATTCGCGCAGCACGGGCAGTGCCATGCGGCAGAATTCGCCCACCTGTTCGGCGGCGATATGGACCGGCGTGCGACAAGGCAGCAGACGCGACAGAAACGGTGCGGCATGCTGGGCAAACGCTGCATCGGCGCGGCGCGCGCGGTGCGTGTCGACCAGATAGGCTGCGTCGCCTGCGACAAAGCAGTACGTATCGGCCGGCAGGCGCAGGTCGTAGCTGCCACCAGCCGCCGGCGCGATCTTGGCGGCAAGGAGCGGCGGTTGTTTTGCCGAGACCTCGTCCTCCCCCACCGGCGACAACTCAACCGCCACCTCGTAGGAACGATGCGTCGTCGTTCCCCGCGACCAGGCGGGCTCAAAGGAAATGGTCCGGCCACGCAGCAAGTCCAGCATGTATACGATGTCATGCTCGGACAGCGGCAGCTGGCGCTCGGCGACAAAGCCGCTGCGTGCAAAATCGTACGACGCCGAACGCGAACTTGTGATGTCGCTCAGATACACAACCGTTGCCACAACAAGGTCGAGCAGACGCACCGAAACCTCGTCAAAGGCCTCGGGCGCATGGAGGAATGTGAGCTTTTTGCCGTACGAGAACGTGCCGCCGCGCACGTAGGCGGCGGCCATGCCGTCGATGTCCTTGACCACGTAGGACACCGAGCCGCAGCGGATGCGAAGCTCGAGCGCCCAGCTAAACCGGTCGGCAAACAGCGGATTGTAGTACGGCACCAGCGAGGGCTCCAACACCGCCTTGGGGGCATCGGGGTCGACAGTGCCGGCGAGCTTGCGGCGCATGCCCGCCAACTCATCCATGCGCGCGTCCGAAAGATCGGAGAGCGCCTTCATGAGGCTCGGGCTCGTGGGAACTGGCGCCGGGAAGGGAAAGTTAGGGTTGACGGCCGGTGCGGCGGACGAGGGACGCGCGGCTTGCTTGGGCGCCGCCGTAAACGTGCGGACCGGCGTGCGCAGCCCCTCGACGGGCTCAATGCCGCTGGCATCCAGGTACGCCAGCGCCGTGGCGATGGCGTGCTTGCACATGCCGGGGTAGCGATAGGCAGCGGGGCAATCGCAGTCGTAGTCGATCACCTCGTGCTCGTCCATGTCGAGCGCCACGTGCGTCTTGTACAGGTCGCCGCGCGAGCCACGCACTGCACCCTCAACCGTCACGTTTTTGGAGAAGCGCGAGCCGCTGTCCTCAATCGACAGCACGGCGCCGTTGAGCATGAGCGAGCGGCCCTTCATAAAGGTGCCGCTCAGCGCCGCCTCTTTCCGGAGCGCCTGCACAAACGTCCCCTGCGCCATCACTTCCTCCAATCTCGCGCGGACCAGCAAGGTCGCCTTTAGATCACCGTCACTCTGCCTTGGTTACCCACGATGGCCTTGGCCTCGGCCAGCAACGGAATCGAGCGCGCGTTGACCTTGGCAGGCACCTCGGCACGCAGCACGCGCCCGTCCACCTGCTCGATAAAGATCTCCACGCGGTCGCCGCCCGGGTTAGTGGTGAGCACCGTGGCCAGGCGGGCCATATTGCCCTGGCTAAAGCGGCTGTTGGGTACCATGACCTCAAACACCTTAGGCTTGTTGTTCTCCTCGTTGAGCTCCAGCGGCACGATCTCCTGCGCGATGATCTGGTCGCCGCGGTCCGAGCGCTCGAGCTTGCCCTTAATGCGCACAAAGGCGTCGGACAGCTGCGCGCCCGTCTCGGGATCGACCTCGCCGTACAGGTACCCCTCGGCCTCCTTGTAGGTCTTAGGGAACACCACGACGGTGGCCTCGCCTTCCATGTCCTCGAGCTGCACGATGCCCATGGGGTCGCCGTTTTTGGTCACGCGCTTGGACACGCTCGAGACCATGCCGGCCCACCACAGCGCCTTGCCCTCGGGAATCTCCTGGTTGATGGTGCCGCCCGTAGGATTCTGAACTTCGTAGCCGGTGTCGATCTGCGAGAACGAGAAGTCGCGCGCTTTGCTGAGCGCATACTCAAACGGGCGCAGCGGGTGGTCCGAGACATAGATGCCCAGAACCTCCTTCTCCTGGCTCAGCTTAAGGTGGCGGTCCCATTCCTGGCCGTCCGGATCGGGCACGCTGACCTCGAAACCCGAGCCCTCAACATCACCAAACATGTCGAAGAACGAGGTCTGGCCGCTCGCGCGGTCCTTCTGGCGCTTTATCGCGGCGTCGATGATGTTCTCGGGGTTGTTCTTGTCCACAAAGTGCATCATCTGGCGGCGCGGATAGCCCGTGGAGTCGAAGGCACCTGCCTTGATCAGCGATTCGATCACGCGGCGGTTGGCCTGGCTCGAGTCCACGCGCTCGACAAAGTCATGCAGCGTCTTAAACGGGCCGCCCGCCTCGCGCTCGGCGATAATCGCCTGCGCCACGCCGGTGCCCACGCCGCGGATGCCGGCCAGACCAAAGCGCACGCCTTCCTTGGTAGCCGTGAACTCGGTGCCGGACTCGTTGACATCTGGCGAAAGCACGGGGATGCCGTCGTGACGGCATGCCGAGACGTAGTGCACGATCTTGTCGGTCTTGCCCGTGTAGGACGTCAGAACGGCCGCCATGTACTCGTGCGGATAGTGCGCCTTGAGCCATGCCGTCTGCATAACCAGGATGGCGTAGCCGGCGGAGTGCGACTTGTTGAAGGCGTAGGACGCGAACTCGAGAACATCGTCCCAAATCTTCTGGGCGACCTCGCGCGTGTAGTTGTTCTTGATAGCGCCGTTCATCCAGTGGTCGTAGGTGGTCTCGTCCGAGCCATCCTCCCAGTGGAGCACCGTCGACGTGAGCAGCTTAATCTTTTTCTTAGCCACGGGCTTACGGATACGCGAGTCCGACTCGCCCTTGGAGAAGCCGCACATCTCGACGGAGATGAGCATAACCTGCTCCTGGTAGACCATGGTGCCGTAGGTTTCGCCCAGGATGTCGTCCAGACGGTCGTCGTAGGAGACGGCCGGCTCCTTGCCGTTCATACGGTTGATGTAGGACGAGACCATGCCGGCGCCCAGCGGGCCCGGGCGGTACAGGGCGATCAATGCCACGACGTGCTTGTACTCGGTAGGCTTCATGTTCTTGATCGTGGCCGTCATGCCGGCGGACTCGACCTGGAAGACGCCGGCGGTGTGACCGGAGCCCATGAGCTTAAAGATCTCGGGGTCGTCAAAGGGAATCTCTTCCTCTTTGATGTCGATGCCGAAGTTCTTTTTGATGTTTGCCTTGGCCTTGGAGATAACCGTCAGCGTACGCAGGCCCAAGAAGTCCATCTTGAGCAGGCCCATGTCGGCAACGGTATGGCCCTCGTACTGGGTAATCTCGACGCCGCCTTTAGTATCAAGCTTGGTGGGCACGTGCTCGTTGACGGGGTCGCGGCAGATCAGAACGGCGCACGCGTGCACGCCCTCGCCACGGGTGAGGCCCTCGATCGAGAGCGCCGTGTCGATGATGCGGCGGGCGTCGTCGTCCTTTTTATAGGCCTCGGCAAAATCGGGGTTAAACAGATCTTCTTTGCCGGGTTGTTTGTCGAGCACCTGCTTGAGCTTGACCTTGGGGTCGCTCGAGACCATCTTGGACAGGCGCTGGCCCATGTAGACCGGGTAGTCCAGGACGCGCGCGGCATCATTGATGGCCTGCTTGGCCTTGATGGTCGAGTAGGTGATGACGTGGGTGACCTTCTCAGGGCCGTAGAGCTGGCGAACGTGCTCCACGACCTCGAGGCGCCGCTCATCGTCGAAGTCCATATCGATATCGGGCATCTCGGTACGCTGCGGGGAGAGGAACCTCTCAAACATCAGGCCGTTCTCGAGCGGGTCGAACGCGGTGATGTTCATGGCGTAGGCGACGATAGCGCCGGCGGCAGAACCACGGCCGGGGCCGACGCCGATGCCGTTGTCCTTGGCCCATTGCACGTACTCGGCGACGATCAAGAAGTAGGCGGCAAAGCCCTTGTCGCAGATGACCTTGTATTCGTACTCAAAGCGCTCTTTGATGTTGACGCCACCGATCTCGCGCGTGGCCCAGTCGTCACCATAGTGCTGGCGCAGACCCTTCTCGCACTCGCGGCGGAACTGGCTCTCGTGCGTCTCGCCGGGGTCGAGCAACGGGAAGCGCGGCAGGATGATGGAGTCCCAGTCGAGCTCCACGTAGCACTTGTCGGCGATCTCGAGCGTGTTGTCGCAGGCCTCGGGGCAATACGGGAACATCGCTCGCATCTCCTCCTCGGTCTTCATGTAAAACTCCGAGCCGGTCATGCGCATGCGGTTGGGGTCGTCGACCTTGGCGTTCATACCGATGCACATGATGACGTCCTGCACGGGCGCGTCCTCGCGACGCAGATAGTGGAAGTCGTTGGTGGCGATGACCTTGACGCCCACCTGTTTGGCAATGTCGATGAGCGTGCGGTCCATCTGCTCGTCGGTCAGGCCGTTGTCGGTGGTGATGCCGTGTTCCTGAATCTCGATATAGAAGTCGCCGGGGTCGAAGGTGTCACGGAAGGTCTCGGCCCACTTGATGGCGCCTTCCATGTCACCGCGGTCGATGTATTTGGGAATAATGCCCGCGATACAGGCGCTCGTGCAGATCATGCCCTTGGCGTGGCGGCGCAGGTTGTCGAGCGTCACACGGGGCTTGTAGTAAAAGCCCTGTACGGCGGCCTCGGAGACCGTCTGCATCAGGTTGACGTAGCCCTCCTGGTCCTTGGCCAGAAGGATCATGTGGTAGAGCTCGGGCTTGTGGTCGCGGGCGAGCGTCTCGTCCGGCGTAAAGTAGACCTCGCAGCCAAAGATGGGTTTGATGACCAGGGGCGGCTTGAGCTCGTCGATGTTGCCCTTCTCGTCCCACATGGCCATGTCCTTCACATACTGGGCATGCTCGCGCGGGTTTTCCTCGGGATCGGGCTCCACCAGCTCGTCGCGGCGGTCCTTTTCCAAGAAGGCCTTGTCGTGGCTCCAGGTTTTGTACTCGGGCGTGTTGTGGTTGACGGCGTCGCAGGCCAGCGCCAGGTCGGGCACGCCGTACATGTAGCCGTGGTCGGTGATGGCCACGGCGGGCATGCCCAGCTCAACGGCACGGTTGACCATATCCTGGATACGGGTTGCGCCGTCGAGCATGGAAAAAACAGTGTGATTGTGCAGATGGACGAATGCCATGTGATGAGCTCCGATGCGGGTTCGTGTTCTGACTGAACGATTTTACCGCACGGCGCGGACGGCACCCGAACCTAGCCAAACCCACACGGGTAGTCTTTTTGGGACCCTCAAAAAGGGGAATGAGGGCATCCAGATATATCGAGTATTACTGGAACCCCGGCGATGCGCGGAATGATTTGTGACGGATAGTCATGTCCATCAAGAAGGCTCGACGCTTCGGATAGCTCGTCAATCGATATATCAATTCTTGGAGACCTGCATTCCTACCATTTTTAATGAAACAACGGCGGTAATTGCTATCGCGATTGCACCAATAATACCGAGCGCTATCTGAATGGGATATAACCCCAACACATGTCCAAATATGGAGAAAAACATTGCGGAAAAGAGGGCCCTTACCAGAGACGCGGCGGAAAGGATCGTCGCGCGGAGATCGTCCGCTATCGCGTCTTGGATTAAGTTTTCCGAAGTGATGTACACCACTTCTGGGAGGAAACAAAGCACCATGCTAAGGCCAAACAAGCACAGAGGATTTGAAGCGAGCCACGGAAGAATCAAGAAAAGGCCAGCCTCGATTAGCATCGAGACGAGCATGGTATTTCTTTTCCCGAAACGCGATGAGAAGAAATCTGCTGCAATGTAGGCCGTCGCATTTACTGCATAGGATGCACCGAAAAAGATTCCTATTATGGAGACGGGAGCATCAAATGCGTCGAATACCAACTGATTCAAGTTGTAATAACTCCCGTAGAATCCGTCGAGCATGCTTGTGCCGATGAGGAGAAGCAATACCGCAAAAGCGGATTCTCCAACGCGCCAGGTCTCGCGCCTGAACATCTTGGCTGCGTCAAACCTCCCCTTTTCTGATCTTTCAGAACGGGTCGTTTCCGTCCTCTCAATGGGATACAGAAGGAAAAGCTGCAGGAGATAGAAAACGGAGACACATACGTAGAGGGCACTCCAAGATACTTGGGCAATGAAAGATCCGAGCACAATTGCCATTCCCGTAGCGATTGATTGCGCGGCAAGCAGCCGAGCGTTGATGGTGAGGAAGCGCTCTCCTTGACCGGCATTTCGGGCAATTTCATATAAAAGTGCTTGTTCGGATCCCGATTGAAGGGAGTAGGCGAGTGCCTCAACAAGGGAAAGCACGACAAGAAAGGGGCCTGAGAGCAACAGCATGCCGGCGGTATGGAAGAAAAGCAGCAGCACGCCCACTTGAATCGAAAACTTCTTTCCAAAGAAATCGCCTATCAGCCCTGTTGGCAGCTCGAGGACGACCGTTGCTATGTTGAACAGGGCTTGATAAAGCGCGATTTCCGTGACAGACATTCCTTTCTCCGCAAGGAAAAGTAGAAACACTCCCCGATTTAAAACAAATCCCGTGAGAACGAAAAAGGCGGAATAGACGTGCAGTTGCGTAGTGGCATTCTTATTCATTTGGCACTACCAACAACTATTTTTGTCGGGCCGCTCGCTACTGATTCGAAACCTGAAGTGTTCACAGTTGATGTGAAGAGCGGTAAAGCTTTTGCACAGGGTATCAATGGAGTACATCCGAAGCGTTTTCGGCAGTATCATCGGCGAAGGCGGGATTAGCCTTTACGCGGCGCTCACCCTCGATGTATTTGACGATTTGATCAATCGTCTGGTTGGCGTGGCTCTTGAGCTTGCGCTCATAGAAGAAGAGGCCGAGCTTGCCGCGCGTGCCAGACGTGTTGCCACCCACGCCCTGAAAATCCTCGGTATAGGTGAGCTCGCAGGCACCATCGCCAGCAGGTGCAGCCTCATAGCGCATGGTATTGATGCCCGCCGCATACTGAAAACGGACCTCATAGAGGCACGGGTAGTCAAAGTGCTTGATCTTAACCTTGATCGCCGTGCCCTTGGCCTTGCCTTTTGCGGACTGGGCGCGCTTCTCGTACTTATAGCCGTTGAGCTTGTTGCGGCTGGGACGCTTGCCCGTGGCGTTCTCGATATCCTGCATGATGGACCCCGCCAGAGCGTCAAAAAGCTCCTCCGGTGTCACCTTAAGCGTTTTGGTGAGCTGCATGATGGCTCCTTATTCGTTTGAACCGTTCGAGTCATTGTAACGCCCCAGGCTCTCCCATGCGTTGCGGTGCCATTTGGACGATTGAGGGCTTTACAGCCGCAAAACTACCCAAATAGCACCGTAAAGCCTGAGGTGGCTAGAGGTTGTAGGTGACCACTTGAGGTTCGGCGGGTTCGACGAAGATGGCTGGATTCGCCTGCTCCACGCGGACGAACTTGACGGTCACGGCCTCAAAGCCCGCCTTGTGCAACACATCGGCGTAGACGCGCGCCTGCAGGGCGTGCTTCTCGAGCAGCTGGTCCGGCGTCTCATCCGGCGTGCCACCTGTCTTGTAATCGATGACCAGTGCGCGCGACGGATCGGCCGGGTCGGTCGCCAGTGCATCGATGGCGCCCTCGGCATAGACACCGTAGCGGGCAATGTCCTCGTCCTCGCAGCCCAGTGAAAAGAACGGCACCTCGGCGCGAACGCACGGCCACGCGAGCAGGTCGGCACGAACAGCCGACTTGAGCCAGCGGTCCAGGGCAACGTCGAAGCGTTCGCGCTGCTCCGGCGTCAGGCACCACAGACGCGCCAGCGCATCGGCACGCTCAGCGGGCAGCGCATCGGCACCCATCTCGATGAGCCACTGGCAGGCGGCGTGGAAGGCCGAACCCAAGGCCATGGGATTGCCGGCGGGCTCAACGGCGGCCACGTCTGCATCCGTCATCTCGGAACCATCCGACTCCGCATCATCGCCAGCCTCGTCCATGGGCACGCGCGTCTCGGCGGCACGGTCTTCCGTCTCGGCATGCAGTGCCGCGGCGATTGACGAGTAGCTATATGAGTCACGCGCCGGGAATGGACAGGTGCCCATGCGCACGCCCACTGCCTGGGGATACACAAGCTCAAACGAATCGGGCTCGGGGTCGGCAGGACCGGGAACGGTTGAGCGCGCAGCATTATCGGCGGCATCGGCATCGCCACGAACAAGCCTGCCCTCGACATCCAGCGAAGCGTTGGCCTCAAACACCTGCTCGCCAAACGTAAAGTCCGCCAGCGAGATGAGCTCGTAGTCGCCCGGCTTGGAGTTGTCGAACGCTAAACGGTCGCTATCGAGCTGCGGCATGTCCAGGCTGCCGGTCGGCAGGATGCGGCGCAGCACGTCGTAAGTCAGATCCGTCTCGACATCGAAGGTCGGCGCCGTCACCTTGCCGCGGCTCACGCCGGCGTCCATCGCCAAAATGACCAGCTCACGCGCTCGCGTCATGGCGACATAGAGCAGACGAGCCCGCTCCTCAAGCGAAAGTTGCAGGTCGTCGTTGCGCAGGCGGGCAAATGCCTCGGCGGGAGAACCCGTCGCACAGACGTCCTCCATGAGCTCCGGCGGCAGCCACAGCGACGTGCCCTTGCCCTTAAACGCATGCTCAAACTGCTTTTTGACGTCGTCGCCCTTCACAAAGGTACCATCGGCGAGCTTAACGCCGTCGAAGCGTGCCGGCAGTGCCACGACCTGTGCTCCGCCCTCGACGCGACCCATCTGTGCCGCACCCGAGGACTTACGCACGCCAAAGCACTCGGCGACCGCCACGACCGGATATTCCAAACCCTTGGAGGCATGGACCGTCATGATGCGCACCGCGCCGTCGCCCTCCTCGTTGAGGGCACCCGGGGCCTCCTTGCCCGCCAAGAAACGGTCGAAGGCCAGCGCGATGGAACGCGGCGAATTGCCGAACTCGGCCTCCGCCTCGGCCACGGCATCGAGCGCCTTGAGCACGTTGGCGGCAATGGCCTTGCCCTCGGGACCACGCTGCGCCAGACGCACAAACCAGCCCGAAGCGTTGACCACGTCGCGCGCGATGGCGGCGAACGAATCGCGGCCCACGCGACGAAGCGCATAACGCAGCACCTCGCGGGCGCGCGTCACGAGCGGCAGGTCCTGCAGGCCCGGCGCATCGGAATCGCTCATGATGCCCGCATCGATGTTGCGGCGCGAGGTCTCCCCCGTCTCGCTATCGAGCTTGGTCGCCAGCGCCAGGAACTCCTGGACGCCGAGCGCAAACATCGGCGAGGCCAGCAACGGCATGAGGCCCTGCGCCGTATCGGCCGGATTGGCGAGCGCGCAGACCAGGGCGCGCACCGTCTGCACCTCGGCGGCTTGGGAAAAGACCGAGCCGCCCGCGATGACGCAGTCGAGCCCCTGGTCGCGGAAGGCCTGGGCGTAGACGTCGGCATTGGTCATGCGGCCCAGCAGCAGCACCATGCCGCCCTGGGGCTGGCCGGCATCGGCAAGCGCGCGGAATCGCTCGGCGATCGCACGGGCCTTGGCCTGTGTGCGCTCCTGCGTGCTGCCGCCGGCAACAAAGAGGGCCTGGCGACGCGAGGCGTCTGCCACCAGCGTGTCCTTGCGTCCGTCACTCGCCTCAAGGTCCAAAAAGCCCTGCATCAGGCCGCCGTCATCGCCGTCGAAGACGCGTGCCACATAACGCAGTACCTCGTCATGGCTGCGGAAGTTGCGCACGAGCTTGACGAGCTCGCCGGCGGGGGTGTCGGTCACGGCAGTCGCCTCGGGCGCGGCAGACGAGCCCACCTTGCGCTCCTGGCGATGGAATACCTCGACCTCGGCGCCACGGAAGCGATAGATCGACTGCTGCGCATCGCCCACGGTGCACAGCGCGCGCTCCCCCGCGCCCGTCAGATAGCGAATCAAATCGACCTGCATCTGATCGGTATCCTGGAACTCATCGATCATGACCATCTTAAAGCGGCCCTCGTACGCAGCACGGATGGCTGGGTAATCGCGCAGGGCCTCGTAGGCCATACGCAGCAGGTCGTTATTATCGAGGGCGGACTGGGCAGCCTTCAATGCGCGATACTCGGCCTCGACGGAACGGGCCAGGCCCACCAGCGCATCGAGCGCCGGGCCACCGCAGGCAAGCACGATATTGATAAACGCATCGGCGGCCTCGGCCTTGAGCAGCTCGACCTGCTCCTTGGGGAATGCCTTGCTCGCGCGCGGCATGGTGCACGACATCATGAGTCGCGCCGCATCCTCCATGGTTTTGCCACTCGCCTCAAACGCGTCGATGGCATCGAGCGCCGTCTGCGCCTTCTCGGTCGCGGCCTTGCTTGCGCCCAGCGCCGCGCGATAGGCATCGGCGAGTGCCGAGGTATCGGCCTGCCCGCGCGCCACGCGCGCGTCGTCCATACCGCCCGGCAACTGGCTCGACAGCTCCAGCAGGTCGCGCACCAGACCCTTGATGGTCGTACCGCCGCCAAAGGAACCGCCCTCGCCCGCCATGGGATACCAGGCATAGAGGGCCTTGAGCGATGCCGCGAGCTCGGGGGCGGCATCGGGTGCCGTCGCGCGACCCAGCACATGCTCAACAGCCTGGTCCATGAGCTCGTCGGTATCGGTGAGCACCGTGAACTCGGGGTCGATGCCCAGCTCCAGCGCGTGCGCGCGCAGGATACGCGAGCACATGCCGTGAATGGTCGAAATCCACGCGTCGTCGACGGTCAGTGCTTCCTCGTCCATGCCCTCGTCGATAAGCGCACGGCGCACGCGGTCGCGAATCTCGGCCGCGGCATCTTTGGTAAAGGTAATGGCGAGCACCTGGTCCAGATGCTCAACGAACGGACCGGATTCGGGCGAGAGCGCATAGACGATGCGACGCGTGAGGGTAAAGGTCTTACCCGAACCGGCGCCCGCCGAGACAAACAGCGGGCGGTCGAGCGTTTTGACAATCTGCAGCTGTTGCGGCATCAAAGTCGAAAGATCCATGGTCTACACGTCCCTCCTTACAAACGTTCCTTCGTGGTTATACGAGCAGCGCGCATGCGCGGCCTGAGCCGACGCCGGGTCGACGGCGGCAACGTTGCCCGCCTCGAGCTCGCGCAGGCGCTCGGCGATGCCGGCCTCCACGCGATCGAGCAGGGCATCGAAGTCCATGCTGCCGCCCTCGCCCGGGAAGCCCTTCTTGAGGCCCGGGATGCGACCGTCACCGCGCTCTTCCTCGAGCAACTCGGCGCTCGCCGCACCGCGCAGCGCGGGCTTGCCGCCCTTGGTCGAAAAATAGAGCGCTGCACGGGTATCCAAGCCCAGCGCCCGACGCATGGCCTGCGCGTAGATGAGCGTTTGGGTATGGGGCGGCAGCCAGCGCGGGTCGTCGATGGGAGCCTCGCCCGTCTCCTCGTCACGCACCGTGGGGTCGGCAAGCTTAAACTCCTCGACACCCGAACGATGCTTGTAGTCGATTACCACGGCGCGATTCTCGGCATCCACATCTACGCGGTCGATGCGCCCGCCAAGCGGCCAACCGGCATACTCAACGTTAAGATCGTTAAAGGCAAACTCCAGGTAGCGCGGAGCAAAAGGAGTCAGCGCCTCGGCTTCATAGGCAAGCACACCCTCCAGCTGCGGCAGAATCTCAGCCACCTGGCGCTCCTCTACCGGAGAGAGCGGCACGAGCGGACCCTCGTTGCCACGCTTGCCGGCGTGCTCGGCCAATGTCTCGTCAAAGACCTCGCGCAGCAGCTCCTGAGCGCGCGGCAGGTTCTCGGGCGTCACGCGCTCCATGCCTTCCTGGGGCAGACGGGCGTGCAGATGCTCCAGCACGTCGTGGACAAAGTTGCCCTTCTCCATATTGCCAAAGCCGGCGTCGATCGACTGGGGCTTGACGCGATACGAGACGAACCAGCATAGCGGGCAGGTCGAATAGGCCTCGATCTGCGAGGCAGACGTCAGGCGCGGCACCAGCGGCGCATCCTCGCCCTCGCCATCGCGACGGCGCAGGACCAGATACGGCACGGCCTCGGCACTCAGATGCTGGGGGGCTTCACAGGTCACGCGCTCGCGCTTGAGACCTTCGCCTGCCGCGGGATCGAAGTCGGCGATGATATCGCCCTCGCCTACGCACGTGGGCTTGGCAGCGCCAGCGGCCTCGGCATGTGCCCGCAGCTCGGTCCATACGGCTGCCGGGTAGCACTCGCGCGCCTGGCGATCGTGTGTCACGCGGGCGAGCGCGACCGGACCGCTCGCCGCCTGCATCGCACGGCCAAAGCGCACGCGCAACAGGGCAGCGGGCTCCAAAGACACGCCGTCGCGGCGCAGCTCGGCCATCAACGTGGCAAGCGGGCCCTCTTCGTGCGAAAGCGGATAGCTGTCCAGGTCGACATCGGCAAACAGCACGGCATCGTATCCGCCAGGACGCAAAACCGACGCATCGGCAAGCGACACGAAGCGCACTTGCGCCCGTGGCGTGCGATCGACCTCGTAGGTCTCGTAATCGTATGCGGTACTGCGCTTGTCCACCTTGGTTCGAACGCCGTCGAGAACCGGCACGGTCGCGGCCTGCGACACGTCGAGCGCGCGAGCATCGTTCATAAGGATGTCGATGGCATGGCGCAGCAAAGCCGTCTCTGCCTGGCGACGGGCCTGGCCGTCAAGGCCGCCTAGAGCGCGATCGGGCAGCGCCTCGGCAACGGCGAGCATGGCCTTGAGCGCCGTCACGGGTTTGTCGCGCCACAGCGCCTGGAACACGTCCGAGACTACGCACGGCACATTCTTAAACCAGCTATCGTCGCTGGCGGCCTTGCGGGCGCCCCTCACCTGGCCCTGCACGCTCTGCAGCAGGCTCTTGATGCCCACAGCGGTCTTGCTGCGCGACAAGCGCATGTTCTTGTCGAAGCCGCGGGCGCTCGCGGCGTCGGCACCCGAAAGCGGACTGTAGATCCAGTCGGTAAGCTCCGGCGCGGGCCACCACTCGGTCTTTGACGCCATGCCCTCATCGGCGGCCTTCATGCGCTCGATCAGGCCGGCAAGCGCCGCAAACTGCCTGCCCGCAATGGATTGGGAAAACGCCGTGAACTCAGTTGTCTCGGCAGCGATATGACGAGCCGCCAGACGAGAGGCGAGCTCACCGAACAGCTGGGATGCCCGGGCAGAAACAACGAGCACGCGCACGGGGTCGACGGGCGTCGCGGCGCCGGCGACCTCGGAACCCAGGCACGCTTTTACCAGATCATCAATTGCGTCCGTATAGACATGAGCACGGGCATGGGGGCCGGCGACCTCAATAAAGGCAGGCTGAGCGGCGATCCCGCAAGCGGCATCAGGCGCGACGGCGTTCTTCCCCAGCGGCGCGATCTCAAACAACACATCGCGGGCATCAAATGCCGCGGCAAGCTCCTCGCGCATCGCCGCCTGCTCGCGTGCAAGCAGCACGACGACCTCTCCCCCATTGTTCGCCACGGCAGACAGCAGCTCGAGCAGACCGTGCGTAAACGACGTGATACCGCGCACGCATACGGCGCGAGTGCACGCCGGCAGGCTATCGGCCAGGACACTGGTCATAATGCCAGCTGCCTCGCAGGGCTCGACCATATCTCGACGGTCCAAACCGCCCGCATAGGCGCGCAAAAGCTCGAACACACGGGCCTCGGCATCGCTTTTTGGCTCAGGCTGGCAGTTGTCGCCACGGCATCGTTCGGCACCCGTCCCCGCAACGCCCGGCAACACGTCGCGGGCCATGCGCGCGAGCATGCGCACTGTGCCCTGGCTGCGCGAAAGCGGCTGCAGGTCGACATCGTCGAGACGCGTGACCATGTCCGAGAACAGCATCTGGCGCTGCAGGTTGTCGACGAAACCGCGCCCGTCGCCCAAAAGCTCCCAAAGCGAGCGAAGCCACGATGTAGGCGTCTTGTAGTCAATACCCAGCGAAATCCCGGCTTCCGCCGCATCATGACGGCACAGGTCGAGCTCGGCAAACGTAGGTGCCAGCAGCACGGCACGTCCGTGGCAGCCAACAAGGTCGGCAAGCAGCGCCGACTCGGCATCACTCAAATCCGTGCCGGCATTGGTGGTATAGATTCGAACAGGCATGGTCCTCCGCTCAAACTGTTCGCAATAATCAATGCATCCATCCTACCCGCCCAAGCGGACACATTGCCACCGCAGCTCCATCTTTTGGTACAAAGCAACCTGACCCCAACGCACCAGCCGATTGCAGGCATATAAAAACCGCCCCCGGAGGAGCGGTTTTGTACAATTCGTTTTTTGCGCCGCCTACTCGCCATCCTCCAGCTTAATGAGGATCTTGCGATAGCCGCCGTACTCGCCGTTCAGCGCCTTTGAAACGCGGCTCACCGTAGTGGACGAAGCGCCGGTGCGGGCCTGAACCTCAACATAAGGCTCGCCCTCATCCAGGTAACGCGCGACCTGCAGACGCTGCGATAGATCGCAAATCTCGCGCGGCGTGCAGATATCGGTCAAAAACGCTTGGATATCCTTCTCGTCGTCCAAAAGGCTAAATGCGTGGACCAGCTGCTTGACATCAGGCTTGTCAAACATGTTCTCGATATTCATCGATCACCGCCAAACCCGCCAAAAGGCATCGAAGTTGATACTGACATCGGGCATCGTTCGCCCGTTCTATGCAATAGGGCAACGCCTGTGGCTTTTGCCCGTAGCAGTGTAGCACACCACCAAACTAAAGCGACAAGACTCTCTGTCAGCGGCGCGTTTTTCAGGACGAACGCCGTTTTGAAATCGAATGCGCACGTAAGCTCCACGAATATTTGCGACAATGGGCATCCAGGCAAGGCCCCGCGTTCGCGCAGCCGTCCAAGTCGCCACGGCAAGCTGCTTCACGCGTCACTAACTCTCCCCGCGCAAGAAAGGACCCCCTACCATGCGCTTTATGCTTAACTGGCTCTTTACTTCGATCGCCATCGCGATCGCCACGTTCCTCGTCCCCGGCATCCAACCCTTCGGTTTTGCCGAGGCCTGGGTCTGTTTCGCCTTTGTGGGACTGTTCCTCAACATCGTCGATTCGCTCGTCAAGCCGTTCCTGACGGTCATCTCACTGCCGCTCACTATTATTACGCTTGGTATTTTTCAGCTCGTAGTCAACAGCTTTATGCTCGAGCTGGCCAGCTACCTGTCGGTCAATCTGTTGGGCGCTGGTATCTCCATTGCCGGCTTTGGATCGGCCTTTATGGGCAGCATCCTGGTATCCATCATGCGCAGCATTCTCGATAGCATCGCCTAGGGCTAGAACTGTTCAATACGAACCGTCATATCGACCCAAAACGAAGGCCGCCCATCGCAAAAATGGGCGGCCTTCTTATTTGTCAAGTCTCAAAGGGCGAGAGAATCTACCATTTCCGCTCCGTCCCCAAATGGCGGGTATGGGTTAGATGACGTAGTCGTAGCCATGGTTGGGAGCGACAAGTTGATCAAGCGTCACACCGTCGAGGTAGTCGTTGATGAGCTTGTCCAGGTTCTTCCACACGTCGAGCGTGGGGCACTCGTCCGAACGCGAACAGCCCTTGCAGTCGCCGTCCAGGCATGCGACCGGCGCCAAGCTGCCCTCGGTCAGGCGCAGGATCTCGCCCACCGTATACTGCTCGGGCGGGCGCATAAGCACGTAGCCGCCGCCCTTGCCGCGCATGCCCGAGAGCATGTTGGCGCGCACAAGCGTAGCCAAGATGTTCTCGAGATATTTCTCGGAAATCCCCTGTCGCGCCGCGATCTCTTTGAGCGGGATACGACCGGCTGCCTGGTGCTCGGCCAGGTCGACCATAACGCGAAGGGCATATCTGCCCTTAGTAGAAACCAACATGTATAGTGCTGCCTTTCGGTCATTTAGTCCGTAGAAATTCTAGCCGAAAAATTGGTTTTGAAAATACCCATTCCCGTCAAGATGGTTAATCGACTCGTCATAATCTTATATTTCCTATTGCGTTACTAGGCTTTAGCGTCTACTATGCTTGCCAACAGCAAAACGAACAACCTATAGGGTTTGTGGGTTTCGCTGCTACACACACCGTAAAACCACACGGCATCCAGTCATTTGAACACTTTGGAGGTTCACCATGAGCAATGTTTATACGTCCATCGATCAGCTTATCGGCCACACCCCGCTTCTGGAGCTCACTCACTTTGAGGCCGATGAGGACCTCAAGGCCCGCGTGCTCGTCAAGCTGGAATACTTCAACCCCGCCGGGTCCGTCAAAGACCGCGTCGCCAAGAACATGATCGACGAGGCCGAGAAGGCCGGCAAGCTCGTGCGCGGCGGCGACTATACCATCATCGAGCCCACGAGCGGCAATACCGGCGTCGGCATCGCCTCGGTGGCGGCGGCTCGCGGCTACAAGGTGATCATCACCATGCCCGAGACTATGTCCGTCGAGCGCCGCAAACTTATGCAGGCATACGGCGCACAGCTCGTGCTCACCGACGGCTCCAAGGGCATGAAGGGCGCCATCGCCAAGGCCGAGGAGCTGCAGAAGGAGACACCCAACAGCATTATCGCCGGTCAGTTTGTAAACCCCGCCAACCCTGCCATCCACAAGGCCACGACCGGCCCCGAGATCTGGGATGACACCGACGGCAAGGTCGACATCTTCGTCGCCGGCGTCGGCACCGGCGGCACCGTGACCGGCGTGGGCGAGTTCCTCAAGGAGCAGAACCCCGAGATTCAGGTCGTCGCCGTTGAGCCCGCCACTTCCCCGGTGCTCTCTAAGGGCCAGGCCGGCCCGCACAAGATCCAGGGTATCGGTGCCGGCTTTGTGCCCGACGTCCTCGACACCCAGGTCTATGACGAGATCATCCCCGTCGAGAACGACGACGCCTTTGCGACCGGCCGCGCCGTGGGCCACAAGGAGGGCGTGCTCGTGGGCATTTCGTCCGGCGCCGCCGTGTGGGCCGCGCTGCAGCTGGCCAAGCGCCCCGAGAACGAGGGCAAGACCATCGTGGCCCTGCTCGCCGATACCGGTGAGCGCTACCTGTCCACGGCACTGTTCCAGGACTAGAGCCTGTCGCCCATAGGTTGAGCCCACGGACGAGCCGGTCTCCTCTCTCTCCCGGCAGTCTGAGCCCATCTCATTAGGGCGTCCCACAGGACGCCCGAACTTGCTACAATGTCTGCGGCGCGGAACCAGTCTCCCGCGCCGCTTTTCTTTTTTGGCCACATGCCACCAAGGAGAACCTCCCCATGCACAACAAGCGCGTGCTCGTCGCCATGAGTGGCGGCGTCGATTCCAGCGTGACCGCGTATCTGCTCAAAAGCCAGGGTTACGAATGTGTCGGCGCCACCATGCGCCTCACCTGCCCCGCGCCCGATCCCGTCACGAGCACGAGTAAGGTCGACCGCGACATCGCCGATGCAAAGGCCGTCGCCGAGCGCCTGGGGATACCCCACCATGTACTTAACCTGCAGCAGACCTTCGACCGCAATGTTATCGAGCGCTTCGTGACCGCCTATCAGGAGGGGCTGACGCCCAACCCATGCATCATCTGCAACCGCCACATTAAGTTTGGCGCATTGCTGGATGCGGCGCTGGATATGGGCTGCGACTACATCGCCACAGGTCACTACGCCAAAACAAGCCAGGCGTCCGACGGCACCTGGCAGCTGCATCGCGGCGAAGACCCCAAGAAGGACCAGAGCTACTTTTTGTATTCGCTCACGCAGGAGCGGCTGTCGCGCACAATCTTTCCGCTGGCCGGGCTGGACAAAGAGCGCGACGTGCGCCGCATTGCCGCCGAGCAGGGCTTCATCAACGCCAAGAAGGCCGAGAGCGAGGACATCTGCTTTATCGCGGACGGCGACTACGCGGGCTATATCGAGCGCCGCTGCGGACATGCCGCCGAGCCGGGCGATATTGTATGGCGCGACGGCAGCGTGGTCGGACGCCATAACGGTGCGTTGCGCTATACCATCGGCCAGCGCAAGGGCTTGGGCGTCGCGATGGCGCATCCCGTGTATGTGACGGGCGTCGACGCCGCCAACAACACCGTGCATCTGGGCGAGGCCGAGGACCTAACGGCCACAGCACTCACGGCCGACGACTGGATCTGGAGTGCCCCTGCCGACCGCATGGAGGCAGAGCTCACGTCCGGCGGCATTCGCGTGGGTGCCAAGTACCGCTACCGTCAGAAAGACCAGGCAGCGACCCTTACACATGGCGCCGACGGACAAATGCTGCTAACTTTTGACGAGCCGCAACGAGCCATCGCCCCCGGCCAAGCCGTTGTAATCTACCGCGGCGACATCGTCCTCGGCGGCGGCACCGTTACGACAGCCATCAAATAGCAGCACCTCGCCCCATCCCCTCCATAACTTGCGGTGAAATAGGGACTGTTTAAGCGTTTAAAACCGCCAAACAGTCCCTATTTCACCGCAACTTAGAGAGGACGGCCTCGGTCGGTACTGCTGTGTCAGCCGAGGCCGCTGCATTGCTAGCGCTGTACGTAGGCGCGAACCAGCTCAAAGGTATTACGCACGCCGTCCATGTGGCTGCGCTCGTAGTTGTGGCTCGCGTACACGCCGGGGCCGATCAGGCCATGGCGAATGTCGTAGCCGGCCGAGAGCGTGGCCTCGACGTCGGAGCCGTAGTGCGGGTACACATCGATGGCGTAATCGAGCTCCAGCTCGCGCGCGATGTTGGACAGCGTGGTCACCAGATCGTAGTTGTAGGGGCCACCCGAATCCTTGGCGCAAATCGACACCATGCGCTCGGTGCAGCCCAGGTCGTCGCCCACGCAGCCCATGTCCACGCTGATCATCTCGCGCGTGTCGGCCGGCACGAAAGCGCCGCCGTGGCCGACCTCCTCGTACACGGTGAAGAGCAGCGACACCTTGCGCGAAAGCGACACCTCGCCGTCAGCAACGGCGCGGGCCAGACCCAGCAGAATCGACGCCGACAGCTTGTCATCCAGGAAGCGGCTCTTAATGTAGCCGCTCTCCGTCACCGTGGTACGCGGATCCATAGCGATGATGTCGCCCGTCTGAATGCCCAGCTCGAGCACATCGTCCTTGTTGTCGACATTCTCGTCGAGCAGGATTTCCATGTTCTTCTCGATGGTCTTGACCGGCTCGTCGGCCACGTGCGCCGAAGGCTCGGTATTGAGGACCACACCCGTGTACGCATTGCCGTCACGCGTGTAGACGGTGCAGTTCTCGCCATCGGCCGTAGACCACTGATGCCCGCCGAGCGTCGTGGGACGCAGGCGACCATTGTCCTTAATGGAGCGCACCATGGCGCCCAGGGTATCGACATGACTCGCCAACACGAGCGGCTCGCCCTCGCCGCCAAGCTCAACGAGCACGTTGCCCTTATTGGAACGCTCGGGGCCAAAGCCCATATCGCGCAACGTTTCCATTAGATAATCAGTCGCCGCACGGGTATAGCCGGTAGGCGAAGCAATAGAAGTCAGCGTCTTAAGCTGTCCCGCGATATAGGAGAGCGTCTCCTCTAGAGAAGCATCGATTACAGAAGCCATGTGCATCCTTCCAAGCAAAACTAAGACCGAATCCCGATTTTAACCGTTCTGCACGCGCAAGGCTCTGGGAGCCGAGCCACCTCTAGACGTCCTCGCGCCGATTTTGCGCACGCGCACGGCTTACAATCCCAATCATGCATAAATCCTATCGGTATTTGCATAAAAATGAGGCATCTTCTTGCTTCGTCTCAGGGTACCCCACTTTGGACCGTGCAAAAAACGGAGTATTCAGCACCGTGGGCCCCAACGGCCCCATCACAAACGACAAAACGACGCGGTTACAGCAGTGTTGCAGGCCAACGCAAACCAAAAACGCGGCGACAGCCATCTCCGTCCATCGATAGCCCACCCACAAGGGCTGTCGATGGACGCCTGCGGGCCACTACGGCCCATTCAAAACGTTATGCATTTTTAAGAGCTTGCTGAATACTCCCAAAAATGCACGCTGGGAAGTGCGCCACCTATCCGCAGCGGGCAGTATGCCTTGGTTTTGCCCGTCTCGGGGCATCGACGCAGCACAAAAAGCCCCGCCGTGCGTAGCACGGCGGGGCCAGCGGCAAGTCAAAAGACCATACGCCTACGGGCGAAGGGCCACCAAACTGGGCTAGGCAGCCGGGCAGATCTTCTTGAAGAGCTCGATGACGTCGTCGAGCGTCGCCTCGCGCGGGTTGCCCGGGAAGCAAGCGTCGGCCATGGCGTCCTTGGCCAGGACCTCGATCTCGTCGGCCTTCATGGCCTCGCAGACGTGCGGGATGTTCACGTCGGCAGAGAGCTGCTTGACGGCGGCGATGGCGGCGTCGGCGGCCTCGTCGGTGCTCATGCCCGTGGTGTCAACGCCCATGGCGACGGCAACCTTGGCCAGGCGCTCAGCGCAAACCGGCTTGTTGAACTCCATGGCGATCGGCAGCAGCATGGCGCAAGCGACGCCGTGCGGGGTGTCGTAGTGAGCGGACAGGGTGTGAGCCATGGCGTGGTCGATGCCCAGGCCAACGTTGGAGAAGCCCATGCCGGCGACATACTGGCCAAGGGCCATGCCCTCGCGGCCGGAGCCGGGCTGACCGGACTTGGCCTCGGCGACGGAGTCGCGCAGGTTCTCGCTGATCAGCTTAATAGCCTCAAAGTGGAACATGTCGGAGAGCTCCCAAGCGCCCTTGGTGGTATAGCCCTCGATGGCGTGGGTCAGAGCGTCCATGCCGGTGGAAGCGGTCAGGCCGGCGGGCATGGAAGCCATCATGTCAGGATCGACGACGGCGACCTCGGGGGCGTCGTTGGTGTCGACGCACACGAACTTGCGGACCTTCTCGGGGTCGGTGATGACGTAGTTGATGGTCACCTCGGCAGCAGTACCGGCGGTCGTCGGCACAGCGATGGTGAACACGGCGTGGTTCTTAGTGGGAGCAACGCCCTCGAGGCTGCGGACATCGGCGAACTCGGGGTTGTTGATAATAATGCCGATGGCCTTGGCGGTGTCCATGGAGGAGCCGCCACCGATGGTCACGATAGCGTCAGCCTCGGCGGCCTTGAAGGCCTCGACGCCGTCCTTGACGTTCTGGATGGTGGGGTTGGGCTTGATCTCGGAGTAGAGGCTCCAAGCGATGCCGGCGGCGTCGAGCTCGTCGGTCACCTTGGCGGTAACGCCAAACTTGACCAGATCGGGATCGGAGCAGACGAAGATCTTCTTGTAGCCGCGACGCTGGAGCTCGCCGGGGATCTCCTTGATGGCGCCGGAACCATGATAAGAGATGGTATTGAGAACGAAACGATTAGCCATTGATAGCCTCCCATCGTGTGCGGGGCACCCATTACGCCCCGCGCTATAAGTCCCATCCTAACGCTTTTGAAACAAAAAACGCGTGAGAACGTCAAAGGTGTTAAAACGTTTCAACAGATGATGAATAATGTTGCGGCAAAGGGACAGCCCCTTTGCCGCATTCGGTTACTTTCGGCAGCCCTCTTTCCAAGCCTCGGCCGCAACCTTCCAGCGTAAGCGCAAGTCGCGCTCGCGGTCGATGAACATGATGGCAAACGCGACAAACAGCAGCAAGCTCGCCACGACGATGGCGTGCAGGCCCATGCGCTCAATACACCAGTTGCCCAACACGGCGCCAAACACAAAGGTAAAGATCACGCCAAAGTACAGCAGGCCGTTTTCCAAAAAGCCGCGCCTGTGGGTGATGATGTAATCGTCCACGTTTTGCAGCGCGTTGCGCAAATTGCCGATGCACATGGTCGTAGCGATGCCGTGACCGTGGATCTTGCGGAAGCTCTCGACCTGCATGCCGCAGGCAAACGAGGTGAGGCAGTTGGCGAGCAGGTTGTAACCGCCACCGGGGATAAAGCTCACGCCCAGCAAGATGACGGCTTCAAAGAACACCGTCACTTGGCGCCAGTGAATCACGCTGCCAAACCGCTCATGTACCAGGTCGGCAAGCATAATGCCCACGGCAAACGACACCACGGGGAAGAAATAGCGTCCCGCCAGTGCCCAATTGCCCTCCGAGATGCTCACGCCCACGAGCAGGATGTTGCCCGTCTGCGCGTTTGCGAAAACATGGTCGCGCCCAATGTACGAATACACATCCATAAAACCACCGGCGAGCGCCAAGATGATGCCCAGCTCAATAGACTCCGATATCTGTTTGGCACGCTGCATCGCCGTGCATCCTCCTTGTTGACGACCCTCTCGTGCGTTGGCGGAAACATAGCCGCCGTTCATACTGTAACCCATTGACAACATGGCGTGCGCGCGAGACGGGTTCTCCAACGCGCAGATACACAGTCTGGAAACAAACAGCGGGCGCGGCGCCGGCACCCGCATCGACACGCCGATCCGCCAGCTCGTGTACTCCACCAGTCTTTTTAGCCCCGTCCCAAAAAGACTGGTTACAATTACGTGCAGCATACAAACACCGGGAGGGATCGTGGCAAAAAAGCCTCAGCACGCTCAGAACAACCAGCGCAGTCAGCAGGGCAAACAGGGCCAGCAACAAAAGCGCGGCGGCAAGGCACAGGGTGGGCACACCACGCATACCCCAGCAGCGCCCGTCCGTCCCTGGCGTCCGGGCCGCGACAAGTTTCTCCCCGTCAGTCGCGCCGATATGAATGCGCGCGGCTGGGACCAGTGCGACTTTGTCTACATCTGCGGCGACGCCTACGTGGACCACCCCAGCTTTGGTATGGCCATCATCAGCCGCGTACTCGATGCACACGGCTACAAGGTGGGCATTATCTGCCAGCCCGACTGGACCGACCCCGCCAGCATCACGGTGCTCGGCGAGCCGCGCCTGGGCTTTTTGGTCAGCGCCGGCAACATGGACTCCATGGTCAACCACTATTCGGTGACCAAGCACCGCCGCCACACCGACGCCTATACCCCCGGCGGCGAGGAAGGCCACCGCCCCAACCGTGCCGTCACGGTCTACGGCAACCTCATCCGCCAGACGTTCAAGGACGCTCCCATCATCATCGGTGGCATCGAGGCAAGCCTGCGCCGTCTGGCCCACTACGACTATTGGCAGGACAAGCTCAAGCGCTCGGTGCTGCTCGACTCGGGCGCCGACATCCTCATCTACGGCATGGGCGAGCACGCGATCGTCGAAATCGCCGACGCGCTCGACGCGGGGCTGACCGTCGATCAGATCACCTATATCAACGGCACCGTTTACCGCACGGGTTCGCTCGACGAGGTCTACGACTACGACCTGCTGCCCAGCTGGGACGACCTTACCGCCGACAAGCTCAACTACGCGCGCAGCTTTAACGTGCAGCAGCAGAATATGGATCCCATCACCGGGCATCGCCTGGTAGAGCCCTACCCCAACAGCGTCTATGTGGTGCAGAACCCGCCGTCGGCGACGCTCACTACCGATGAGATGGACGAGGTGGCCGAGCTCCCCTATGCACGCGATTGGCATCCCGACTACGACGCGGCAGGCGGCGTGCCGGCCTTTGCCGAGATCAAGTTTTCCATTAGCTCCAACCGCGGCTGTTTTGGCGAGTGCTCGTTTTGCGCCCTCACCTTCCACCAGGGTCGCGTGCTGCAGATGCGCAGCCACGACTCGATCATGCGCGAAGCCGAGCTGCTCAAGCGCGATCCTGAGTTTAAGGGCTATATCAACGACGTGGGCGGACCGACGGCAAACTTTAGCCGCCCTGCCTGCGACAAGCAGCTCAAGCACGGCGTGTGCAAGAACAAGCGCTGCCTGTGGCCGAGCGTATGCAAGAACATGGTGGTCGACGAGAGCGGCTATACGCAGTTGCTGCGCGACCTGCGCCAGCTGCCGGGCGTCAAGAAGGTCTTCGTGCGCAGCGGCATCCGCTTTGACTACACCATGGCCGACGCCTCGGACGAGTTTTTGCGCGAGCTGCTGGAGCATCACGTTTCGGGCCAGCTGCGCGTAGCGCCCGAGCATGTGAGCGACGCGGTGCTGTCCGTGATGGGCAAGCCGAGCCGCGCCGTCTACGACGCGTTCTGCCGTAAATTTGAACGCCTGAACCGCGAATACGGACTCAAGCAGTACGTGGTGCCGTATCTGATATCGAGCCACCCGGGCTCAACCATGAAGGAAGCCGTGGACCTTGCCGAAGCCGTGCGCGACATGGGCTACATGCCCGAGCAGGTGCAGGACTTCTACCCCACGCCGTCCACCATGTCGACCTGTATGTACTACACCGGCGTGGATCCGCGCACCATGGAGCCGATCTATGTGGCGCGCGACCCGCACGAGAAGGCCATGCAACGTGCGCTCATCCAGTATCGCAAGCCCGAGAACTACAAGCTCGTGCGCGAGGCGCTAGAGAAGGCCGGGCGTCGTGATCTGATCGGCTATACCAAGCATTGCCTGATTCGCCCCGTGCCGCCACGCCCGGGCGAGACGTCTGCCGGCGGTGGGCATGGCACCGGCAAGAAGGGCGGCAAGGCCCACGGTGGCGCCGCCGGCAAGGGGCCCAAGGGCAGCAAGGGTCACGGCGGTATGTCCCGCGCGCAGAACACTGCCGGTCGCAATCGCGCGGCACAGGGGCGTCAGGGCGCCAACGGAGGCGGCAGACGCAGCTAGCGCGGCGAGGCGGCATGCCGCCGTTGGCGACACGACACGCCCCACCAATAAAATGCCGCTCGCTGGGGCGTCGCAGAACGATTCCCCGGCGAGCGGCCGATTAATATTGTCTATCTCAAAACGTCGTTACTTTTTGTCGAAACGACCATAGAGCGCAAACGAGAGCGCCGCAGAGATAACCCAAGTCAAAGCGATGCAGACGACAATCATGATCAGGTTCATGGGATTGCCGCTTGGATCGGCATAAACGGGCAACGAGGTAATGCCGGGCATAACAAAGCCGAAGCACTTTGCGCCGAGAACAACGGTAAGCGCACCGCCAATGCCATCCGCAATCATCGCAGCGATAAGCGGAGTCCTGTTAGGAACCTGAACGGTAAACAAGGCGGGCTCGGAAATTCCCATAAATGCTGAGAAGGCGCACGTCATTGCAGCGGACTTGAGCTTTTCGTCGGTCATGCGCAGGGCTGCACCAAAAGACGCACCGCTTTCGGCGAGGCTATGGCAGAAAGAGATCGGGAGCAGATAGTCATACCCAAGCGTTGCGATATTGGAAATCTGGATAGGGCTCGTTGACTGATGCATGCCGAAGAGCACGATAAGCGGCATAAAGAAGCCCAGCAGAAAACCGGCAACGGGGCCTAACGTCGAGAATAGCCAAACGATACCGTTGGCAAGACCAAGACCGCACCAGGCACCAATCGGAGCGAGCACAAACAGGTTGACGGGAATCACGATAGCAAGGGAGAGCGCCGGAACGACAACGAGCTTAAAAAGATCCGGCACGACTTTGTCGATTGCACGATATACAAAAGACAAGCCAATGACGCCAAAGATAACCGGGAACACGGAATCGGCGTAGCTAAAAATCGGCACCGCAAAACCGAACAGCGCAAGGGGCGTCTCGCCCGTACCGACAGCGTTGACAATGGTCGGGTACATCAGCGATCCGGCAACACAAAGCGCAAGCGAACGGTTGACCCGGAACTTATCAGCTGTAGACATTGCCAGCAAAAACGGCAAGAAGTAGAACGGGATATCCGAAATCATATTGAATATCGCAAAGTCGCCGGCACCCGTGTCGATTCCAAAAGCCGCGATAGCAGCCAGGATGCCCTTTACGATGCCTCCCGCCACCAGTGCGGGAATGATAGCGGAGAAGATGCCGGTGATGATATCGAATACGCGAGCCGAACCTTTTTGGAGCTCAGGCTGCTCGGCGTCGGCGGAGACCTCGCCACCCATCCTGTCGCCTAGCATGGGCTCCAATTCGTCATATACCGACCCCACGCTGGCGCCGATGATAACCTGCCACTGCCCGTCTTTAACCTGCGCGCCCAAGGCGCCGTCAAGCGTCTTAAGGGCCTCCAGATCTGCCTTGCTATCGTCCTTCAGGTTGAATCTGAGCCTTGTAATGCAGTGCGTTGCCACAACAACGTTATCGGCGCCGCCCACGAGCTCGAGGACACGAGCGGCCAGTTCCTTCTTGTCTGCCACAACAATCACTCCTACCCAAGATCCTCGCCATTAGTGGCGATACATTTCTGGTACCAATAGAAAGAGTCTTTACGCAAGCGCTCCGCAGTGCCGTTGCCGCAATTATCCAGATCGACATAGATAAGCCCGTATCGCTTGTCCATCGTAAGAGGACCGCAGGCAACAAGGTCAATGAATCCCCAAATCATATATCCGCGCACGTCAACGCCATCGATCACTGCCTCTTTAAGGCACTTTATGTGCTGGCGCAAATAATCGATTCGATACTCGTCGTGGATGCTGCCATCCTCCTCGACTACATCAGATGTACCGAGGCCGTTCTCGGCGATATACAGGGGCAGCCCATAGCGGTCATACATCTGGTTAAGGGTAACCCTCAGGCCAATGGGATCGAGCTGCCAGCCCCACTCACTCGTCTCGAGATAAGGGTTCTTGTTTGCCATGACCAGATTTCCCGCAGTCTTCTCCCATCCCTGATCGCAGGTGGATACCTGGGAAAAGTAGTACGAGAAGGCCAGGAAGTCGACCGTGTTGCGAGCGATGAGCTCCTCATCGCCCGGCTCCATTTGAATCTCGATATCGCACGCATCGAAATAGCGATTCATGTAAGCGGGGTATTTTCCACGAGCCATCACGTCCGTATAGAACCAGTTGGAATACTGGTCGTCGTGAATAGCCTGCATGTTATCTTCGGGACGGCAGGTGGCAGGATACGTACAGAATCGAGCGATCATGCCGCCAACGGGAGTATCGGGCGAAAGACGATGGACAATCTCGACGGCGCGCGCATTGGCAACGAACTCGTGGTGCAGGCACTGGAAGATGGCTCGATCGAAGTTCTCCCCCTCTTCGTCTTTGACCAGACAGACCCCGTCCCAAGGCGAAAAACGCGCTGCATTGAACTCGTTAAAAGGCAGCCAGAAATCGACCAGATCGCCCAATTCCGTAACGATTGTCTCGACATAGCGGGCGAAGAAATCAATCGTCTTGCGATTCTTCCATCCCCCATATGTGGTGACAAGATTTACCGGGATGTCATAGTGGAGCATGGTGACGAAGGTCTTAATGCCGTGCTTTTTGCACTCACCCAGCATGCTTCGATACCACTCGATGCCTTCGCGGTTAGGCTCAAGGTCATCTCCGTTAGGATAGATTCGGCTCCAGCAAATAGAGGTGCGGAACAGCTTGAGACCCATCTCCGCAAAAAGCGCGATGTCCTCACGATAGTGATGATAGAAGTCGTTGCCGCGCCTAAACGGGTAGAACTCAACGCCATCATCTGCGAGAGCGTTCATTAGCTCGTCATGGCAGAAGGGGTTGTTTTGATGCTTGTCCTCAATCTGGTCATGAGTCCAGGTGCCATCCAGCCATCGACAATCCTGCGTCGACTTTCCCTTTCCGCCCTCATTCCAGGCGCCATCGGCCTGCGAGCACGATATGGCTCCGCCCCATAAAAAGTCGGAGTCAAACCCACGTTTTAACTTACTCATTTGCCCTCCTTGATCGGATGCTCCAGCGGATAACCCAATACTAGGGAGAACAAGATGCATAAGATATCGCATAGAAAGCGTTGGTTTATAACATTTTTTTAGATATAATACCGTTTAAGGCACCGATTCTACCGTTCACCCCTGGAGCACCCCATGGATTCGAATCTCAAACAGCTGCTCTACACGCATACCGAGACCGAAGAGTGGCATCGCACGCATCCAGGAGAGCTCAGCCCGCGATATAACAGAGTGGAAACCACAACCATTAACGGCGAAGAGGTCTATCTGTTTGATTGGAAAGAAACTCTCGACGAAAACCCCGTGGGCCTTATCAAGGAGTCGCGCTTTACCGATATTCCTCCTCATATCAATCGGGATATGGAGCTTAACTACGTGTACGACGGCGTCTGCACGTTTATCGTCAACGGACGGCGACTACTCCTTAAAAAGGGCGACGTGCTCATTTGCAACACCGGCGTAGTCAGAAGCGTTCCATACGTTAAGGGCGAGCATGATATCGTCATTTCGATCGTCTTCAAAAAAGAAATGTTCGATTCGTTGTTCCTGAGCCAGCTACCCGGCGCGTCACCATTAACGAATCTTCTATTTGATTTTGTGTCCAAAAACCGCGAGGCCCGAAAATATCTCATTCTTCCAGAGGAATACGCCCGACATGCGCGACGCCTCATCGAGATGCTCTTTATCGAATATCACTTTAAAGATGCCTATTCCAACGAACTCATGAGGCACCTCGCCGTCAGCCTATTCCTTGTTCTCATTCGAGGACTGTACCGACGCTCCGCAACTGATAACCAGGCGATCATGTCGGACGAACGCATCGTGTCGATTCTGAATCATATTGAGCGAAGCTACGGCGACTGCACACTCGAAAGCATTGCGAGCGATACGGGTTATAGCACCAGCTATCTCAGCAGCTTGATCAAGCAAAAAACCGGCAAAACGTTTTCGCAAATCAAGCTCAACCAACAGCTCACAGAGGCGGCATATCTTCTCAATAACACCGAGCGCAGCGTGCAGTATGTAGCCCGAAAAGTCGGCATCTCCAACATGTTATTCTTTTACTCAAAATTTAAAGAAGCATTCGGCGAAACGCCAGGTGCGTTCAGGACGCATCGGTCTAATTAAAGGCGTTATTACTCAGACCGATCAGCTTCGCGCGACACGGGAATGCGCAATCGAAGCAGCGAGCGCATCGCCTCTACCAGCACAAAGCCGGCGATGCCAACCGTGACCACAACGTCGAGCGGTGTGCCCACAAACCACAGCAGCCCCATGAGATACGACCCGGCATTAAACGCAAAGTGCAGCAGAATCGTGTAGCGAAGCTTTCCGGTGGTCACGAGCACCCAACCAAAGATGAGGCCGGCGGCACCCGCGTAGCAACCCTGCACCCAATTCATGTGCATAAAACCGAAGATTGCCGCCTGCAGCACAATCGCCGCGGCAATACCCCACGTACTTGGGGCCGCCCAGGGCACCATGGCGCCGTCCTGCGCGCTCGCACGACGCCGGCGCTTCCAAAGTGGGCGGCACTGCGGATTAAACGCTCGGAGCGAAAACTCAATAATAATGCCGCGCACCAGCAGCTCTTCACAAAATGGGGCGCCGAGCACAGTAGTCAGGACGGCGAGATAGCTGGTGTCGCCCATGCCTGTTTCCTCGACAAGCTCGCTGTAGTCGGCCGCGGCCTCGGGCAACAGCGACAGCGCGGCGTCGGTCACGTAGCCAACGACCACCTGCAGGGCAAGGCCAATCACGATAACGCAGGCGATGCGTTTCCACGCCCCACGCGCTCCCCCGCCGAGCGGGTGCTCGCTTTGCCGGCGTGCCATAAACGAACGCGGCCACAGATAACGCCACCACAGCAGCGCCATCAAAAACGACGCCATCTGCGCGGCAGCCTGAAGCAATTGAATGTCGAGGCCATCGATCGAAAAACCCATGAACACCGATGCGACGCCAAGGGCGGAAAACAAAACGACGCTCAGGGCAATATCGGCAGCGACGACGCCAAAACAGGCAAGCGCCCAAATCATCGCATTGAGCATGCCAACCTCCTCCCGACGACTAGTCATTGGGGACGTTCTTCAACGACTAGCTGTTGGGGACACTCTTTGCCAAAGGCCCCGTTGGGCGAGATGTCGAACGGGAAGGTGCCGCAGCGATTGAACGCGGCGATAAACATGCGGATGGCGTTGGACGGCGTGGTGCCCACGAGCTGGGTTGCCGCCGCGAAGGCTGCCTTCTCCTCGGGCAAGACCTTCGCGACTACGGGGGTCATGTGTTCTGCCATGGCGCTTCCTTTTTGAAACGACGGTGGTGCGGATAGATGCGGGCCACGCGGCTGGGCGACGGGCTGTGAAGGCAACCCGATTGACCCGCATCTGGAGTTTGTTTCTGCGGCGTTGGTATTACTTGGTATTCCTAAGTATTACCCCGCAGATAGAATACCACACCAGACCCCATGGGGACGGAGGAAAACGAATCATTTTGTTGCTGAGTTAGTTTTTAGAGCGTGATGATGTCCGAGATATCGAGGGCCTGAGCGTCGGCGGCGTCGTGCGTGGCAAGCAAGAGCGTGCGGCCGTCGAGCAGGTCGAGCACGACCTTGGTCGTCGCATCGCGCGCGGCGGCATCCAGGCCGGTAAAGGGCTCGTCAAGAATCACCGCGCCGCCCGGGCACAGCAGGGCGCGGGCAATCTCGACGCGACGGCGCTGCCCGCCCGAAAGCTCGGCCACGCGAGCATCCACATCGACTCCCGGCACCAGCAGGCGCAGCAATGCCGCGGCGCTCGAAGCGTCCACACGCGCATCGGCGCACACCAGCACGTTATCCAGCGCCGAGGCGGACTCGGCCAAGCGTGCATCCTGAAACACCATCGAGCACGGCGAGCACTCCCCCGCTGCCAACGAAAGCAGCGTCGACTTGCCCATGCCCGAAGCACCCATCACACAGATGCGCCCACCCGCAGGCACGTTGAGCACCAGACCGTACAGCGCCGGCGCCCAGGGCGCGCGATCGCCCACGGCGAGCGCAAGCCCCGCCGCAGCCCCGCCACCAGCAGAGCCTCCCACACAACCGCGAGCGCCGCGCCCATGCGCCCGCACGACCGCGCGCCACGCCACGGGTCCCGAAACCCGCAGCAGCCACACCAGCACGCGCTCACACGCCCACGAGGCGACAACGACCAGCACGGTCCACGCCAGCAGGTCCGCCGTCTCGATCAAAAGCTTCGCCTGATAGATGCGCTCGCCCACGGTGCCCACCGCCATGCCGATCAGCTCCGCCGCCACGCCGGCCTTCCAGCTCATGCCGATCACAGCGCGGGCGCACGAAAGCACAAACGGCAGGACTTCGCGCCAGGTGTGGGCACAAAACAGTCGCCAGCCCCGCACGCCATGCAGACGAAACATCTGCTCCAGCGGTTTATCCGCTTGCGTCAAGCCCTCGACCAGTGAGAAATACACGGCCGGCAGCGCCATCAAAAAGACCGCTGCAATGCTCACGCGCGCCGACCCCAACCAAATGAGCAGCAGAACCACCACGCAGGCAACCGGCGTCGCCTTAACAAACGAAAGCGCCGGCGCCACCAAGCGGGCAAACGTCAGCGATCGCACCGAGACTCCCGCCAGTACGCCGCCGCACACCGCGGCAAGCGCCAGCCCGCCCAAGATTCGCGCACCCGAGCCTGCCAGAATCGCCCATGTGCCGGCATCGCATACCAGTCGCAGCAACGCCACCACGACAGCGCCCGGCCTCGGCAAAATCAACGGCTGCGCCACGAAACCCGCCATCAGCACCCACACGGCAAGCCAAAAGGCGGCAACGGCACCTGCTGCCGCCACCGCCTTCATACGCTCTGTCATTTGTCGAGCAAACGCACGCACGGGCTACTCCATGTAGTAGAAATCATCAGCCGGGAGCTTGCCGCCCACGGCGCTCGCGTCCGCATCGGCCAGCACCTGCAGGTACCCACCGAGCGCCGCCTTCATATCCTTCCCCGTCTGGCACACGAGCATGCACCCGGGAATCGCCTTTTCGGCAATCGCGGCGTTATCGACGATACCCGCATCGACCACGGCCTGCGCCCAGTCCGCCGGCGCCGCGTTCACGGCCTCAACGCTCGCAACATGGCAGCTCAGGAATTCCGCCACGGCCTCGGGATGCTCCTCGGCAAAGGCACGGCGCACCACGGTCACACCCGTCAGCAAGCGCGAGCCCGTGTCTCCTGCCAGCTCGTCCCACACATCGGTCAGGCTCACCGGTGCCGGCAGCTTGCCCTCGCTCTTGGCGATGGCCGCCGTCTTGAACGGCTCGGGTAGCACGCCCACGGCAGTCGGGTCGGCAAGCAGAGCCGAGAGTACCTCGGTAGGCTCGCTCTTAAACTCAAGCGCCACCTGGCCGGCCAGGCCCGCGCGCCCCAGCAGGTAGTTCATGACGTACTCCGGCGTGGTGCCCTTGCCCGTCATATAGACGGTATGGCCCGCCAAATCGCCAAACGAGGTCACACTCGCGTCGCCCGTCACAACGTTCAGCACGCCCAGCGTGTTGATGTCGATGACCTGCACCGCGCCCTCAGTCTTGTTATAGAGCACGCTCGCCACGTTGGCGGGCACCAGGGCAATGTCGATATCGCCCTGAATGACCTTGGGCACAATCTCATCGGCGGCAGTATTGATCGCAAAGTCGAACTCATTGTCCGTCTCGCCATCGGCTGCCCGGTCCATAAACTGCACCAGACCAATCGAGGTCGGCCCCTTGAGCGAGGCGACGCGCACCTCGACCGGCTCTGCAGCAGCACCGGCGCCGTCCGTGGCAGCCGAGCCCGCGGCGGACCCGGCACCGGCAGCCCCGCCGCCACAGCCCGCGAGTGCGAGCGACAGCGCACCCGCGGCAAGCGCCGAGGCAAACCCCCGGCGCGACATCTCAAAATCAAACGCGCGCATCGCTAGCACGTCCCCTCGTTAGGCATCGTCCATGCGTGATGGTCGGTATGCAGCAGCTCCTCAGCCAGCGGCGAGAGCGGCTCGCCCAAAAACTCGCGGTAGCACGCCTGGACATCGGGATTCTCATGCGAGAAGCGAATGTCCGCAGCGGCATCCAGGCCCCACAGCACCTGGCCGCGCTCGGCCGCCAGCTCGCAGCCGTCATGGATGGGCTGACCGCCGCCACCGACGCAGCCGCCCGGGCACGCCATAACCTCAACGAAGTCATAGCTCGCACGGCCGTCGCGAATCGCATCGAGCAGGCGGGCGGCGTTGCCCAGCCCGTGCGCCACGGCGACGCGTACCTTGGTGCCATCGATATCGGCGACGGCTTCCTTCCAGCCATCCAGCCCACGCACGTCGGTAAAGAAATCCGCATCGGGGTTCTTGCCCGTCACCAGGTAATATGCCGAGCGCACGGCGGCCTCCATCACGCCGCCCGTGGCGCCAAAGATCACACCCGCGCCCGTGCCAAAGCCCAGCGGCGTATCGAGCGGCTCCTCGACCAGCGTGTCCACGCTCACGTGGCTCGCGCGGATCATGCGCACCATCTCGCGCACCGTCAGCGCAACGTCTACGTCGGGCGCACCGCCCTCGCCCACCATGCTCGGCAGTGCACACTCGGCCTTCTTGGCCGTGCAAGGCATCACGGACACCACGAACAGGCGCTCGGGCTCCACGCCCAGCACCTTGGCGTAATAGGTCTTGGCGATAGCGCCGAACATCTGCTGCGGCGACTTGGACGTGGACAGGCTATCGACAAACTCCGGATAGCGCGCCTTCACATAGCGCACCCAGCCCGGGCAGCAGCTCGTAAACATGGGCCAGCCGTGGCTGTCACCCTCGCCCTTGGCGGCGGCGCCCATGCGCTCGAGCAGCTCGGAGCCCTCCTCCATAATGGTGAGGTCGGCCGAGAAATCGGTGCCGAACACGTACTCAAAGCCAACGCGGCGCAACGCGCAAGCCAGGCGCTCAACGGTGGCCTCCTCGCGAGATATGCCGAGTTCCTCGCCCCAGGCGCTGCGCACGGCAGGCGCGATCTGCACCAGCACGATCTTGTCGGGATTAGCGAGCGCGTCAAACACGGTCTCGGTATCGTCGCGCTCGCGCAGTGCGCCCGTCGGGCAATGTGTAATGCACTGGCCGCACGCGACGCAATCGGTCTTGCCGATCGGTGCGCGCCCGCGGGTACCCACGGCGGTATGCGTGGCGCGGTTGGTCAGGTCCCAAATCCCTAGGCCCTGCACGCTCTCGCACACCTTGATGCAGCGCATGCATTTAATGCACTTGTCGTTTTCGCGGATGATGGGGAAATCGAAATCCCAGCCCTCGCCCGCCAAATGCCTTTGATACGGCAGATAGAAAATGCCCAGGTCGTTGGCGATGGTCTGCAGGTTGCAGTTGCCGCTGCGCACACAGCTCGTGCACTGCGAATCGTGCTGGGACAGTAGCAGCTGCACGTTGGTGCGACGCGCCTCGCGGGCCTTGGGGCTGTTGGTGCGGACCACCATGCCGTCGAGCACGTAGTTGTTGCAGGCGGCAACCAGCTGGTCGCAGCCCTCAACCTCGACCACGCACACGCGGCAGCCGCCGATCTCGTTTAGATCGCGCAGGTAGCACAGGGTGGGAATCTGGATACCGACGGACTTGGCCGCGTCCAGGATCGTGGTGTGCTCGGGCACCACGACCTCGCAATTATCGATAGTGAGCTTGACCATGTTGAGTGCTCCGCTTTCGGTGTTGTCGCTGACAGTGGTTTTGTTGAGCCCTACCATTCCAGGTTCCTCCCTCCGCGGAACGCGCCAAAGCCAAAGTGGTCGCAACGCAGGCAGCGGCTTGCCTCCTGGCGTGCCTCCTCCTCGGTAAGGCCCTGCTCGACCAGATTCCAATCGTGGATGCGCTCGCCGGCCTCGCGCTCGCCCAGCTCGCAGCGGCCGCACTCGTGCTTGCCCTTAAACTGCACGGTCGGCAGCTCAACGTCGAGCTTGATCTTGTGGTCAAAGCCCAGATAGCGATCGATATTTGCCGAAGCAACGCGGCCGGCGTTGATGGCCCGGATGACGGTGGCGGGACCGGTCTGGCAGTCGCCGCCGCTAAAGAGGCCATCAAAGTTAGGCACGGCGCCATCCGAATCGGTGACCACGCAGCCCCACTTACAGGCGATGCCCATGTCCTCAAACGGCTTGGAGTCGATGTCCTGACCAATGGCCACAAACACGCGCTCGCAGGGAATGACGCGCTCGGGCGTGGCGGCGGCACGCGGGGCCGGACGCCCACGACGGGGCTCGCCGATAATCTGCGGCTGCACGCGCAGGCCACTCACGCGACCTTCCTCGCCCGTCTCAATAGCGAGCGGTGCGGTGAGCTCCAGAACCTCGCAGCCCTCGGCCTGGGCGCCGGCAATCTCGGCATCCTGGGCCGTCATGTCGCAGATGCGACGGCGGTAGACGATGCTCACCTTTTCGGCACCGCAGCGCACGGCAGAGCGCGCCACGTCCATGGCCACATTGCCGCCGCCGATGACGCACACGCGCTGGCCGCTCAGGTCGGGCAGCTCGTCGTCGCCGATGGCACGCAGCATCTTGACGGCCGATTCCACGCCGAGCGCCTCTTCGCCCGGAAGGCCGAGCTTCTTATCGCTGTGGGCGCCAATGGCCAGGTAGACGGCATCGAACTCGTCGCGCAGGCGGGCAAGCTCCTCGCCGTTGACGGAGTGGTCGAGTTCCACGTCGATGCCGGCGCTCAAGATCCAGTCGATCTCGGCCTGCAGGCGCTCGCGCGGCAGACGGTAACTGGGGATGCCATAGCGCAGCATGCCGCCCAGGTGGTGGCGCTGTTCAAAGATGGTCACCTTATGGCCCATCACGGCCAGGTAGTAGGCGCAGGAAAGGCCGGCCGGACCGCCGCCAACCACGGCGATGCGCTTGCCGGTGTTGTCGGCCACTCTAGGCTTGTAATCGTTGAGGTCGCTGTGCTCAACGGCAAAACGCTTGAGGGCGAGGATGTTCATGGGATCGTCGACCATGCCACGACGGCAGTGCATCTCGCAGGGATGCTCGCACACCAGGCCGCAAACGAGCGGCAGTGGGTTGTTCTTGCGGATGACCTTGACGGCATCGGCATAGCGGCCGGCCTCGACGAGCGAAATGTACCCGGGAATGTCGACGTGCGCCGGGCAGCCCGAGACGCACGGGACGCGGGCCTCGCGGTCAAAGCCGCAGGAGTGCTCGCGAATGTGGTGCTCAAAATCGTCGCGGAAGCCGCGAATGGCCGTGAGTGCCATGGCGCCGGCCTCGTAGCCGATAGCGCAGTCACTCGAAAGGTAGATGGTGCGGGCCGTGCGCTCAATCAAATTGAGCGTGGACTCGTCGGCGCGGCCCTCGAGCACATCGGCGAGCAGATCGCTCAGCGCGCTCAGGCCCACACGGCAGGGCGTGCACTTGCCGCAGCTCTGGGTGGAGCACAGGTTGACGAGCGCCGCCGTAAACTCAACGGGGCACGGGGCGAGCGAACTCACCGCCAGACGGCGCCCAAGCGCATCGTGCAGGTCGTCCATGACGGCCTGAGCGTGGCTGCGTTCCATTACGTGCAGTCGTGCCATAAGATCCCCTCTCATGCGGCAGCCCGGAGGCGAGGCCGGGCGAAGTTGCTACACGCACAACACTGACCTAAAAAGTTGTTAGGTCTCCACGCAGTTCGGCAGGCGGTATGAAATGTCACCCTCGGCGGTGAAATAGAACATTACCGCAGATAAATGCCATATTTGATAAACGCGTTACCAAATTGCAATATTCAATGTGAAAAAGAGCGCCTTACTATTTTTCCTTTTTGATCCGTTTTCCTCCGTCCCCTTCGGATCACATGATCCCTTGGGAACGGAGGAAAACGGATCGTTTTTGGTGCAAAAGGGCCAGGTTTGTTTGCACCAATCTCACTTGCGCTAGATGAAGAGCTCGCATTCCTTCCGCACAACGCAAACCTTGCTCAACATCTTGGTAACGGCGGAAAGCGCAGCGGGATTAGGCTCGCGGGCATTCTGCGGGCATACGGAGACGCAACGCATGCAGGAGATGCACGCCTCGCCATCCACCTGCCTTGGATCGTCCTTGTCGATAGCTCGAACAGGGCACAACGCAGCGCAAGCACCGCAGGAGACGCAATCCTCCGTTGCATGGGGCACCATACTGTGGCCTCCAGCTTGCTTATAAGGACGATTGCCGGGAATAGAGGGCTCGGACGCAGCCCCGTCCAGTAGCTTTTGCCGGATCCGCTGCGCAAACTCTGAAAGTTGCGCCACATCCTGCGCATCCGGTCGCCCAGCAGCAAACTGACGAGCAACGGAATGCTCAGCAATGGCAGAAACCGCTGCAACCACCCTAAATCCGGCACGCTTCGCAACGTCTTCCAGCTCAATAAGCGTATCCTCAAACGCGCGGCCCCCGTAAACACAAACCAAAACAGCCCGAGCTCCGTTGCCACGCACCATTCCCAGTCGCTCAACCGCCACAGCTGGAACCCTGCCAGCATATGATGGGACGGAGATAACCGCAACGTCGCCCTTCGCCATCGAGACCCCGTGGAAATCCAACCCGCTATCGCTCAGATCGACGGTAACGATATTCCCATCCAGCGCCCCGGTCACAAGACCAGACACTTTCTCCGTTCCGCCCGTCGGACTAAACACAATTTCGAACATGCTCATCGAACATCCTCCCCTACGCTTGGTAACACACCAAGCCGCCCGCATGCTTAGACAGAGTATACGGCGCGGGGACACCCCGGTTTAGCGCAAAGGGGTCAGGTTTGTTTCCACCAACCTGATGCAGATTAACCTGACCCCTTTGCACCAAACTATGCTGTCTGCCTCATCGATTTGCATAATTTCCGTTACAGATTGCATATATTTACGTGATACCGCTGTGTTCTCCTGAGGTACCCCCTCCCGGACCGTGCAAAAAACGGAGTATTCTGCAACGCGTTCGTGCCAACACCGCCGCGAGCGGGCAAAACTGTAGGGCGCTGCATCATTTTGGGTTCCGCTATAACGAGAATGACGCACCTTTGCACCGGAAAACGGAAAACGGAAAACGGAAAAGTCTGACTCAAAACGCTCGCTAGGGATATCCGAAGGCCACCGCTGGCGACGTCGAATCGTATGCAGGCAACTCGATCTGCAGAATACTCCAAAAAATGCACGGCGCACCCCATGGGACCCATTGCCGCATGGCTGAAAACGGGCCTTCAGCATCCTCCAGGTGCATTCCTGAGCAAATCACACCGGACCAACGGTCGGATGCGGCAAACAAAAGGGCCCCGAGCGTAGTTGCTCGGGGCCCTTAGTTCGCCTCGCTCTAGCGCGCGACGCGTATGTTACTTGCGCTTGCCGCCGCCGTCGCCGGGACGACGGGAGCTGCCGCCGCGCTTGCCGCCACGATTGTTACCATAGCTGCCACGGTCATCGCGACCGCCGGCGCGACCGCCACGGGAGCCGGCCTGGTTGCCGCCACGCCCGCCGCGATAGCCGCCACGGCGCTCCTCGCGGGTGTCGTCGTAGTTGCGCCAGTCATCGCGACGATCGCGGCTGGCACGCGGGTCGCGACGATCGCGCGACTCATTCGAACGACCGGCGCCGCTGCGGCCACCGTTGCCACGAGCGCCCTCGCGACGCTCACCACCGCGGTCGCCCTCGCGACCCCCGCGCTCGTCGAAGCGCTTGCTGCCGCGGGTACCACGCTCGTCACGCGAACCACGGCCTTCGCCGCCACGGCGCTCATCGCGCCCGCCGCGCTCGTCATCGCGACCGGAGCGACGACGGTCACCCGAACCGCGCTTGCCGCCGCGCGAGCCACGGCCCTCATCCTCACGCTCAACACGACGACGGCCACCACGGTCCTCGTCCTCACGACGACGGCGGTGCGCCTCGCCCTGGAACTGCTTGGCACGACGCTCGGCACGGTTGCCGCGCGGGCCCTGCTCAACAGCACCGGCACGCTCCTCGGCAGCCACCTCGCGGGCCACGCTCTCCACGGCCTCGTCCACGCGAGCCTGAACGCCCTCGCGCACGCGGGTCTTGCCGCCGCGCTTGGGACGGCTCGGGCGCTCGCCGTCGCCGCGACGCTCGTCGCGACCGCGGTTGGAACGACCGGCCACATCGCCGTAGTCATCGCCGTTGCGCTTGCCGTCGCGACGTGCCTGCTCGAGCTTCTTCTTGCTCTTGGACTTGCCGCGCTTGGTCTTCTTCTTCACCTTAAAGGCCGCAGGATCGCGCTCGGGGTCAACCGCGGGCGGATTGGGGCCCACATGCAGGTCGCCGGCGTCATAAATGTCGGCCGTCTTGTCCATGAGCTTCTCGATCTCGTAGAACTCATCGACGTCCTGCTCAGTCACAAACGTAATGGCCCAGCCCAGCTCGCCGGCACGGCCCGTGCGGCCGATGCGGTGGATGTAGTCGGTCGGCTCGGCCGGCACGTCAAAGTTCACGACGTAGCGCACGTCGCTAATGTCGATACCGCGGGCGAGCACGTCGGTCGCCACCAGCACGTCGACGGTGCCGTCGCGGAAGGCCGAAAGCGCGCGCTCGCGCTGGGCCTGGCTGCGGTTGCCGTGAATCGCGGCAGCCTTGATGCCCTTACGCTCCAGACGACGGCAGCAGCTGTCGGCGCGGTGCTTGGTGCGCATAAAGACGATAGTGCGCTCCGGGCCCTCCTTCTTGAGGAACTCGGGCAGCAGGTTGTTCTTGGCCTCGATGGACACCGGGAACACAAACTGGTCGACGGTGTCGGCGGTCGACGTGGCAGGCGCGATCTCCACGCGGGCCGGGTCGCTCACCAGGTCGGTGATCTCGCCCACGGCCTCCTCGTCAAGCGTGGCCGAGAACAGCAGCGTCTGGCGCTCGGCAGGCGTCTCGCGCACAATACGGCGAACGGCGGGCAAAAAGCCCATGTCGAGCATGCGGTCGGCCTCGTCCAGCACCAGCACCTTGACCTCGTCCAGGTGGCAGGCGCCCTGCTCGATCAGATCGACCAGACGGCCCGGCGTGGCGACCAGGATGTCGCAGCCGTACTTGAGCGCCGCGGTTTGCGGCTTGTAGCTCACGCCGCCCACGACGGTCACGGCAACATGACCCGTAACGTCGGCGATCTTGCTGGCGACCTCATCGATCTGCTGGGCAAGCTCGCGCGTGGGGGTGATGACGAGCATCACGGGGCCGCGGCCGTTGCCCTCGGGCTTCTTGGCGCCGCGACGGCGGTTGCGGCCGCCACGCTCGCGCACGGGCTTGGGCGGAGCGATGTGCTCCAGGTTGTTCATGGTCGGCAGCAAGAAGGCAGCCGTCTTGCCGGTGCCGGTCTGAGCGGCGGCAAGCAGGTCGCGGCCCTCGAGCACCACGGGAATCGAGCCAGCCTGCACGGGCGTGGGCGCCGTGTAGCCCAGGTTCTCGATAGCACGAAGTATCTCGTCCGAAAGTCCCAGCTCGTCAAAGGCGGGCAGGCTCTCGGTCGCGGACTCGACGGTCTCGGCGGCGCTGGCCTCGTCGGCAGCATCGAAGGCAGCCTGGGTCATGGCCTCGCGGGTCTCGTCCAGAATCTCGGCGTCCGTGACGTCGGATACAGAATTACGCATATGTTGTTGTTCCTTATCTGCACGCGTTATGGGCGCGGCATGCGGCCGCGCGGGCGTGCTTGGTAGTGCGCTAATACATACAAAAACAGGTGCGCACAGAGAGGACGTTGCTCAGCACGCCGGCGATCGCTTTGGCAGCCCTATCACGCGCCGTCCAGACGCAGCAGCTCTAAGCGATGGAGCAGATTCGCCGCCGGTTAGTATACCCGCGCTTCGCATGCCCCCACGTAAACCACAGATGACGGGGCGGACGGGGCGGGTCTGGGCCGATTGTCTCAATCTGCAACAGTTGCTCAGCAAAAACCGGCCGAACCGTTACAGATCAAGACAGAGCTCAGCCACGCAAAACAACATCTCGATCTGTAACAGTTAGAGCTCATTTTCCCTGCTAGATGTTACAGATTGAGATGTTTGACAGGGGCTGACAACGATTGAGCAGCCGCCCTCATCTGTATCGGAATGTCATACATTTCTTTCTGGACTAGACACCCCCAGGGGGTATGGGTGTATAGTATCGGCAGGTTAACAATTCCAACACCGAACTACAGAAAGGAGAAGCCATGGCTCAAGATAAGTTTGACGTGGGCGGCATGACGTGCGCCGCTTGCCAGGCGCACGTGGACCGCGCCGTCAGCAAGCTCGACGGCGTCCAAAGCGTCGCGGTCAACTTGCTCGCCGGCTCCATGTTGGTGGACTATGACCCCGCGCAGGTCTCCCCCGACGATATCTGCACTGCCGTCGACCGCGCGGGCTATTCGGCCTCGCCCGTCAGCGCGGACACCGATGCCACCAGCTCAAGCGGCAGCGCGCAAGCCAGGTCCGGCGCCGCCCATATGGAGTCGCCGACCAAAAAGCTGGAGGCCACTGCCTCCGCCATGCGCACCCGTCTCATCATCTCAATCATCTTTCTCATCCCGCTGTTCTACATAGGCATGGGGCACATGCTCGGCTGGCCGCTGCCCGGCATCTTCACGGACCACGTCCACAGCATGACGCTTGCCCTCACCGAGCTCGTCTTGCTCATCCCCATCGTCTACATCAACGACGCGTACTTTATCAACGGCTTCAAGTCGCTCGTGCATGGCGCGCCCACCATGGACGCTCTCATCGCCGTCGGCGCCACCGCGTCGATCGCCTGGTCGCTCTACGCCATGTTCATCATGGCCGACCAGTTGGCCGCAGGTCAGGTGCGCGAGGCCATGATGACGAGCATGGACAACCTGTATTTTGAGAGCGCCGGCACCATCCTGTCGCTCGTCACCGTGGGCAAATACCTCGAGACGCGCAGCAAATCCAAGACCGGCGGCGCTATCGAGGCGCTGATCGACCTGGCACCCAAGACCGCGACCGTCGTTGCCGACGACGGCACCGAAACCACCGTGGACGTCGACAGCATCCTTCCCGGCCAGGTGCTGCGTGTGCGCCCCGGCGAGTCTATCCCTGTCGACGGCGTGGTGCTCGAGGGCAGCTCGGCCGTGGACGAGAGTGCGCTCACCGGCGAGTCCATCCCCGTGGAAAAGACCGCCGGCGACACCGTCAACGCCGCAACCGTCAACCGCACCGGATCGTTTACCTTCCGTGCCACGCGCGTGGGCGCCGACACGTCGCTCGCCAAGATCATCCAGCTCGTCGAGGACGCCAACGCCACCAAGGCGCCCATCGCCCGCCTGGCCGACAAGGTCGCCGGCGTGTTTGTGCCCGTGGTGTTCGTGATCTCGGCCGTGACCTTTGCGGTGTGGATGGCACTGACCGGCAGCATAAACGAGGCGCTCACCTCCGCCGTGGCCGTGTTGGTGATCAGCTGCCCGTGCGCGCTGGGCCTGGCCACGCCCGTCGCCATTATGGTTGGCACCGGTAAGGGCGCCGAGATGGGCATCCTGTTTAAGAGCGCCGAGGCGCTGGAGAACCTGCGCAGCGTGGGCACCGTGGTACTCGACAAGACGGGCACCGTCACCCGCGGCAAGCCTACCGTAACCGATATCGTGGTAGCCACGCGCGCCGATGGCTCGCCCGCCATGAGCGAAAAGGCGCTGCTCAAGTTGGCCGCCGCGCTGGAGCGCTCGAGCGAGCACCCGCTGGCCGAAGCGATTATGGCCGAGTGCGAGACACGCGGAATCGTCGCACGCATGGTCGAGGACTTTGCCGCCGTGCCCGGTCGCGGCGTCACGGCGCGCGAGGGGCAGAATATCATCGCAGCCGGCAACGTTCGTCTGATGAACGATCTGGGCGCGGAGGTGCCCGCCAGTCTTGCCGAGCAGTTCGCTGCCGAGGGCAAGACGCCGCTGTTCTTTGCCAAGAACGGCGAGCTCGTTGGCACCATCGCCGTGGCTGACGAGGTCAAGGAGACGAGTGCCGAGGCCATCGCCGCGCTGCGTTCGCTCGGCGTCGATGTGCGCATGCTCACCGGCGACAACCGCGTGACGGCCGAGGCCATCGCCCGCCGCGTGGGGCTGAGCAGCGAACAGGTCATCGCCGACGTCCTCCCCGCCGACAAGGAACGCCACGTGCGCGAACTGCAGGATGCGGGCGGCAAGGTCGCCATGGTGGGCGACGGCATCAATGACTCCCCCGCCCTGGCGCGCGCCGACGTGGGCCTTGCTATCGGCACCGGCGCCGACATCGCCAAGGAGGGCGCCGACGTGGTACTCATGCGCAGCGACCTCATGGACGTCGCCCGCGCCATCGAGCTTTCACGCGCCACGATCCGCAACATCAAGCAGGACCTGTTCTGGGCACTGTTCTACAACGGCATCGGCATTCCGCTCGCCGCGGGCGTGTTCTTCCCGCTCACCGGATGCCAGCTCTCGCCGATGTTTGGCGCCGCGGCCATGAGTCTGTCGAGCGTGTGCGTCGTAAGCAATGCCCTGCGCCTGCGAACCTTTAAACCATCAGTTGCGGTGAAATAAGGCGTAACATGCTTAGCTAAACCGCTATTTAGTCCGTATTCCACCGCAACTTTAGGTACTCAACGAAAAGGAGATAATCATGAACTACATCGTTAAAACGTCTGGCCTTATGTGCGGCCACTGCGACGCTACTGTCGAGACCGCGCTGCTCAACGTAGCCGGCGTGACCGATGCCGATGCCGATCACGAGACCCAGACCGTCCAGGTAGAGTGCGCCGACACCGTGACCGCCGAGCAGCTCGCCGCCGCCGTCGAGGGCGCGGGCGAGAAGTTCCACGCCCTGTCCGTGACCGCCGCGTAGCAGGCGCCGCCTACTCAATCCTCAGAAGTTGCGGTGAAATAGTTCCTGTTTTAGCGCTTCAAGCCTGCAAACAAGAACTATTTCACCGCAACTGACGGGGCATCCGGAAAATCGACCAGAAACGAGGACCCGCCATGATGGCAGACCATAAATCGGTGACCCGCATGCTCAAGACGGCGCGCGGGCAAATCGACGGCATCCTGCGGATGGTGGAGGAGGACCGTTACTGCGTCGACATCTCCACGCAGCTCATGGCCACGCAGGCGCTCATCGCCCGCATCAACGCCGATGTGTTGAAGGCACACATCGAGGGCTGCGTCGCCTCGGCCATCGAATCGGGCGACGAGGAGCTCAAAGCCGCCAAGCTCGCCGAGATAGAGCGCGTCGTCGACAAGCTCGCCAAGTAATTGGTGCAAGGGGGACAGGTACGTTTGCACCACCTTGGTGCAGATTAACCTGTCCCCCTTGCACCAAAAGGGGTATAAAAGCGTGCAGCACAGCGAAATGAAAGGCAGTTCTGCATGAATGACTTTATGAAGGGTCGCAACGGCGCCGACGAGCTCACCATCGTGATGGGCTTTGCTGGAATCGTCATCGCGATGATCGGATCGATGGCCCGTATTCAGTGGCTCAGCTGGATCGCCATCGCCGTTATCGTGATTGGCGTGCTGCGCGGCCTGTCCAAAAACATCGACGCGCGCCGCAAGGAGAACGACGCCTTTGTTACGGCGACCGCAAACGTCCCCGGCCTCGGCAAGTTCGTCGCTAGCTTGGGCGGCGGGACTGCGGCCGCAAACGCTTCGCGTGCCGCTGGTACCAGCAAGGAGGACTTTGAGCGCGCCAAGCGAACGGCCAAGAAGATGTGGAAGGGTCGCAAGACCACGGCCTACCTCAAGTGCCCCAACTGCGGCCAGATGCTGTCCGTCCCCAAGGGCAAGGGCAAGATCCGCGTCACCTGCCCCAAGTGCCACGCCAAGATGGAGACGCGCTCCTAGCCGCTACACCATAGGACAAAATAAAAGCCGAGGCCTCGCGTTGAGACCTCGGCTTTTTGCATGGAGCGACATCATTCGATGAAGCTGTCGCACCAGCGTTTACGCTACGCCATCGCGGGCAAGCTCCTCTGCCAGGGCTTCTGCCGGCATGGCCATAATCGCGTCGAGCTCGGTGTCAACCTCGGGGATGCGCTTGACCTTCAGCTTGCGCACCAGGTCACCGCGGCACATCACGTGCATCGGCTCACGCAGAGCGCACAGGTCATCGAGCGGGTTCTCGCGCGTCACCAAAATGTCAGCCGCCTTGCCGCACTCGATCGTACCGGTCTCGCCGCCCAGCTCCAGCAGCTCAGCATTGACCTTCGTGGCTGTATGCAGTGCGAAGGCATTGCTCACGCCCACGTACTCGGCAAAATAGGCCACCTCGCGCCACATGTCGTACTGTGTCACGAACGGGCAGCTCGAATCCGTGCCCAGGCCCACCTTGATACCGGCTTCCAGCGCCGCACGAGCACTCTCGATAATGCCCGAGCACACGATGTCGCCGTTCTTCTTTTGCGTATCAGTCGAATGGGTCTTTTCCGGATCGAGCAACACAAACGGCAGCGCCGGACTGATCGTGCAGGTCACGCTCGGCGCGCGTCCCTCGAGCTGTGTTCCCGCGGCGCCGCGGTACAGTTCCAGAATCTCGGAGGTTATCGGAGCGCCGTGCTCGATTGTGTCGACGCCAGCCTGAAGCGCGGCCTTCACACCTTCGGTGCTCTCGACATGGGCCATGACCGGAAGGCCAACCTCGTGCGCCGCCTTGCACGCCGCAGCGGCAACCTCGACCGGCATGCGTAGCACGCCCGGCTCGCCCACTTCGGTCGCGTCGAACACGCCACCCGTCACGAACAGCTTGATGACGTCGGCACCGCGCGCATACAGATCGCGCACCTGTTCGGCCGCCTCGTCGGGGGTATTGGCCACCTGCGCAAAGAGGCCCGCACCGTGACCACCCGGCACCGTGACACCCGTTCCCGGTGCTACCAGACGCGGACCCTGATACTTGCCGGCGTCGATGGCGTTGCGCACGGCCAGATCGGCAAACAGCGGGTCGCCTGCACCGCGCACCGTGGTCACGCCGCTTGCCAGCTGCTGCTGAGCGCTGCCTTTGAGGATGTGGCGGACGATGGCGCGGCCCACCGGATTATCGAGCTTCTTCATCAGCGCGCCCGCATCGCCCGCCGAGACCGGTTTGCCCGAACCGCACAGATGCACGTGCATATTGATGAGACCCGGCATGAGATACGCACCCGCCAGGTCGATGACCTCGGCACCCGCCGGCGCCTGCGCCACGGCGCTCGGGCCAATCCAGGTGATGACACCGCGCTCAACGGCCACGGCCATATCGGGCTGCGGCTCCATATGCTCCGAGCCATCCAGGACGGTCGCATTGATAAACAACGTGGGACGATCGGCAGTCGCCATATCGAGCTCCTCCCTCACGATTAACTTGAACATTTGTCCATTATCACCTAATGCAGCAAACTAAAGCCGGACATATCGGCTAACGGGAAGAAGAAGGAGATGCGGGGAACGGAATGCGTTGCAGCCCCACTCCAGCCCCGTCGCCAAACGTCTAAATCTGTAACAAATAGACAGGTTTTCAGCCTCTAGATGTTACAGATTGAGATCTTTCAGCAGGCGCCAACCTTCTGTCTTGACCTGTAACAGTTACGAGGCCAAACGGTCCCTTGTTGTTACAGATTGAGACAAACTCGACAGGAACAACCACATCCGCATCAGCTGCACCCCTCAGCGCCCATACCACCGGCATCTCCATTCCTCAGCCAAATCGGCCCGCTGTGGAATTCCCGCCAGCCTCATCTTCTCAACCAGCTTCCCCGGATTCTTGAGCTCATCAAACGTAAACCGAAGCACCTTGTGCCCAAGCATCGTCAGATGAGACTCTCGCTGACGTTCTGCCACGAATGGGTCGATCAACTCCCGACCCTCGTCGTTCTGCAAGGCATACTTCCCCTTTCCGTCCAGCTCGCCAATCACGCACGTTCCGTCCTCGAGCCTCCAAAAATAATCAACGCGAAACACTTGGCTCGGATCGAGCGGATCACGAAACTCCACCTGCAGTTCCGGAACTGGAAAGCCGTACGCAATAAAGAACGCCCGAAAACGAGACTCGCCGCCGTTTTCGGACAGCCCGTCCGCATACGACGCAATCACCTGCGCTCTGCGATACCCGCGCTTGCCTTCACAATCCATACGAAGCCGCTCACAAAAGTCATCGCGCGATACGCCCTTTGCTCGCAACGCAGAATCGGCAATCGCCAGGCCATACGAAAACGGCGCACGCAGCAGGCAATCCTCTACCGTGTGCCAAAACGACGTAACCTGCACGCCGTCAACACTCTCGAGCGCACCCGCCGTCTGCGGACGCAACAGTCGGCATCCTGCACTCAGCGGCACCGAGCAACCTGTCTTAACAAGAAATCGCGGCCCGAGCAGATCATTCGGCACCTCCAGACCCCACAAAAGTGCCGCGTCATAACCCCAAAACGCCCAGTCTGGATGAAACTCCGCAAGCCCTTTAATGGTCCGCAGCGCTCGCTCCGCCGGCGTCAGTACAACCCAATCATGCTGAAAGCAGAACAAATACGGCTCGGGCTCCGCAATATCATCGGTTCCCACATGACGCCGCAGCCACATGAGCTCGGCATTGTCGTGCGTCACAAGCAGCACGCCTTGCTCAGCCGCCTCCGTGAGCCTGGCAAGCATCCTATTCCGCGCCAAGGTGTTACGTGTCGCCTGCTTGTGTTTAAGAACGGTATTAGACACTTTCATCACCACCACATCAGGGAAATGGGCCGTTGTCACCGTTGCCGCTGTCGGCAAACGTCTCGATCTGTAACAGGAAGACAGTCTTTGAGCCTCTAGTTGTTACAGATTGAGATTTTCAGTCGTGCGTCTAACCTCTGTCTCGATCTGTAACAGGTAGACCGGTTTTTTGTCCCTAAACGTTACAGATCGAGACAAATAGACAGGCGGCGGCGCTGCGACAGCCCACTCCCTACTCCCACTCCTGCTCGTAAATATTGAGCGACTTTACGTAGCGCCCCTGAGCACCCATGATGTCGCGGACCAGGCGCAAAAAGAAGCTGATGCACGAGGTGTCGAAACCGTCCTCTAGGTCCTCGGGATGCACCGCGCCCGGCCCGTCGACCGCCGTGTCGCTCAGCCGCGCGACGTCATACAGGTAGAGCTGCCCCGCCGTCAGCCAGACATCGTCGACGCACGCGAGTCGCACCGCAATCGCGCCATCGTTCCAGTGCTCCTTTTGCACGATATGTGGGTCGTAGACGTCAAAGCGACGGTCGGTGCGCGTATCCTCCAGCACGACCATGCCAGTCGCGGGATCCTTGTCCAAAATGCCAAAGCGCGAGAAATACTGCGTGTCACGCACCCGCTTAAGTCGCCCGAGCGAAGCTGGAGAAATTGACGCTGGCGGCTCGTCCACATACAGTTCCAACAGCGTCTTGCCGTGGTAATAGGGGCGCTCAAACAGCAGCCAATCGGTAAACGCCATGTTGTAGGCCATGATTTCGTTTTGAGAAGGTTCCTCGCAATAGCTGAGCCACGGATCGACGATAATCTCGAACCGCTCGCGCGCCGGCTCCAGGAATTGAAACTTCCGCAGCATCCAAAAGTGAGCCATGTCGGCAATATCGCTGCCGACGGCTTCGGCCAGCTGTGCTCGGTCAAAAACTTGGTCAGTCATGGCATCCTCCTCAAACTGATGAACCTCAATTTGAGCTTACGAGGAGGGCGAGCAGCCACTGTCAGCGCGGGCAAAATAGGCCTTCGACTGCAAACCAGATGCTAACCAAACACTTGACGGGACACTTGACCGAATGAGCGCACCGCAAAGAAACCGCAGGTAGACATAGACAGCCAACCCGCCCTTTTGAGCCAGATGCCCGCAGCCACCACAGAAACAACAGGTGACCACAGCCCAAGAAGTCGACAAATGAACACCCATACGTCGACAAACGAACAGGCGCCCCGTGAAGAGTGTCCCCAACGACTAGACAAAAAAGAACGTCCCCAATGACTAGTCGTTGGGGACGTTCTTAAATGACTACTTTACAGCGCAAGCGCCTCGGCGACTTCGGCTGCGCAGGCCAGGGCATCGGCCATGGCGTTCACCACGAGCGAGCTGCCGTTGCGGGCATCACCCGCCACATACACCGGCGCGGCATCCGCGGCGACACCCTCCGCGCGAGCCGCGAGGTGCGAGCCCTCGGCAGCCATCACCGGCAGCGGACGACCAACGGTGGCAACAGGCACGCCGACAGCTTCGAACACACCGTGCTCGGGACCCGTAAAGCCGCAGGCGATGAGCACCAGCTGCGCCGGCACCTCATGCTCGGAGCCCGCAATGCGTTCGGGCTTGCCGGCCGACCAATCCAAATCGGCCACGCGCAGGCCCGCGGCCGCGCCCTTCTTGTCCAGCAGCACCTCGAGCGTATCCACGCCCCAAGCACGCATCTCGCCACCCATCGCAGCGATAGCCTCCTGCTGGCCGTAGCCGGTCTTCTTAACGTTGGGCCACTGCGGCCAGGGGTTGCTCGCCGCGCGCTTATCGGGCGCAGCCGGCAAGAACTCAAACTGACGCACGCTGCGTGCACCCTGGCGCACCGCGGTACCTACGCAGTCGTTGCCGGTATCGCCACCGCCAATGACCACAACATCTAGGCCGCGCGCGTTCACCGCGGGCTCGCCGCCATCGAGCACCGAGACGGTCGAAGCCGTCAGGTAGTCCACGGCATACACCACGCCCGGGGCATCCACATTCGTAGCCGAAAGACCGCGGGGCGCACGAGCACCGGCAGCCACCACAACGGCGTCAAACCCATTGAGCTTGGCCGCTACCGCAGGGTTCGTAACATCAGCGCCCAGCTCAAAGACGATGCCCAGCTCGCGCATGAGCGCCACGCGACGCTCGACCACGGACTTCTCGAGCTTCATGTTGGGAATGCCGTACATGAGCAGGCCGCCCGGGCGGTCGTCGCGCTCAAACACCGTCACGCGGGCGCCGCGACGCGCAAGCTCCCATGCCGCCACCAGACCAGCAGGACCGGAGCCCACCATGGCAACCGTGGGTGCGCCCTCCCCTGCCGGCTCAAAGCGACGCGGACCGCCATTTGCCCACTCATGGTCGCTGATCGCACGCTCGTTGTCATGGATCGTCGTGGGCTGACCGTCGACCGAACCCAGGTTGCACGCAGCCTCGCAAAGCGCCGGGCACACGCGACTCGTGAACTCGGGCATGGGCGAGGTGAGCGACAGACGCTCGGCAGCCTCGTCCCAACGGCCGCGGTACACCAGCTCATTCCACTCGGGAATCAGGTTGTGCAGCGGGCAGCCGCTCGGGCGTGCCTTGCCAAAGCTCGCGCCCATCTGGCAAAACGCCACACCGCACATCATGCAGCGGCTCGCCTGGGCGCGACGTGCGTCGTCATCGAGCTCCACGTACAGCGGATCAAAATCATGGCTGCGCTCCTCCACGGGGCGAAGCTCGTGGGTCACGCGATCGATATCAAGAAAAGCACCGGGCTTACCCATGGCACTTACGCCTCCTTCTTGGTCGAAGCAACAGAACCGGTAGCGGCCACGGGCGCAGCGCCAGCCGCACCGCCCGCGGCATCAAAGCGAGCGACATCCGCGGCGCTCGCGCGACCGGTCACAATGTCAAACGCCAACTCCTCGGCCTGCGCATGCGTCTTGCCCACGGCCTCGGCCGCAGCGACAATCGCCAGCACGCGCTCGTACTCGGTCGGAATGACCTTCACAAAGTGCTTGCTCATCGAGTCGAAGCTGTAGAGCAGCTTAATGCCGCGCGGGCTCTGCGTCGCGTCCACGTGCTCTTGGATGAGCTCGCGAATCTGCGCCAGCTCGCCGGCCGTCGGGGCCTTGAGCTCAACGCTCTCGTGGTTCACACGGGCATCGAGCGTGCCGTACTGGTCAAAGACATAGGCCACGCCGCCTGTCATGCCGGCGGCAAAATTCTGCCCGACCTCGCCCAGGATGAGCGCCAGACCGCCCGTCATATACTCGCAGCCATGGTTGCCGCAGCCTTCGACCACCACGGTGGCACCGGAGTTGCGCACGGCAAAACGCTGGCCGGCAAGACCGTTAATGAAGCCACGGCCGCTCGTGGCGCCAAAGAACGCAACGTTGCCCACGATGATGTTCTCGTCGAACTTGTAGGTCGCATGCGGGTTGGGGCGCACCGACACCTCGCCGCCCGAAAGGCCCTTGCCAAAGTAGTCGTTGGCGTCGCCGCACACGTTGAGCGTAATGCCGCGCGGCAGGAAGGCGCCAAAGCTCTGACCGGCCGAGCCATCGCAATCGATGGTGATGGAGCCGGCGGGCAGACCCTCGGGATGCGCCTTAGTCACCGCGTTGCCCAAGATGGTGCCGACGCAGCGGTTGACGTTGGCGATATCGGCGCGGAAGCGAATCGGACGCAGGTGCGCACGGGCATCGGCCGTATAGGGCACAAACAACGTGGAGTCGAGCGTCTTGTCGAGCTCGCTGTCCGCGGCCATCTGCGGCAGGAAGTGGCGACCGTCGGCGCCCGGAATATGCGCACCGAACTCGCAGGTCGCGCTCGCCAGCACGGGCGACAGATCGAGCAGGTTTGCTTTGCGGTTGCCCGGGACCTCGATCTGGCGTAAGCACTCGGGATGACCGACCATCTCGTCGACGGTGCGGAAGCCCAGGCTCGCCATGACCTCGCGCAGCTGCTCGGCAACAAAGAGCATAAAGTGCTCAACGTGCTCGGGCTTGCCGCGGAAGCCGCGACGCAGGCGGCAGTTTTGCGTAGCGATGCCGGCCGGGCAGGTGTCCTGCTGGCAGTCGCGCTGCATGAGGCAACCCATGGAGATGAGCGGCATGGTCGCAAAGCCAAACTCCTCGGCACCCAGCAGACAGGCGACGGCGACGTCGGTGCCGTCCATGAGCTTGCCGTCGGCTTCGAGCACCACGCGCGAGCGCAGGCCGTTTTGCAGCAGCGTCTGCTGAGCCTCGGCGAGGCCAAGCTCCAACGGCAGACCCGCATGCCAGATAGAGTCGCGCGCAGCGGCACCCGAGCCGCCATTGTGGCCGCTGATCAAGATCTTGTCGGCAGCACCCTTGGCCACACCGGTGGCGATGGTGCCGACGCCAGCCTCGCTGACCAGCTTGACCGACACGCGCGCGCCGGGGTTGGCGTTCTTAAGGTCAAAGATCAGCTCTGCCAGGTCCTCGATAGAGTAGATGTCGTGGTGCGGCGGAGGCGAGATCAGGCCGATGCCGGGCGTAGACTGACGGACCTCGGCGATCCAGGGGTAGACCTTCTTGCCGGGCAGGTGGCCACCCTCGCCGGGCTTGGCGCCCTGGGCCATCTTGATCTGAATCTCGAAGGCGCTGCACAGATAGCGGCTCGTCACGCCAAAGCGCGCACTTGCTACCTGCTTGATGGCGGAGTTCTTGGAGTCTCCGTTAGCCAGCGGGGTCTCGCGACGCGGATCCTCGCCGCCCTCGCCGGAGTTGGAACGGCCGTGCAGGCGGTTCATGGCGATGGCCATGCACTCGTGTGCCTCTTTGCTGATGGAGCCATATGACATGGCGCCGGTGTTAAAGCGGCGGACGATGTTGAGTGCGGACTCGACCTCGTCGAGTGCCACCGGAGTGCGGCCGCTGGCATCAAAGTCCAGCAGGTCGCGCAGGCGCACGGCACGGCCGGTGCGGTGCAGGCGGGCGCTGTACTCCTTAAAGGTGTCGTAGCTGTCCTCACGGCAGGCGGTCTGCAGCAGGTAGACAGTTTGCGGATCGATGAGGTGATCCTCGCCGCCGAGCGGGCGCCACTTGGTCAGACCCAGCGTGGGCAGCTGATCGGGAGCCGGGCTCTTAAGAATAGCGAGCGCGGCGTCGTAGCGCTCGTTTTGCTCGCGCTCAACGTCCTCGACACCCATACCGCCCACACGGCTCACCGTGCCGGCGAAGTACGCGTTGACGAACTCCGGCGTAAAGCCCACGGCCTCGAAGATCTGCGCCGAATGGTAGCTCTGCACCGTGGAGATGCCCATCTTGGACATGATGGAGACGATACCGGCGGTCGCAGCCTTGTTGTAGTTGGCGATGCCCTGCTCGGCCGTCACGTCCAGGTCGCCGCGTGCCGCCAGATCGCGGATGCACGCATGTGCGTTGTACGGATAGATGCCGCTCGCGGAGTAGCCCACCAGTGCCGCAAAGTCGTGCGGGGACACGGCGTCGCCGCACTCCACCACGATGTCGGCAAAGGTACGCACGCCGGCGCGGATCAAGTGGTTGTGCACGCAGCCCACGGCGAGCAGCGACGGCACGGGCACCTCGCCCGCAGCGGCACGATCGCTCAACACCACGATGTTCACGCCGTCGCGGACCGCAGCCTCAACGTCCTCTGCAAGCTGCTTGAGCGCAGCCTGCAGTGCGCCCTCGCCGGCATCACGGCGGTACACGGCACGGAAACGGCGGGTCTTAAAGCCCACGCGGTCGATGGCGCAGATACGCTCGAACTCCTCCTCGTTGAGCAACGGGCGCTCCAAGCGAACCAGCTGGCAGGCCGTACGGGAGTCCTCGAGCAGGTTGCCATGGTTGCCCAGGTAGAGCGTGGTCGAGGTGACCATATGCTCGCGAAGAGCGTCGATGGGCGGATTCGTGACCTGAGCGAACAGCTGATAGAAGTAGTCGAAGAACGAGCGCGTCTTCTTGGACAGGCAGGCCAGCGGCGCATCGATACCCATCGAGGCGAGCGGCGCCTTGCCCTGCTGGGCCATGGGACGCACGACTTCGTCAACATCATCCCAGTGATACCCGAGCTTAGCCATACGCACGGCGGCGGGCACCTCGGCGTCCTCGGCCGGCGTCGCCGCGGCAGGCCTATCGAGCGCGTCGACGGTCAGCGTCTCCTCGGCAATCCAATCACGGTAGGGCTTTTCCTTGGCGTAACGGGCGCGCAGCTCTTCGTTGTAGATGACACGCCCGCGGGCAAAGTCGACCTCGAGCATCTGACCCGGTCCCAGACAGCCGCTCGTCAGGATGTTCTCGGGGCTCACCTCGATGGTGCCCACCTCGCTTGCCAGCATAAAGCGACCGTCGCGCGTCACATAGTAGCGGGCGGGACGCAGGCCGTTACGGTCGAGGGCGGCGCCCAGGGTGCGCCCGTCGGTAAAGGCGATGGCCGCCGGTCCATCCCACGGCTCCATGAGCATGGACTGGTAGGCGTCGTAGGCGCGGCGCTCCTCGCTCAGGCTGTCGTTGTGGTCCCACGGCTCGGGCAGCAACATGGACGCGGCACGCGTAAGCGGGCGACCGTTCATGACCAAAAACTCGAGCACGTTGTCCAGAATCGCGGAATCGGAGCCCTCGCGGTTGATGATGGGCATCACGCGCTCAAGATCGTGCTGCAGCACGGGGCTGTACAGGTTGGGTTCGCGGGCGCGAATCCAGTTGACGTTGCCCTTGAGGGTGTTGATCTCGCCGTTGTGGATGATAAAGCGGTTGGGGTGCGCGCGCTCCCAGCTGGGCGTGGTGTTGGTGGAGTAGCGCGAGTGGACGAGCGCCACGGCCGTCTTGACGGCGGCGTCGTTGAGATCGATGAAGAAGCGGCGCATCTGCGTGGCGACCAGCATGCCCTTGTACACGATAGTGCGCGAGCTCATGGAGCACACGTAGAAGATCTTGTCGCGCAGGGCAAACTCGGCGTCGGCCTTCTTTTCGATGGTGCGGCGGCACACGTACAGGCGACGCTCAAAGGCATCGCCGGCGGGTGTGTCGTCCGGACGGCCCAGGAAGGCCTGCAGGATAGTAGGCATACAGGCGCGGGCCGTCTCGCCCAGGTCGTGCGGGTCGACCGGAACCTCGCGCCAAAAGAGCAGCGGCACGCCGGCCTCGGCGCAGCCCTCCTCAAACACGCGACGGGCGTCCTCTACGCCCTTGTCGTCCTGCGGGAAGAACAGCATGGCCACGCCATAGTCGCCCTCTGCCGGCAGAATCTGGCCGCACTTTTGAGCCTCTTTACGGAAAAAGTGATGCGGAACCTGGAACAGGATGCCGGCGCCGTCGCCGGTGTTCTTCTCGAGTCCCGTGCCGCCGCGGTGCTCCAAGTTGACCAGAATGGACAGTGCATCGTCCAGAATCTGGTGATGGCGCTCACCGTTGATATCGGCAAGCGCGCCGATGCCACATGCATCGTGGTCGAATTCGGGGCGATAAAGGCCCTGCTGCTGAGCGGAATCTGCCTGCATCGCGATCCTCCCCTAGATATTAGACAGTCAGTTGAGTAGGCATACTAGGAGCATCGCCGGCCCGTTGTGTTTCCCACCCGTTTCGAAACAATCGCGTAACGCACGCCCTACGAGTGGGTGCCGCCGACCTCAAGGGCGACAACAAGGACCCCAGGTTCGGCCTGCAAGCTCACCGCTTCAAACATCTCAATCTGTAACAGGAAGACCCAATTTTGGCGCCTAGATGTTACAGATTGAGATTTTCTGCAGGACGGTTTTGGTTTGTCTCGATCTGTAACACGACGGGCCGGTTTTGGCGGTTAGCTGTTACAGATTGAGATTTTCCATAGGACCATTTCTTCCTGTCTCGATCTGTAACACCTAGACCCAATTTCCATCCCTAGTTGTTACAGATCAAGACATTTCGGCAATCCCCTTTCACCATCCTATTCAAATACAACAATCTTGTTAGTCTTGGTTAACTTTTTAGCCTAAAACGGGTATCCTTTGCGGCGTCAAGCAAACGGCACGCAGGAGCGCACCATGATCAACCATCTCAAACATCATTTTGGCTCCCGACGCACCGGTGGTCACGGAGGCCTAGATATTGCGCGGCACATCGGCCCCGGGCTGCTCGTGACCGTCGGCTTTATCGACCCGGGCAACTGGGCCTCCAATATGGCCGCGGGCTCGCAGTTTGGCTACGCGCTGCTGTGGATCGTCACGCTGTCCACGATCATGCTCATTGTGCTGCAGCACAACGCGGCACACCTGGGTATCGCCACGGGCGCCTGTCTTGCCGAGGCCACGACACGTTACCTCCCCCGCTTCGTTGGACGCACGGTACTCGTCAGCGCCTATCTCGCGACCATCGCCACCGCCATGGCCGAAGTCCTGGGTGGCGCAATTGCCCTTCAAATGCTCTTTGGGCTGCCCGTGCGCGCGGGCTGTGTCATCGTGGCGGCAGCATCGATGGCGATGCTCATGACGAGTTCCTACAAGCGCGCCGAGCGATGGATCATCGCCTTCGTAGGCGTGGTAGGGCTCTCGTTTTTGGCCGAGCTTGCGCTGGTCAAGGTCGACTGGCCGCAGGCCGCCACAAGCTGGATTACACCCAGTATGCCCACCAGCTCTGCCACGATTATCGTGAGTGTCCTGGGTGCGGTCGTTATGCCCCACAACCTCTTCCTGCACTCCGAGGTCATCCAATCCATGCACTTCGAAGGCCAAGGCGAGCAAGTTATCGAAGAACGCCTGCGCTATGAGCTCTTCGACACGCTCTTTTCGATGGGTGTGGGCTGGGCAATCAACTCGGCCATGGTCATCCTGGCCGCAACGACCTTCTTTGCGCACGGCATTGTCGTAGACGACCTCGCTGTCGCAGCGGCCACGCTCTCCCCCATTCTGGGCCCGGCAAGCTCGACCATCTTTGCCGTGGCGCTGCTGTTTGCGGGCCTCTCGAGTAGTGTGACGGCGGGCATGGCGGCGGGCACCATCACCGCGGGCGTGTTCGACGAGGAATACGACATCCAAGACCGACATTCCTCGATCGGGGTGGCGGCCTGTTTCGTCGGCGCAGTGGCGGCGTGCCTGGTCGTCCCAAATCCTTTTGAGGGTCTCATCTGGAGTCAGGCGCTGCTGTCGCTTCAGCTGCCGATTACGGTCTTTGTGCTCATACGGCTCACCAGCTCACGCCGCGTCATGGGCAAATACGCCAACTCGCGCCCACTTAACGCGTTGCTCGTAGGGATCGGTGCTGTCGTAACGGCGCTCGATGCCGTGCTGTTGACCGGGATGTAATGGGACGGGGTACCTACTCAGGCAAACGTCTCGATTTGTAACATCTAGACCCGCTTTTGATGTCTAGATGTTACAAATCGAGATCATTCCGAGGGACAGCTCCGTTTGTCTCAACCTGTAACACGTAGACCCTTTTTGAGCCGCCACATGTTACAGATTGAGACAAACAGTCGGCCGGACTCACAACAGGCAGGATCTGCTAATAGCAGCCGTGATACCTTGGGGACGGAAGAAAAGGGCCCCGGCCGGGGTGACCGACCGGGGCCCTTGGACAGAGCTATGTTCGGCTTTCGCCGTGTGCCTGCGAGTTACTCCTCGACGAGCTCAAACTGATCGGGACCGACGCCGCACACCGGGCACACGTAGTCCTCGGGCAGCTCGGGCGTATCGACCTCAACCTCGTAACCGCAAACGACGCACACGAACTTATACGTCTTCTTCTCCTCAGCCATGATGTTCTCCTCTCGAACGCGACTGGTGATGTACTTCGCTTATTAGTATATGTTCTCAATAAAATAATGCAAGTGTTTTTACAACAATTCTAGCCTTGATAGGACGAGGCCTTCGGAGGCGTCTTGCCCTTCAGAACCTTGTGATAGTAGTCGTACGTCAGCGGCGTCTCGTCGCTCAGGCGCTCGGCATCCTCGACCTCGCCGATAAACAGCAGATGCGTACCCACATCCACAGTGTCGATCAAACGGCAGCTAAACAGGGCCGCCGCGTGCTCGGGCACATAGGGCATGCCCAGAGCCGTCTCGCGGGTCTCGTATTTGGCAAACTTGTCATAGTCGCTGCTGGTGCGGAACCCAAAGTTACCGATGTAGAGCATGTCGGCGGTCTGATCGATCACGGTCAGCGCGAACGCTTTGGCCGATGCGATGACGCCCGAGGTAACGTTGTCCTTGTTCACGGCAACCGAAATGCGCGGCGGCATGGACGTCACCTGCACCGCCGTGTTGATGACGCAGCCGGCGCGCAGCCCGTCTGCCGCGGCGCTCACCACGTACAGACCGCTCGGCATGGTAAAGAATGCAGTTTTGTCCATAACAATCACTCCCCTAACCCGGGTTGGAACCTCATGGATGTATGTACCCACAAAAAAGGCGGCGCCCATAACGGACGCCGCCCCATACACATATGTGCCAAGATTGCAGGTCAGCCAAGTCCCTCCACCAAATTGCGGTGAAATAGTTCCTGCTTGTCGGCTATTTGGCCTCAAACAGGAACTATTCCACCGCAACTTATACAGAGCGCCTAGCGGTTGCGCTCCTTAAGCGCGCGGTCAATCTCGCGCTGAACGTCGCGCTTGGCCATATCCTCGCGCTTGTCGTAAAGCTTCTTACCGCGGCCCAGGCCCAGCAGCAGCTTTACGCGGCCGTCGGTATTAAAGTAGAGCTCCAGCGGCACCAGGGCATAGCCGCGATTACGCAGCTTGCCGTCGAGAAAGTCGATCTCCTTGCGGTGCAGCAGCAGACGACGGCGGCGATCAGGGTCGCGGTTCCACACACCACCATGGCTATAAGGGTGAATATGCAGGCCCACGAGCCAGCACTCGCCGCCACGAATCAGTGCAAAGGTGTCGGTGATCTGGCACGCGCGCTCGCGAATCGACTTGACCTCGGTGCCACTCAGCTCAATGCCGCACTCAAAGGTCTCATCGATAAAGTACTCGTGGTGTGCCGAGCGATTCTTGGAGATAAGCTTGCGCTCGCGCTTACTGGGCATCGCCGGCCTCCTTGGCTCCATCGGCGTTTGAGCCCGCAGCGTCGCGCTTTGCCTTGCGCTCAGCATTGAGCTCGGCGTCGCTCTCGCGCACCAGTTTGATAATCGCCGCGCAGGCCTCCTCGCCCACCAAGTCGCGAGCACGCACTGTCAGGCGCGTCGCCTCCTGCTTGTCGCCGTCGCTTGCAGCATCGGTCGCGCACATAATCAGGCAGATGGCAATCTCGGCCGAAGGCGAGGTCGGCACGCCCTGCAGGGCCAATTCACCCATCACGTGGTCGTCGCTCTCATCGGCGGCATCGGGATAGGCAGTATGAATCTTGTTGAGCAGGCGCGTCGTATGTGCATCGCCAGGGGCCAAGCGCAGTGCCAGACGCGCGCAACCCACGGCCGCCGAGACGTTCTCGATCTCGGGCTCAAGGAAATACTGGCCCAAGTTGGCGTAGGCGCGGGCGGCGCACTTGCCGTCGCTCGCACGCTCTAGTACCGAAAACGAAAGCGAAGCCCACTCCTGCTTATCCTCGAGTGCGCGGAACAGCTCGGCCAAGTCCAAGCGATAGTTGCAGTTCATGGGGTCCCAACGCACAGCCTGCATCAGGGCATTACGAGCGCTCACATAATCCTGCTGGCGAATGTAGGCAAACGCCATGTCAGAGTACAGGCGGTCAAACGGCACCTCGACCTGCACGAGCTCGCGCGGATCCTTCTCCACGCGACGATAGGCCAAGCGCTCAAACTTGCTATCGAAGCTAAAGTATTGGCGCTTCTCCTCCGTCTTGCACTCGGCGTCGATATACTCCTCGGCGAGCTCCACCAGGCGCTCCAACAGCGGCGTCGCCGTAGCCAGGTCGCCCTGCGCCAGATAGTTCTCGGCATACGTGATGTCTTGCAAGCTGATGGGCAGATCCATGGCTACTCCTCGATCTGAGCGAAACACGGCAGACGCCGTATATACGGTCGATACACAAAACCCGGGTCTCTTGCGAGGCCCGGGCAATCATTTGTGGGTAGCCCGTACCAGATTCGAACTGGTGATCTCCGCCTTGAGAGGGCGGCGTCCTAAACCGCTAGACGAACGGGCCATATGTAGCAAATGCAATGGCTGGGATGGAGGGAGTCGAACCCCCATTGACGGAACCAGAATCCGCTGTCCTGCCATTAGACGACATCCCAATGACTGCATCGCTGCGCTCGGCTGTGCCTTTGCGCAAGAAAGAAATATACGGGAAGTCACGCCATGACGCAAGCCCCAATTTTGACTTTTTTGAAATTCGGTCAAATTGGCCTAATTTCGTCCAACCCGTGAAGGACCTGTGAAGCCGACCGCTGTACACGAAGGGCAAAACGCCGCGAGCGGTAGCCGTCAACCGTTGGCAGATTCTACTGCGAAAACGATAGCACCAGGCAACACAATCGAAGTATCAATGATCGCGTAGATATCGAGGCGCCATGGACGAAGAGCTTGATTACCTATGGGAGACCCTGGGCCTCGAGATCACTGCCGACCTTTGGCCCGAACGGGACAAAATCCATCCCACGCTGCGCCCCGCCATCACGGTGATGCAGGCAAATTACCGCCACGCCTCATTTTTGATCATGCGGACGTCATGGCATGCGGCGCTCCCCGACCTCAAGCGCATCCAGGCAAGCCTCGTCGAGCTGTCCGGCATGCCGACCGTCATATCCGAGACGAACCTGGAGCGGCGGCAGCGCGAGCGCCTGCAGCGGCAGCGGATTCCGTTTATCTGCCCCGGCATTCAGGCATACCTGCCCTTTATGGACGAAGAGTACTGGAGCGACACGCCCGACAAGCACACAAAGATCTACGACCCACACGAATGGGCGCAGCTGGAGGACTGACTGGGGCAGGCCCGCACTCGAAACGGGACGCACTTTCCGAAGCCGCTACAGCAACGCCTCGGTCCAAGCTGCTTCCTTAAAGCCAGGAATCACAAAGTCATCGCCCACCAGCAGCGGGCGCTTAACCAGCATGCCGTCAGTCGCCAGCAGCTCATAGCATTCCTGGTCCGTCATGCCCGCATCCAGGCGCGCTTTCAGACCAAGCTCTCGATATTTCATGCCCGACGAGTTAAAGAAGCGTCGCACCGGCAGTCCCGAACGAGCAATCCAGGTCGCAAGTTCCTCAGCCGAAGGATTGTCTGTAACAATATCGCGATCGACGTACTCAACCCCATGCTCGTCCAACCAGGCCTTGGCCTTTTTGCACGTCGAGCATTTGGGATATTCAACAAACAGTACAGTCATGGGGATTCCCTTCTTAGAAAAGACAAGTGTCTGGCAAACAGCGCATCGATGGCCATCTGCGACCGATGCCGATATTGTAGCCAGCGCCGACATACAGGCGGTCGCGGTTTTCCATCTTGAGGTTAACGTCTCGCATGGGCGCCAATGGGGCGCGTCACGTGGTGCACCCATGCGGAGACCAGCAATACCAACAGCATGGCGGTGACATAGCCCGCGGCATCGAAGCACAGGTCGATCATGTCGAAATGACGACCAGGAACAAAGATCTTGTGCACTTGGTCACCGACGGAGCATACGGCACAAAAGGCCAGGACGGGCACACACCGCAATCGGGTGATCGGCACGCGCTTATCCAAGCACACCGCCACCAACGAAGCAAACAGTCCTACGAAGAAGAACTCAACGGTATGTGCGACGCGACGAATGTTGGCACCCATCCACAGACGAACGGGCGCAAGCGGGTCGGGATGAATGGTGGCAGTCGTTGAATCCGCGCCCTCGACGGCATCCCCCGCCTGGGACTCCTGCGCGGCGTCGGGCCGCACGTCCGCAGCCCGTCCTTCCACCGCACGCGCGGTGGACTCGCTGAGCGACGACGTCTGCTCCACGTTTTGCTCCGTCAGCATCCAAATACTTGCCAGCGTCACGACCAGCAGGACAACCGAAATCCATCCGACTATGTGCTTCACACGCGCCAAGGGCTAACCTCCGTCATTTTTTGAGCAGCAGCGAGTGTACCCCCAAATGCAGTTGTCGCCGTAGCGAAATCCAAAATGTTCGAATCGGGGCGCCAAAGGACCGTGGCGCCCCTACTCCATCTCGCGCATCCAGCGATCGAACGTTCCCACGCACACGCCTAGCTGCTTTGCCGCCTGACTCCGCGTGATATCACCCGCCTCGTAGGTATCGCGCACCAGCTCGAATTGCGGGGGACAGGGCTTGCGGGGCCGGCCAAAACGCACGCCGCGCGCTCGCGCCGCCGCAATGCCCTCGGCTTGGCGCCGGTGAATGTTCTCGCGCTCCACCTGCGCCACATAGCTCAGCAGCTGCAAAACAATATCGGCAATCAACGCACTCGTCACGTCCGACCCGCCACAGTCTCTGGCGCGCGTGTCGAGCAATGGCATGTCCAGCACCACGATGGCGGCGCCGAGCTCTTTGGTTATGCACCGCCATTCCTCGAGGATCTCACTGTAGTTACGGCCCAGCCGATCAATGGAAAGTACCACCAGCACATCACCGGAATCCAACGCGCACAGCAGCTCGCGATACCGCGGCCGATCGAAGTCTTTGCCGCTCGCACGATCGGCAAAGATATTCGCCGGTTCCACGCCATAGGCGCCCAGCGCATCCAGCTGCCGATTCAGATTTTGATCACGCGAGCTCACCCGCGCATACCCGTACACCGTTGTCATCTCATCCCCGCTCTCTCGAAAACCTCCCAAAAAGGAACAGGTTTATTTTGGTAGGTTTTATCTCCCCTATAGCAGGCGGAAGACGCAAGCGCGCGAGCGGCAAGGCGATTGATGCGCCACAAAAAAGGCGGCCCCAAAAGACCGCCCCGTTCTCTATCAATCACCAAATTCCGGCTAATGAATAAGCCTGAAATCCAAGTGCCCGCGCGTGGTGTTGACGCGCGAGACCTCGATGATCACACGCTGCCCCAGCTCATAGCGAGTCCCCGTGTCGGCGCCCGTGAGCGTGAGCGCGTCCTCATCAAACTCGAACCACTCGTTGCCCAGACTCTTGATCGAAACCAAACCCTCAACCTGTGTCAGATCCAGGCGCACAAAGAGGCCCATGCTGCTGACCCACGAGATCGTTCCGGCGTAGCGCTCGCCCAGGCGGTCCTCGTAGTACTGGGCGATCTTGATCTTTTGCGTCGCATGGCTGGCGGCGTCGGCCGCACGCTCGGCATCGCTGCACGCGCGGCAGATTTGCGGCAGGATGCGCGGCAGGGACTCGCGACCCTTACCGATCAGCCGCGGCGTACGTACCAAGGCGTCCTTGCCGCCGAGCTGCTCATAGGCCAACTGCAGCTTGAGTACGCGGTGCACCACCAGGTCGGGATAGCGACGGATGGGACTCGTAAAGTGACAGTAGCACGGCGCGGCAAGTGCAAAGTGGCCCTCGTTGCGCGGCTTGTACAGTGCGCGCTGCATGCTGCGCAGCAGCAACGTGTTGACGAGCGGCGCGTTGGCCGTACCGGCTGCGGCATCAACCGCCGCCTGCAGCTCGTCGGGGCTTCCCAGAGCAATGCCTGCCGCGCGACGGTCATCGATGATGCCCAGCTGTGCCAGCGCCACGGCGGCGCCGTGCAGGCTGTCGGGACTGGGATCGTCGTGCACGCGATAGCAGGCCTCGATATCGCGGTCGGCCAGCCACTCCGCCACGCACTCGTTGGCCAGCAGCATGGCTTCCTCAATCAGCGACGTGGCACACGAGCGCTCGCGTGCCACGATCCGCACGGGCACGCCGTTCTCGTCCAGCAGTGCACGGATCTCGGCCGTATCAAAGTCGACCGAACCGCGTGCGCGACGAATACGACGGCGAAGCTCGGCGAGCTCGTTGGCAGCTACGAGGAAATCCCCCAAGTCGACGTTATAGCCGCGAGCGGTTTCCTCGCACGCAAGCCCGCGCTCAAGCGCTTCCTCGCGCGAGGCTTCAACCGCGGCAACATCCTCGGCGGCACCCTCCAGCACCGAATACTCCACCGCACCGGCACGTACCAGCAGCGCCTCGGCGCCGTCGTAGTCCATGCGCACGCGCGAGCGGATCACGCTGGGATAGGGATCGTAATGGCGCACGCGACCCTGCGCGTCGAGCTCAATGTCGACGGTAAACGCCAGGCGGTCCTCGTCGGGACGCAGCGAGCACAAATCGTTCGACAGGCGCTCGGGCAACATGGGCAGCACGCGATCGGCAAGATACACCGACGTCGTGCGATGGCGGGCTTCCAGATCGATATGTCCGTCCCAGGCAACATAGTGCGAAACGTCGGCAATATGGACACCCAGCTTGTAGCCACCCTCGGGCGTGCGCTCCAGCGAGATGGCATCGTCAAAGTCGCGCGCGTCGACCGGGTCAACCGTAATGACAAAGCGGTCGCGCAGGTCTCGGCGGAGCGGGTCCTTGAGTGCCGAGGCCACATCGAGCGAAAGTGCCTCGGCCTCGGTTAGCGCGGCCTCGGGATACGTATCGGTATAGCCATAGCGCGCCATCACATACTGAACGCCCAAATCGGGCGCATCATCGCCGCCAATACGGCGCTCAATCGTCACGGTGCCCGATTCCAGGCGCGTCGGATATGTCAGAATGCGCGCGACGACCGCATCACCCGGATGAACGCCCAAGCGCTCCGCCGAGGTGTCCTCCGGCAGAATAAAGAAATCGGCCTTAAGTCGAGAATCAAGCGGCTCGATCACCCCGAGCGGGCCGGCGGTCTGGTACGTGCCCACCACACTAATGGCCGCACGCTCGACGACGCCCTCGATTACGGCGCGTCGCTCGCCATGCGGGCTGTTCTTAATGCTCACGGCAACGGTATCGCCGTCCATAATCTCGCGCTTGCCGCGGCCCATGACCTTGTAGTCGCCGTTTTCGGTTACAACGTAGGCGCTATGCTCATGGAGCTGCACGCGTCCGGTCAGACTCGGGCGACGCTCGCTGCGCACCGGCCCGCGCTTATTGCGTGCTCCACGCTTATGCTTGTTATTGCGCCCCATGGCGCCTCCTTACTATCGATGGCCGTTTACACCCCAAGAGTCTACCCAAATGATCCCTAGGGGACGGCAGGATTGCGGATCGCATAGATAGACCAGCGCCACGATGATCCGTATTCCACCGTCCCCTAGGGATCAAAAAACGGGCCGCCCCAAAAGAGACGACCCGTTGAAGGAACGAATTCCAAGCACGCTTACACGCGCAGATAGCGGCGCATGGCGATGGCGGAACCAAAGAGACCGATAATGACGCCGACCAAAATCAGCGCGGCGTAGGTCACCAGGTAGTACTGCATCGGCAGCGCAAACGACATCCAGCCGATGCTCTCCTGCAGACGCGGAACCATCAGGTTACGCAGCAGCTCCAGCACGCCGATGGAAAGCAGCGAGCCCAAAATGGCCTGCAGCACGCCTTCGGTAATGAACGGCCCGCGAATGAAGCCGTTGCTTGCGCCCACCAGGCGCATGATCGCGATCTCACGACGACGCGCCGTAATGGACAGGCGAATCGTGTTGTTAATGAAAATGAACGCGATAAAGGTCAGCAGGCCGACGAGCACCACAGCGGCGATACGGATGTAGTTCGTCACCTGGAACAGGCGGCTCACTTCCTCCTGGCCGTACAGAACGCTCGCGTTGACGTCGCCGTCGTCCGCAATCTTCTGAAAATCGGCGTTCTTCTTGAGCTTCTGGGCCGTGCTCTCGACCTTGGACGGATCGTCCATCTCGATGGCATAAGAAGCCGGCAGCGGGTTCTGACCGTCGAGCGCGCTCATGGTAGCGTCGGCGTTACCCGACATCTTGCTCGTGTACTCGGCCAGCGCGTCGTCCTTGTCCTTGTACGTCACGGACTTGACGTTGCTCCACGTCTTGAGCTCGGCCTCAAAGGCCTGAACATCTGCCTGGTCGGCGTCATCGCTAATAAAGGCGTTGATGACGACCTGATCCTCGACGGTGCCGATCACGGAGTTCAGCATCGCGGAACCCATAATGAACAGGCCGATGATAAACAGCGAAAGGAAAATCGTGATGACGGCGCCGAGCGAGGTGGTCCAGTTACGGAAGAAGTGGCTGATTGCCTCTTTGAGCGAGTAGCCCACGTTAGTTGGTGCCATAGTTGCCGTAACCTCCCCTCTCCTGGTCGCGGATTACGTGGCCGCCCTCGAGGGCGATCACGCGACGGTGCATGCTATCGACCATCTCGCGGTCGTGCGTAGCGACGATCACGGTGGTACCGGTGCGGTTAATGCGCTCGAGCAACTTCATGATGCCCAGCGAAATCGCCGGGTCGAGGTTGCCCGTGGGCTCGTCGCAAATCAGCAGCGGTGGGCGGTTGACCATAGCGCGGGCAACGGCCACGCGCTGCTGCTCGCCACCGGAAAGCTGATCGGGCAGCGAGTCCATCTGATCGGCCAGACCGACCAGACGCAGCACCTCGGGCACCTGGCTGCGAATGACACCCTTGGGCTTGCCGATGCACTGCAGGGCAAACGCCACGTTTTCGTAAGCGGTCTTTTGCGGCAGGAGCTTAAAGTCCTGGAACACGGCGCCAATCTGACGACGCAGGAACGGAACCTTGCGGTTCTTGATCTTCATGAGATCCTGGCCGGCGACCAAAATGCGACCGCTTGTGGGCTTGACGTCGCGGTTGAGCGTCGACAGCAGCGTGGTCTTACCCGAGCCGGAGTGACCGACCAAAAAGACGAACTCGCCCGGATAGATCTCGATGTTGATGTCGTCGAGTGCGGGCTTGTTGGGCTGCGCCGGATAGATCTTGGTGACGTGCTCCATAAGGATGACGGGCTCGACACCGGCCTGCTTGGCCATCTTTTTACGGCTGGCCTGCGGGTCGATGGGCGCAAACACCGACGTGAAATCGGGGTTGTTGAGCGCGTTGTCGAGGCTTGCGACCTCGGCGGCCTGATCGCGCTCGACCACGGGAGCCGCAGGCTGCGTGGGGTCGGGAATGCCGGCAAAAAGACCGGACTGCGCGGGCTGCGGCGCGGGAGCCGCAGGGGCCATGGGATCGGGGATGCCGGCCATGGTCGGCTGCGGCGTGGCGGCGCTCATCTGAGGCTGAGCCACACGGGCGGTCACCGTCTGAACGGGCTCAAAGCCAGCCGTGCCGGAAAGCGCAACATCGTTGTTGGGGTTGTAGGCAAAGGGATCTGCCGCCGGCTGTGCCTGATCTGCCGGCTGTGCGGGGATCGGGCTAAACAGCTGATCCTCTGAATCCGGAGTGGCGAAACGACTGCCCGCGGCGCTCGGCTGCGTCTTGGGGGCTTCATCGCCCGCACCGGAGGTACGGAAGTGGTTACCCACTGGTGCTCCTTATCGTCGTGCGTTTAAACTACATGAGCGCTTTGTATTTTAGCAGGATTGCCTTTGCTGCACATAAGAAGCATGGCGGGCTTTGGGTTCTGTCCGGCCGGGCACAGGGTTACCTCCCAAATCGTCCTCGCGCATGGCCGGCATTTGTCCTGCTCCTGCGGAGCTGCGGACAAACGCCGGCCTGCGCTGCGGAAAGATTTGGGAGGTAACCCTGTGCCCGGCCTGCGGCTACTAAGGGGCTTCTTTAGAAGTTGCGGTGAAATAGGGGCTGTTTTAGCAGTTAAAAGCCCTAATCAGTCCCTATTTCACCGCAACTTATATTGGGGCTCATTGTTGCGCAACTTGGGTTGGGGTTTTCGCTTTACAGTTGAGTTAGAAAGATGGTTCTCGGCTTATTGCGAGGTTGGTATGGTTTGTCCTTATTGTGGTGCTGAGCTTGCTGATGAGGCTCGGTTTTGCGTGGGATGTGGGGCCGCGCTTGACGGGACACAGGCTATGCCCGTAGCCAACCCTGCGGCTGCGCCGGTACCTGTGGGTTCGCCCGTCCCCAGCAAGAAGCCTAAGAAAGGCGTCGTGATCGCTATCGTCTGCGCGGCGGTAATCGTTGTTGGCGGGGGCGGCGGGCTGGCGTATCACCTGTATCAGCAGCATGTTCAGGAGCAGGAGCAGTATGAGTCGGCTCATTCCAAGCATGCGCTCGTGGTGAGTGTAAAGGCTGAAGGCTGGGACACCGATAACGGCGCTTCTCGTGTGCCGGTGCGCGTAAAGGGCAAGACGGTCGACGGAAAGAAGGTCGACAAGGTCGAATATGTCGCTTCTGACGGCTCGGGCATCAAGCTTATCCAGGGCAAGTACACGCTCAAGGCGGCAGGCTCCCCCATCGCCGCCGATGGCACCATCTACCAGGTGCCTTGCACAAAGGCCGAGCTCACGATCGACGACGCTTTTGCTAAGGGCGAGAAGATCGACTTGGCAGAACTCGCCGAGCAGGATTCGGTTTTGGACTTTACGCCCATCGATGCTGTCGACGTGACTGACGACGAGATCAACGACGCCGTGACGCTCGCCATGGCATACAAGGGCAAGGACGCGCCCAACGTCGATGCGCTGCAACACGCCGCAACGAACCGCCGCGACACCGCCGTCGCGGCCAAGAAAGCCGCCGAAGAGGAAGCGGCGCGCCAAGCCGAGGAACAGCGCAAAGCCGCCGCACGCCACATCGAGGCCCAAACCTTCAGTGTCGACCTGCCCGAGTACTGGGATGGTAGGGTGACAGCAGAAGTCGACGGAGATGTGATAGGGCTGTACTCGACTGCCTTTCCAGATAAAGAGCTTGGATATCTTGCCATGAAAAATGAACCGTATGGAAACGCGGGAGATATCGAGTGCGGCCGTATTCGCGACATCAAGCTCGACGAAAACCACTATGTAAAACTAGTAATTTATCGTTGGGCCTTTGATGCGGGGCAAGACCATTTATCAAAAGCTGAATATCGTCTTAACTTGTGTTCAGATGATGCCGCACGCGAGATAGTCGACCTCCAATCGTTGGGGACAATCTCCTACGACTCCATTCTTGCTGATATGGTTGCGGCAAATGACGCTAATGTCGCAGCGGTATGCTGGCCAGACGGCATCTTCGCCAACGCCCTGGCCCCAACCGTGAAGCTCCTCTAGTTTCTTATCTGCCTCCCCCAAACACAAAGCCGGGGTGCCTCCACATGGAAGGCACCCCGGCTTATTTATTGCCCAATGCGGGAGCGGCTCTCAAGGTAAAGCTAAAGCAAAATGCCTTAGGCCAGAAACTCCTTGGTGGTCGCCACGATGTTGGCGGCGTCCAGGCCGTACTTGTGCAGGAGCTCGGCGCCCGGGCCGGACTCGCCGAACGTGTCGTTGACGCCGATCTTCTTGAGCGGCGTCGGGCACTGCTCGCACAGGACGTCGGCGACGGCGCTGCCCAGGCCGCCGATCACGGAGTGCTCCTCGACGGTCACGACGTGGCCGGTCTTGGTGGCGCTCTTGACAATCAGGTCGGCATCGATGGGCTTGATGGTGTGCATGTTGATGACCTCGGCATCGATGCCCTCGGCAGCAAGCTGCTCAGCGGCCTCGAGGGCCTCGCCGACCATCAGGCCGCAGGCGATGATGGTAACGTCGGTGCCCTCGCGCATGACGATGCCCTTGCCTACCTCGAACTTGTAGGTCTCGGGGTCGTTGATGACCGGCGAGGCCAGGCGGGCAAAGCGCATGTACACGGGACCGTCGCACTCGTAGGCGGCGCGCGTCACGGCGCGGGCCTCGACGTCATCGGCGGGAACGATGACGGTCATGCCGGGAATGACGCGCATCAGGGCGATATCCTCGCAGCACTGGTGCGTGGCGCCGTCCTCGCCCACCGAGATACCGGCGTGCGTGGCGCCGATCTTGACGTTGAGATGCGGGTAGCCGATGGAGTTGCGGACCTGCTCAAAGGCGCGACCGGCGGCGAACATGGCAAAGGTGCTCGCGAAGGAAACGCGACCGGTGGTTGCGATACCGGCGGCAACACCCATCAGGTTGCTCTCGGCAATGCCCACATCGAAGAAGCGGTCGGGGCAGGCGGCCTTAAACTTGCCGGTCTGCGTGGCGGCGGCCAGGTCGGCGTCGAGGACCACAAAGTCATCGTGCTCGTTGGCGAGCTCGACGAGGGCCTCGCCGTAGCTTACGCGCGTGGCGATTTTCTTGACGTCTGCCATCCTAGAGCTCCTCTCCGGCGGCCGTGAGCTCTGCCATGGCCTGCTCAAACTGTTCATCGTTGGGGGCCTTACCGTGCCAACCCACCTGGTTCTCCATAAAGGAGACGCCCTTGCCCTTCATGGTCTCGGCGATAATGGCGGTCGGCTGACCCTTGGTAGCGCGAGCCTCGGCAAAGGCGGCGCGGATCTGGTCGAAATCGTTGCCGTCGGCAAGCTCCACCACGTGGAACTTAAAGGCACGGAACTTGTCGGCGAGCGGCATGGGGTCGTTGACCTCCTCGACGGGGCCGTCGATCTGCAGGCCGTTGTGGTCGACGATCACGCAGAGGTTATCGAGCTGCTGGTTGCCGGCAAACATGGCGGCCTCCCAGACCTGGCCCTCCTCGCTCTCGCCATCGCCCAGCAGGGCGTACGTGCGGTAAGTATCGCCCCAGTGCTTAGCGGCAACCGCCATGCCCACGGCGGCGGAGATGCCCTGGCCGAGCGAACCGGTGGACATGTCGACGCCCGGGGTGTCGTTCATGTTGGGGTGACCCTGCAGGTGACTGCCGATGTGGCGCAGCGTCTCGAGATCCTCCTTGGGGAAGAATCCGCGCTCGGCAAGCACGGCGTACAGACCAGGCGCGCAGTGACCCTTGGAAAGCACGAAGCGATCGCGATCGGCCTTGCGGGGATCGGCCGGGTCGACGTTCATTTCCTCAAAGTACAGATAGGTCATGATGTCGGCAGCGCCGAGCGAACCGCCCGGATGGCCGGACTTGGCAGCGTGCACGCCGGTGACGATGCCCTTCCTTACCTCGTTGGCAACCTTTTTGAGCTCTTCGTCGCTCATTGTGCCTTCCTTTCATCCTCATTAGACAAAATGCGCACGGCACCGAAGGTAATCCCAACACAGCCGCAATGCACGTACGTCATTCATTATGCTGGAAACTGATGGCTTTACCAGAGTTTTTATCATTATTTGAACAATTTAGCAGGCAGAACCGCTGATGAAACGGTTTATCAATGTGAACGTCTTTTGGATGCGGTGGCTGCCTCTCGCCCCGGCACAAAAATGATCCGCAAACCGAAATTCAGCCTACGCGTTAATGTCCTTGAATCCTTCACCGAAGGCTTCCGTAACGTCGGCGACCGTCACAATGGCGTGAGGATCGCGTTCGCGCACGATCGTTTTAAGGGTGTTGAGCTCTCGACGGCTAACGATCACCATGATCACCGGCTTCTCGACGCCCGAATACATACCGGTCGCCTTTAATTTGGTGCAGCCGCGGCCCAGACCATACATGATGTCGGCCGCGATATCGGGGAAGTTATCCGAGATGATGAGCACCATACGACGCTTATTGCCGCCATCGACCACGGCATCAATCACATAGCCGCTGATCACCATCGAAAGTCCTGCATACAGAGCATTTTCGAGCGAGAAGACCGGAGCCGATGCCGCACATACGGCAACGTCGATTGCCATGACGGTCGAGCCTACCGGCAGCGAGGTGTTACGCGAGATGATTTGGCCAATCGTGTCCGAGCCGCCGGTGTTGGCGCCGGCGCGCAATACCATGCCGTAACCGATGCCCGTGATAATGCCGCCCCACATAGCGGGAAGCATCAGGTCAGCATGTGCCAGAGGCGCAACAAACGGGGCAAACAGATCGGTAAAGAAGCCCAGCAGCACAAAGCCCGTCGCCGTCTGCACCACGTAGAACATGCCGCCCTCGCGCATAACGACCAGTAGCAGCAAGGCATTCATCACGATGGTCTGGATACCGACGGGAAGCGACACGCCTCGCGCTGCGCCGACTGCCTGGATAATAGTCGCAAGGCCCGTAACGCCACCGGCTGCAAGGCCGTTGGGAATCAAAAACAGGTCGGTCGCGATGGCGGCCAAGGCACACCCCAACATGATCTGGGGCAGATCGTGAAAGAAGTTCATCGAAAGAATGCGCTTGATGTCCAGACGATATGCCATGCTGCCTCCCTCAAAAAAGCGCACCCAAACGAGTGCGCTTTGAACTTCTTGCTGTATTCGATTCTACCGATTCACCGAGCAAATACCACCCCTGCGAAGTGTTTGCATCGACCCGGAACCAACCATGTGCCTAGGCGTCCGAGCCTTCCGCGTCAGCGTTGCCGGTAGCCCAACGGTGATAGCCAATCACAAACGGATCCAGATCGCCGTCGTCAAGAACGGCCTCGACGTTGCTGGTCTCCACACCCGAGCGCAGGTCCTTGACCATCTGATACGGGTAGAGCACGTAGCTGCGAATCTGGTTACCAAAACCGATCGTGGTCTTGGGTCCACGAATCTCGTCGAGCGCCTCGGCGCGCTTTTCGAGCTCAATCTCGTACAGACGCGCCTTGAGGATCTGCATGCACGCGGCCTTGTTTTGAATCTGGCTGCGCTCGTTTTGACACGTGACCACGATACCGCTGGGGAAATGCGTCACGCGCACGGCGGAGTCGGTGGTGTTGACGCCCTGACCGCCCGGGCCGCTTGCGTGGTATACGTCGACGCGAATGTCATCGGGATTAATCTCGATATCGATATCGTCGGGTAGCACCGGAATGACCTCGACGCCGGCAAACGTGGTCTGGCGGCGCTTCTTGTCGTCGGTGGGGCTAATGCGCACCAGGCGGTGAACTCCGGCCTCGGCGCGAAGCATGCCAAAGGCATCCTTGCCTTCGACGGTAAAGGTCGCGCGATCGATGCCGATGACCTCGGCCGCGGGGCAATCGTTGATGGTGACCTTCCAACCGCGGCGCTGGCAGTACTTCATGTACATCTTAAAGAGCATGAAGGTCCAGTCCTGGGCCTCCAAGCCACCCTGTCCGGGCTTGATGGTCACAATCGCGTCGCCATGGTCGAACTCCCCGGTAAACCAGCTCGCAAGCTCAAGCTCGTCGATGGCGCGGGATAGGCGCTCCGCCGTGGCGGCAGCCTCCTCACGCAGCGCAGTGGCATCGGGGTCATCGCCCATTTCCTCGGCAAGCTCCAACGCGGCGCGAGCATCGGAAAGCTCTCCGCGCGCGGTATCCACGGCGGCGATGTCCTCCTTGGCGCGCGCAATCTCCTCCATCGTGGCGCGAGCTGCATCGGCATCGTCCCAAAAGCCCGGGGCGACGCTTTTGGCCTCGAGCTCCGTTACGCGGGTGCGCTTCTCGTCCAAATGGAGATACGACTCGACCTCGCCGAGTCGGTCCGCAAACGCGTCCAACTCGGCGGGAGTTACCTCTAGAGTCTCGGCCATTAACGATTCCTGCCGTGGCAATACTTAAACTTCTTACCGCTACCGCAAGGGCACGGGTCGTTGCGGCCCACGTTGACATAGGGGTCATCGCTCTCGGACTTGCGGTAGGTCGTCACCTTGCCACCGTTGTTAACGGCAGCCGGACCACCCTGGACGGCGGTGCGGGCCTGCACCTGAGCCTGCTTGCGCAGTACCGAATCGCTGTTGTCGCCATCGACCTCGGCGGGACCAGAGAAGTGCGCGCCCTTAAGGGCGGGGTCCTCCTTGTGCTCCACAGCCTGCGGGGCAGCTTTGAGCTCAATGCGCAGAACAGTGCGCAGGTAATCCTCGTACATGGTATCGACGAGCATCTGGAACGCGCCGTAGGCCTCGGTCTTGTACTCAACCAGCGGGTCGCGCTGGCCAAAGCCGCGCAGGCCGATACCGGTCTTGAGGTAGTCCATTTCCTGCAGGTAGTTCATCCAACGCGTATCGATGACGCGCAGCATGACCTGGGTATTGAGCTCGCGCATCAGGTCCTCGCCCAGGCGCTCGGCCTTCATGTTGTAGCACTTCTCAACATAGGCCAGGACATCGGCGGCCAGGGCCTCAAAGTCCTCGTCGGGGAACTGAGGGGTATCGATATGCCCGGTCAGCTCGACGACCCACTTACGCAGGCCCTCAAGATCGCGCTCGCCCTCGTGGCTGTCCTTGGTGCAGAACTCCTGAACACAGCGGTACACGGTATCGTGCATGACCTCGGTGATGTGGTCGGTCAGGTCCTTGCCGTCCAGGATCTTGTTGCGCTCGGCGTAGATGACCTGGCGTTGCTTGTTCATGACGTCGTCGTACTCAAGAACGCTCTTACGCATGGAGAAGTTAATGCTCTCGACCTTATGCTGGGCGCTCTCGACGGCCTTGGAGATGATCTTGTGCTGGATCGGCATGTCGTCGCCCATATCGGCCGTGACCATCATCTTGGAGACGCGGTCCATCTTGTCGCCGCCAAACAGGCGCATCAGATCGTCCTCGAGTGACAGGTAGAACTGGGTCTCGCCCGGATCGCCCTGACGGCCGGAACGGCCGCGCAGCTGGTTGTCGATACGGCGAGATTCATGGCGCTCGGTGCCGATAACGGTCAGGCCGCCGGCGGCAAGCACGCGCTCGCGCTCGGCCTTGCAGGTCTCCTTGGCCTCGGCGTTGAACTGCTCGAGCTGCTCGGGCGTGACATCCTCCATGGTCAGGCCCTCGTACTCCAGGCGCTCGCGCACCAGCTCGTCGGGGTTGCCGCCCAGCAGGATGTCGGTACCACGGCCGGCCATGTTGGTAGCAATGGTCACGGCGCCGTAGCGTCCGGCCTGGGCCACGATATGGGCCTCGCGCTCGTGGTGCTTGGCGTTGAGGACCTCGTGCGCGATGCCGCGCTTGGTGAGGGCGGCAGACAGCTTCTCGGAGCTCTCGATGGAGACGGTGCCCACCAGGACCGGCTGGCCCTTGGCGTGACGACGCTCAACGTCGTCGGCAACGGCGTTGTATTTAGCCTGAATGGTGCGGTAGACCAGGTCCTCGTGGTCAACACGCTGCACGGGCTTGTTGGAGGGGATGACCTCGACGGGCAGCTTGTAGATCTCGCGGAACTCAGCGTCCTCGGTGAGTGCCGTGCCGGTCATACCGGAGAGCTTGTCATACAGACGGAAGTAGTTCTGCAGGGTGATGGTCGCCAGCGTCTGGTTCTCCTCGCGCACGAGCACGCCCTCTTTTGCCTCGATGGCCTGGTGCAGGCCCTCGGAATAGCGGCGGCCTTCCATAATGCGGCCGGTGAACTCGTCGACGATCTTGACCTCGCCGTTGGTGACCACGTACTGCTTGTCGCGATGGAACATGTACTGGGCCTTCAGCGCCTGCTGCAGATGGTTGACCAGCTGGCCCGAAAGGTCGGCGTAGATATCCTCGATCCCTAAGCGGCGCTCGATTTTCTTAAGGCCGCGCTCGGTGGCGGCAATGGTGTGCTTGGCCTCATCCATGACGTAGTCGCCCGTGGGCTCCACGTCCTCGGTGGCGGTGAGCATGTCATGCGACACGTCCTCGCCGCGCTCCAGGCCGCGCACGGCACGCGCAAAATCCTTGTAGGTGCTGGCCGATTTGGTGCCGGCGCCCGAGATGATGAGCGGCGTTCTGGCCTCATCGATCAGGATGGAGTCGACCTCGTCGACGATGGCGTAGTTGTGACCGCGCTGAACACGCTGCTCGGGGCGGGTGACCATGTTGTCGCGCAGGTAGTCAAAGCCAAACTCGGAGTTGGTACCATAGGTGACATCGGCCTGATAGGCCGGGCGCTTAAGCTCGAGCGGCATGTTGTTTTGCAGCAGACCGACGGTCATGCCCAAATACTTATAGATACGACCCATCCACTCGGAGTCGCGCTTGGCCAGGTAGTCATTGACGGTAACGACGTGCACGCCCTTGCCGGAGATGGCATTGAGATAGCCGGCCAGCGTAGAGACGAGCGTCTTGCCCTCGCCGGTCTTCATCTCGGCAATGTGGCCCTCGTGAAGCGCCATGGCGCCGATAAGCTGTACATCAAAGTGACGCATGCCCGTGATGCGCTTTGAAGCCTCGCGCACGGTGGCAAAAGCCTCGGGGAGCATATCGTCGAGCGACTCGCCGTTGGCGTATCGCTCGCGGAACTTATCGGTCTGGGCGCGGAGCTCCTCCTCGGTCATCTTCTCAAACTGGGGCTCAAGACCGTTGATCTCGTCGACGATCTTGTAGTAGCGCTTCAGGTCCTTATCGGATCCAAAGGACAGCAGCTTTGACATGAATCCCATGTGGTTTTCCTTTTTGGCCATCGCCCGCGGCGTGAAACCTTGGGCGAGTTAAACACAGATAATTGTACTTTAGCCAAACAAGGCACCGCCTATGCGGTCGACCTCAACCGCCACGTAATAACTACGACCAACCTGCCAAAAAGGGACTGGTTTATTTTGGCAGCTTTTATCTGGGAAAACGCTGTCTCTCTGCCATTTGGTGCAAACCAACCTGTCCCCTTCGCACCAATCTGGTGCAATGGGGACAGGTTGGTTTGCACCAATAAAATGAAAAGGGCCGCGCACCCAAATGGGTGCGCGGCCCTCATGCCATGAATGCGAGTGTTTCCGCGGCGAGCTATTTACTCAGCAGCCTCGGTGGTCTCGGCCTCGGCAGCGGCCTCCTCGACGGGAGCCTCTGCGGGAGCCTCGGCGGCCTGCTTGGCAGCCTCCTCGGCGAACTTAGCGGCACGCTTAGCCTTCTCGGCAGCCTTAGCCTCAGCGGCGGCCTTGCGAGCGGCCTCGGCCTCAGCAGCCTTGGCGGCCTTGGCAGCCTTGGCCTCCTCGGCCTTCTTGAGCTGGGCGGCAGCGGCGCCACCGAACTTGTCGGCGAAGCGCTGGACGCGTCCACCGGTGTCGACGAACTTCTGCTGGCCGGTGTAGAACGGGTGGCACTCGTTGCAAAGCTCGACCTTCATCTCGGACACGGTAGCGTGCGTCTTGAAGGTGTTGCCGCAGGAGCACGTCACCGTGCACTCGACATACTGGGGATGGATACCCTGCTTCATGGTAGGACTCCTTATTAGTCAGGCGCTGGTTACCGATCAGCGCATAAGGCGTCTTGGTTTCCGACCAAGACAACAAACTCGGCTATGATACCACGGCGCCGCGTGTCCCACAAAAGGTTCACGGTCTTTTCGGAACGACACGAATCTGACCCATCGAAACACATCTCCACCGTTCCTTCAACTGGGAAAATGCCGTCCCCGGGGCCTGAGAAGGGCCCCGGGGACGTTCGACTGACTGCGGGAACGGCCTTTCCGCTCAATGTGTTCGGCTGAGATCGGAAATCAACCAAACTGAACTAGGTTCAGTTGACATGGTTAAAAACGAGGGGCGACGCTTTTGCGTCACCCCTCGTCCCGACCGGTTGCTTTAGTTGTACACACGGTAGTTACACTTGAACTGGGTTATGTGTCCATAGTTGGAGCGGTACCAACCCGACGTATAGCTGATTGCCTCTGCGCCTAGATAGTCATAGCCCTTGTTGTAGCGAAGCTGACGGTAGGTCGTGTCGTACTCTGCTACGTAAAACGTGTCTCCAGAGAAGGCTTTGTACCGGTCCTTAACCGTCGAAGCCATGTACGCGGGTTCGACATCGCCTTTCTCCCCGTTGAGCGCATAGACGGGTGCCGCGATTCCGCATAAAGCCGTTGCCACGAGGATGGCGTAGACAGCCATGCGCGACGCATTGGACTTCAGCTGTTCAAATAGTTTCATGTCATTCACCTCCTTCGTATGTATCGAGGTATTCCTGCTTGAGCGTCTGCGAGGACGACTTGATCTTTTCCACGAGCGTGCCGGCCTCGATGAAGTAGAACGAGTTGGTGAGGTCTGCCAGGTCGTCGAGCAGATGGCTTGAAATGAGCACGCTTCGTCCCCGCGCCACCTCGCTGCGCATCGCGTCGCAGGAGGTTTTCCGCTTTCCCGGATCGAGGCCGTTCAGCGGTTCATCGAGGATAAGGTACGGGCAACCGGTCGATATCGCCATGGCAAGCTTTACCTGCTGCTTCATTCCTGTCGAGAGTTTACGGGTCGGCTTGTCGAGATATGGGGAGATTCCGAGGGAGTCGCAGAGCGAGTCGATGTCGGCAGCCGATTTCCACGCCTCCCTAACGAAAGCAAGGTGCTCGATGGCCGATAGCGTGGGATAGAGATCCGCGCCGCCTGAAGAGCTCAGGTAGACGAGTTCTGCAAATTCGGCTGATCGACGTTGGCAGATTCCGTCTGCCGCCAGGCTTCCCGAGCGGATGCGGGTGGGAAATTGGCCCGACAGCGCTTCAAGAAAGGTGGTTTTCCCCGAGCCGTTGGGAGCAACGAGGCCCGCCGCCGTTCCCGGGCTCAGGAAAAGCGACCCGATTGAAAGTATCGTCGTGCTCCCGTATCCCACGCTCGCGTCCAGAAGCTCGAGCCCATGGTGCTTTTTCGCGGGTCCAGGCTGTTTGGGGGAACGTGCCGCAACGGCGCCGACCGCAAAAAGGACCGCGACGTATGCCAGGGCCACGGCAAGCATCGATGCGCTGCCTGAACCGGAGCCAATGAATTCCGTCGGGAAGCATCCCACGTAACCCGTTGCCTCGATAGGCGAGAACACGGCCAGCGGCAGGAGCCCGAGCGCGGCATTATGCCCCAGTGCCGAATCGGACAGTAACGGGAATGCCGGGGCCGCGACAAGCAGCGCGGAGGTAAGGGGGCCCGCGAGGACGCGCCTCGTTGCGGTCGATAGGACGGCGGAGCAAACGGATATCAAGGTTCCGCCCGCGAGCAGCGCGAGAAGTATGGTCGTGAAGACGTTTCCCGCGGTCGTGGTGGCAAGCGCGCCGTCATGGAAGAGGGCGACCGGATACCCGATCTGCCCGAAGCCGTTTAGGGCCAAGGCGTAAATGCCCCCGGGTGCGAGGCCGGCGAGGAGCATCGCGGTCCCCGCGGCGATTATCGAAAACACGATCTGGATAAGGCGCCGGAATTTGGGCACGGGCGCCTTCGCCGCCAGGGTCCCGGGCCTTGTGGCCCCGAGCAGGAGTATCGACGAGAGAAGGAAGGGGATGAAGGGAAGGAAAGACGGCGCCGTGGCAATGGCGTAAGGCAGGAAGGAAAGGAATGGCAGGTCGCTTGCGGAGGCCGGGATATCCGTGATGCCGGAGCTGCTCAGGGCACGGCAATATGCGAGCGCTGCGTCATTGGCCTCTCGGCCTCCCACGATGGACCCGGATTGGAAGCCTTCGCCCATGAGCGCGTAGTAGCTCTCGGCAGAATCGAGAAAGGCGGCGTCGGTTTGAGCGGCGAGGGCGGCGTTCGCGTATCTTGCAAGCTCCGCGTCATTTTGCTGCTCTGGAGATAGGTCTGTGCCGCTGGCCTGGGGCGCGCGCGTATTGAATGCGTCGACAAAGCTCTGCATGCCCTGTTTCATAAAGAAGGGCCCGTAGATGGGTGAATTGAACGCAATGGGGACGGAAAAGGCTGCGGCGAGAACGAGCGTAGAGATCCATACGGCCCTGTCTCTTAGGATTAGTTTGAGAAGAAGTCGACAGTACATTTAGAAGCACCTACGTTCCTCAAAGAATCGTTAGATTAATGATGACAGACCGAATGAAGATGCGTGCGACGGGGGCGAGGCGAATGGCCGAGCGGTATCGATATGCGGGTTCAACGGTATTATATTGACCACATAGATTATTAACTTGCATTTCTACCCGCCTTCTTCGTAGAGTCGCCGATACGTGCTTAGCGCACCCTCGGCGCGTCCGGCAGGCTTTGCGAAATGGGATCCAGGAGACTTCGGCGCAGCATCATCTTGCGGAATGCTTCTAATGAGCCTCCCATCCTTCAAAAACAGAATCTCATCGCACAGCCTATCGACCGAATCCAAGATGTGGGATGACATGATGATGCACGTACCAGAATCGGCCAGCTTCCTGAGAATCTCGGAATGCAAGTCCACCCTGCTGGGGTCGAGCGCGTTCATGGGCTCATCTAATAGAAGGTACCGCGCACCCGTCGCATACGCAATCGCCAGGGTAAGCTGCTGCTTCATGCCCTGGCTCAGAGTGCGGATCCTCATCTTCGCGAACTCGCCTATCTGCGTTTGTTCCACTATCTCTTCGATATCGCGAGCATGCGGCCACATATCGCAAACCATCTTGAGGTGATCTTCCGCACGCAATCCGGGATACAGCAGCGTCCCCTCACCAGGTGCATAGAAGATCATAGAACGGACCTCTCTCGCACCCGTACCCTGCACCTCATCCAGAACGATGCTCCCGTCCACGCGAGGACCCGGCAAACCTGCCATCGCACGCAGCAACGTCGTCTTTCCATGCCCGTTCGGAGCGACGAGACCGTAGACCGTACCCGGGGCAAACTCAGCGTCCACCGAATCTACGAGCACCTTCTTTCCATAAGAGATCGTCAGCGTTTGAAGGCCAATCATCGAGATCATCCCCTTTCGATCTTTGGAACACCCAGGCGCACCATCAACGGAGATACGGCGCCCAAGACCACCAGCAGAGCGCCCGATGCGCCGACGACCTCTCCAAAAGGCATCGCGTTCGTCCCTCGCCCAAGAAACCCAATCGTCCCCACCTGGGAAGCGGGATCAAACGAGGCGAATGGAGCCAGCAGCGCGGCGCCCTTGCCCGCGCTTTCAACCTGAGCGCCCAACGAACCCAACACCAAAAGAACCGCGCAGACCGCTCCAGCGACAACGGGGTTGCGGCTAATCGCTGCTGCCAACGCAGCGGCGACGGAAATCACGCCGTATGTCATGACCAGCAATGGAATGCTACGTAACACCGCCTCCTCCACCGTAGACGTTGTCGGAGCCCCCGCTCGAATGAGAGCGACGGGATACTCCGATCCACCCGCACCGTTCTTAATCAAGGACACAACCGCAGCGGGAACCATCGACACCAAAAGCAGCGCCAAGCCAAGCAGGAGAGACAGCGCAACAGCCGTCAGAAAACGCACATGCGCTGTTGCGGGGACTTGGAAAACCAGAAGGGAACGGCACCGCAGGTGGGTGCACGCAAGCGATGTGACAACCACGGGCAACAGCCAAAACAAGGAAGGAAGCGCTGCCTGGAGATAGGAAAGGAGGATTAATGGGGGCATCTTCGTACTTAACTCGTAAACCTTGGGGTCCGGCAAGCTCGCGATCGACTCGAGCAGAAGGGCGCGCGCCTCCACACGAGAAGGAGTCTCCGGCTCGATTCCGATCGATTGCAGGAGGGTCGCATCTGCCGCGCCCAGCTCGCCTCGAGCGCGCTCGTACGTCGCAAGGCTTCGAAACCCCTCCGCAGGCGTGGGCGCGTACACGAAACCCGAAAGAGCATTTCGCATGCCTTCCAGGGCCGCTTTGCCCTCGACGTCCATATTCGCAGCGTCCTGCTCTAGATACCGATCTATTGAACGGAGCTCCCCATCCCTATACCGAACAGCGGAAACGTCACCAGCGTCAGGAAACACCTCGACCAGAGCCGGGGCCAGCATCGCCGTCGACATTGCAATCGCGCATACGGCGAGGGCAGGAGAATGCAGGAGCAGCTTCCCCATCGTTCTTACGTATGCAACGGCGGAGGCACAAGCGCTCGAACGGGCTGTCGTTCTCGATGCGGTGAAGGAACCTCTCTCAAGACAAATCGGGGACATCGGGCGCGCGCAGCCGCTCTTTCCAGCAACGCAAAGCAGGCTAATTGCCAGCACCTCGATCCCGATTGCGCATACGAGGGTAATCGCGCCACGCTCGAAGCAAAGTCCAGGCAGATTCACTATCTGCGTTGTCGGGTACGGGCTATAGGCGCCGACGGTCAACTCAGTGTTCGCATACGTAAGGGGATTCAACAGGGCGAACTCACGTAAAGCGATGGATCTTCCGTAATACCCGGGAACCATCGTCGCCCCCATCAGGGCACATACGAACACGATTCCAAGCGTAGGGTTATTGGCAATCTTCACGGCAAGGTGAACGACGAGCGAGATGAACGCCGCCACCAAGAATTGCAAGATGGCCGTCTGTGCGAACACCAGCCAAGCCGGTTTGATAACCGGAGTCGCATATTGAACGTAGCCTATCGGATAGAACGGCGAGCCCGGGCCATTCTTCACAAGTGCGGCGATTATCCCTGGAAGATTGACGGCGAAGACGGCAAGCATCGCAAAAACACTCGCCCATACGCTCGATGCAACAAGCCTGCCCAGCTCACCCATCGGTGCCTGGATGATGAGTTTTTCGCGTTTGTTAAGACGCGCGGCAAGGAACGAGACGGCAACGGCCGTTGCGGCCCATAGCAAGTACTCCTTCGATCCGTCATAAAAGGAGTACGCTCCATCCGATACCTGCAGAAACGGAAGCAGAGGAGAGAGCGGCGCCAAGACAAGACGCCCCGCGGCAAGAGGGTACAGAAGCGCGGGCATGCTTGATGAAGAGGTATAGACGCCCTCCTCCCCCGCATTCACAAGCGCATCCGCATAGGATGCTGACAATTCCTGCTCAACACGGGTTATTCCCGACTCGAGGTATTCAACCCGTCCGTCGATGCCAGCCGCGCTCCTGAAGACGGGCAAAGCACAAAGAACCATCAACGCAACAACGGCAACACAGAGCGACCTGGAGGAGAGGAGCGACCTAAAGATTGCCTTCGAGATTTTGAGCATACGTATCACCAGCTCGTTTCAACACGATTCAACTCGATGCGCGGGGTTACGATTGCAGCTGCTTTGATTACTTGCCGGCAAAGTCAATTTAACATAAACTGTTAAAAAGTAACCTAAGTTTTTTAAATTCTTCGGAGGTTATTATGAGTTCCGACAATCGCACTCCCCGGCTTCATTCCTTCCGCATCGCATGTGCGATAGCCTCTGCGGCCCTTTGCGTCACCGCCATCGCACAAGTGGCGTTCTCCTTAAAGCCAGCAATCGAAGTGCTCGACAACCCTGTAATTGCAGACTCCCCCGCGTATCCAGCCCTTGCGATCTCGACATTGGCCCCTGCCGTCATCGGTATCGCTACGACCATCCTCAGCGCCGTTCTCGTGTGGACGATCAAGAGCGGAGACCCCTTCAAGAAAGGGTCTGCGACATGCTTGAAGGTGCTCGGCATTCTCTTCGTTGTTCAAGCTGCCACCAGCCTCTACGCCGGCTCACTCGAAACCTCCGTTTCGATGTTTGGCGGCGAGGGGGCCGTCGGCGCCCAAGAGATCGCTTCATCATTCGACTGGACCTCTCTGGTTCTCGGCATCGTCTTGTTCATGCTTTCCCAACTCTTCTTGTACGCTCGAGAGCTGTACCTCGACTCCGACGAAATTGCGTAAGGAAACGCCATGCCCGTAATTGTTCGCCTCGACAAGATCATGGCCGAGCGAAAGATTTCCTCGAACGAACTTGCCGAAAGGATTGGAACCACGCCCGTGAACCTGTCCCGTATTAAAAAAGGGCATATTCGCGGCATTCGCTTCAACACGCTCGAGCAGCTATGCCTCGCCCTTCGCTGTCAACCCGGAGACCTTCTCGAAGTCATGAGCGAAGAGGATGCCCAAAAGGAGTTCGGACTCGATTGGTCCGCCGAGGATTAGAGGGCGGTCGTGCTCGCCCTGCACACGGGTTGCGAATCGGCGAGGTCTGCGGCCTTCGGTGGTGCGATGTGGATTTCGAGACGGGCTTGATCTCGGTCAGGCGCTCGGTGGCGTACGCGAAGGGGATGGGCTCCTTCATCAAGGGCACCGAGACCCATGATTCCAGGGCCATACCCATCGACCCGGTCGGCCTTCTCCCCTTCCTGAAGGAGATTCACGAGATCAATCATGGGAAGTTGCGCTCGCGTGGCCTCGTCGGGTCGGTCGGAATTGGGGACTGCTACGTCCTGTCGGGGCCGGGCGCGACCTTCGCGACGACCAGCTATATCCGCAGGGCGTTCAAGACGTTCTCGAAGACCAACGGCCTCATGGGCACCAACGACGAGCTGATTACGTCCCACGGCCTTCGCCACACGTTCGCCACGCAGCGGATCCGCCAGGGCGGCGATATCAAGGCGCTCCAATCCATCCTCGGGCACAAGGACGCTATGGTGACGCTCAACGTCTACGCCGACATCGAGCCCATCTCCAAAATCCATAACATGCTGCGCGTCTCGCCGTGCCTTTGGCGCGGGTACCTCGGGCCGAGAGTCGATTCGGGTCCCATGTTCCAAGAGAGGATCCAGGAGTCCATCGAGACGCTCCAGGCGTTCGGCTGACTGCGGGAACGGCCTATCCGCTCAAAGTGTTCGGCTGAGATCGAAAATCAACCCAACACGAGCTGGACGGGCGCCAGACGGCTCTTCACCGTGTGACCTGCCCCCTCACGCTCATGTTGCAGACATGTAACGCCGCAGCGAGCGCGCCCTTTTTTGCGTCAGACAGGTACAATGATGAACACTGTACCGTAGCGGAGCGCCCGCGCGCGCCGCCAACACGCGAAAGGGTTTCCCATGGCCGAGATCTCGTCCTCCCGCATCGTCATCACCGTCCTTGGCAAGAACCGCCCCGGCATCGTCGCCGGCGTCACCCGTGTCCTGGGCGAGGCCAATGTCGACATCCGCGACATTACGCAGTCCATTATCGAGGATATCTTCACCATGACCATGCTGGCCGACACCGCCGAGTCCAAGCTCGACTTCGCCGAGCTGCAGAAGGCGCTGGCTGAGGCCGGCGAGCTTTCGGGCGTCAACGTGTCCATCCAGCGCGAGGACGTCTTTAACTTTATGTACCGCCTGTAGCGAACAAGCCGCCCGGGGCAGACGGGCGCTTCTGCGTCCAAGCGTACCGTCCCGACGTGGCATGGAGAGGAGCGCGCATGGCCTACGACGCCAAGAAAATCTACTACCGCTTCGATGACCATCTGAGCCGCCTGGTCCTGGACTATGAGGCCAGCCGCCAGATTGCGCCCGAAAGCGAAAATTTGTATTACGGCATGCCCACCGACCCTTATGACGAGGGCCTGTTTGTCGAGCACAATGTTAAGCGCGGTCTTCGCAATGCCGACGGATCGGGCGTGGTCGCGGGCCTCACCCGCATCTCGGACGTGCACGGCTACAACAAGGTCGACGGCCGGGTCGTGCCCGACAAGGGCCGACTCACGCTGCGCGGTTACAGCATCGAGGACCTCGTCAACAATGCCCAGGCAGAGGACCGCTATGGCTACGAAGAGGTCGCCTACCTGCTCATTACGGGCTCGCTGCCCAGCAAGGATGAGCTCGACGGCTTTTGCGGACGCCTGGGCGCGTTTAGGCACCTGAGCGACGAGTACGTCAAGGAATTCCCGATGACCACGGTGTCGTCGAGCATCATGAACGTGCTTCAGCGCGCCGTGCTGCTGCTCTATGCCTTCGACGCCGAGCCCGACGTGATCACCCCCGAGCACGAGATCGATGTTGCCATCTCCATGCTCGCCCGTCTGCCCCGTATTGCCGCCTTCGCGCACATGGCTTCGGTCGCCAAGCGTCGCGGCTCCGAGGTGCATGTACCGCACCCCACGCCCGGCTTGTCCACGGCCGAGACCATTTTGAAGGTGCTGCGCGGCGGCATGGCGTTTACCCGCGACGAGGCGATGCTGCTCGACGTGATGCTTATGCTCCATGCCGAGCACGGCGGCGGCAACAACTCCACGTTCGCCTGCCGCGTGCTGTCCTCCTCGGCCACCGACCCGTATTCCGCCTACGCCGCGGCCATCGGCTCGCTCAAGGGCCCGCGCCACGGCGGCGCCAACGCCAAGGTCGTATCCATGCACGAGGACATCCGTGCGCATGTCTCCAATTGGGAGGACGAGGACGAGGTCGCAGCCTACCTGGGCAAGATTCTCGACAAGCAGGCCTTCGACGGCACGGGTCTCATCTACGGTATGGGCCACGCCGTCTACACGCTGAGCGACCCGCGCGCCGAGGTGTGCCGTCATTACGCGCGCACGCTTGCCGCCAAGAAGGACCTCGGCGATGAGTTCGCGCTCATCGAGCGCATCGAGCGCCTGGCACCGCAGGTGATGCGCGACCACGGCATGACCAAGCCTATCTGCGCCAACATCGACCTGTACACAGGCTTTATCTACAAGATGCTCGGTGTGCCCGAGACGCTCTTTACGCCGCTATTCGCCGTCGCCCGCATGGCCGGCTGGTCGGCACACCGCATGGAAGAGCTCTTCTGTGCGCATCGCATCATCCGCCCGGCATACCGTCCGGTGATCGAGCCGCTGGAGTACAAGCCGCTCGCCGACCGCTAGGACGCGGACCGTTATAGAACTCGAGCGTGGCCAGGGTATCACCGCCCTCGGCCACGCTTTTTATGCCAGCAGAAAGGGCTGCATCGAATGATTGTTTTTTCCGATATGGATGGAACGCTGTTGACGAGCGACAAGCAGATGAGCGACGCCACCTGGGCGATGCTCGACGAGCTTGCACATCGCGACATTGAGTTTGTGCCCTGCACGGGGCGTCCGCTGTCGGGCGTGTTTGAGCCCATCCTCGCTCACCCCGCCGTACACTACGCGGTCTGCGCCAATGGTGCCAGCGTCTGGCAGCTCGACGAGGATGTGCCTGCCGATGCCTCACGCGCCACGTGCATCTTGAGCCGACCGCTCGACCGCGCCATCGCTCACCGCGTCCATAGCATTGCCGCCGGCCATGACGTCACCTTCGATATCTTCGCGGACGGGCAGTGCTTCCTCCCCCGCTCGCTCTACACGCGCCTGGACGAATTCTGCGGCGGCGACCCCCACATCGCGGCTTCGCTCAAGCGCACACGAACACCGATCGACATGGATATCGACAGCAAGATCGACGAGGTCGAGACACTCGAACGCATCGCCATGTACTGGCACGACCCGGCCGATCGCGACGCCATCGCGGCGGAGCTCGACGCGCTCGGAGGCATTGAGGTCACGCGTTCGTACGCCATGAATATCGAGGTCATGGGCGAGGGAGCCACCAAGGGAACGGCCCTCACGTGGCTATGCGAGCACCTGGGCGAGCCCCTTGCCGGCGCCTGGGCCTTCGGCGACAACATCAACGACATTCCCATGCTGCAGGCAGCAGGCCACGGCATGGCCATGATCAACGGCGAGCCCGAGGACCGCGACGCCGCCGACGCCATCACCGAGTTCGACAACGACCACGACGGCGTCGCCCGCACCATCATGGCCGCCCTCGCCTAGTCATCGGGGACGTTCTTAAACGACTGGTCGTTGGGGACAGTCTTTGCCACAAGCAACAAGGAGTGTCCCCAGCTGCCGGCAGAAAAGGAACGTCCCCAGGTGTCGGACTAGGATATGCTCTCCAGCACGTGACGGAGCTCCTGCTGGACGGCGTGGTCGCGGTTACGACCCACCACGCAATCGGCCACCGCCTTGAGCGCGGAGCGCGCGTTTTCCATCGCGCAGCCCGTGCCGACAAAGCGAATGATCTCGTAGTCGTTCATCGAGTCGCCAAACGCCATAACTTCGTCGCGCCCAATGCCGTAATGCTCCGCGAGCTGTGCGATGCCCGAGGCCTTCGACACACCGGGCTGCATGGCATCGATCCACGCGTTGCCCGAAGGCGCAAAGGTAAAGAGCTGGCCGAGCTCGCGCTGCAGTACGTAGGCGCTGTCCATAACGGCACCGTCATCGCAAAAGATACTCGCCTTGATGATATTTACGCTGGGATCAGGCAGCTCCCAAATGCGCTCGGCATTGGGAAGGTCCTTATCGACCTCGCGCACGAACTTGCTCTCGTCATCGAGCAAAAAGGACTTGGTTCGGTCAAAGAGCGCAAGATGCAGATTGGGAAACGTCGCGACGGCCTGGGCGAGCTTTCGAATCGCCAGGTGCGAATACACCTCACGGTCTACCATCTTGCCGTCGGCGTAGACCTGGGCACCGTTAGCTGCGACAAAGTCCATCTTGTCGCGAACGGGCGCAAAGAACTCGCACAGGCGATCGTAACGGCGGCCTGACGATGCGGCAAAATGCACACCGCGCTCACGTAGCGCCAGAATCAATTCGTACGTCTCGGGCGGCACTTGACCATTCTCGTCAAGCAGCGTGCCGTCCATATCGGATGCAATCAATTTGATCATAGAAAAGCTCCCTTCGGGCTTGATGAAATCAGGTGTGTATCCAAATTCACCGTACCCAAAGGAAGCTCAAATAAGACCCCGCAGGCAAAAACGTTACAAGGGCCTAGCATATGCTTCACATGCACCAGGCAGTGCGCGTCCGCAGCACTCGACAAGCCAAAGGGTGTCCCCAACAACTAGTCGCTTAGGAACACCCAATGACTAGTCGGCGTAGGTAAAGGTGGTGACGTCGAACATGCCCTCGGGGCGAATGCGGAGCGTCGGGATGACCGGCAGCGGCAGGAAGATAATGCCCATGATGGGGTCGAGCGGCGGCTCGATGCCCATGGCACGCGCCTTGACCATAAAGTCGTCGTGCTGCGCGGCAACGTCCTCGGCCGTGCCTTCGCTCATAAGGCCACCGAGCGCCAGCGGAATGCGCGCCACGACCTCACCATCGCGTACCAGCACGTGACCGCCCTGGCCTACAGCCTCGACGGCAGCCATCATATCGGCGGCGTTGTCGCCCACCACGCACACGTTGTGCGAGTCATGACCGATCGTGGAGGCAATGGCGCCGCCGGTGATGGTGAAGCCGCGCACCCAGCCGCGACCGATATGCTTGCCGACCAGGCCCAGTCCAGCGGGGCCGTCGCCGTCGGCGCCCTCGGCCTGCAGCGACACGCCGCGGCCGTGGCGCTCAATCAACATAATGCGGCGCAAGTCCTCGTCGGTCTCGGGGCGAGCCATACCCGTGATGGCCTTACCCGGCGCCACGTCAATCACGGCCTCGCCTGGCCTAAAGGCATAGTCGAACACGTCGAGCGAAAGCTTCGGCAGCTTAACGGAGGCGCGCAGCTCATCGGCAAGGGCCGCAACCTCGGCCATCTCGGGTGCGATCTTGCCCACAAAGGTGCCGTCCTGCGCGACGAGCACACCGGCGGCATATACGCGATGCGGAGCCGTGGCAAACGTCAAGTCATTGAGCACCAGCAGGTCGGCACGCTTGCCCGGGGCAATCGCACCGCGCAGCTCGTGCGGGTCGCGGCAACCGTGGTCCAGGCCAAACGCCTCGGCCGTGGAGAGGGACGCCATAGAGATAGCGACCACGGGGTCGATACCGGCCTCAATCGCCACGCGGCAGGCATTGTCGATCATGCCGGTCGCAAGCGCATCGGAAGGGGCACGGTCGTCGGTCGCAAAGCAGCAGCGGCGGGCACGCGCGGGATTCTCCAGCAGCATCGGCGACAGGTTGGCCAGGTCATGGCTGCACGTGCCTTCGCGCAGCATCACATACATGCCGCGAGATAGCTTGTCGAGTGCCTCCTCGGGAATCGTCGACTCATGGTCGGCGATAATGCCAGCCGCGGCATAGGCGTTGAGGTCCTTGCCGGCAACGAGCGGGGCGTGACCGTCAACCTGTTTGGACGGCGTCTGGTTGGCAGCGTCGATACGAGCGCAGGTCTCGGGATCGGCCATAAAGACGCCCGGCAGGTTCATCATTTCGCCCAGACCAAAGACATCACCCGGATATTCGGCAAAAAACGCCTGCATATCGGCAGCAGTGATGACGGCACCAGCCTGCTCGTCGGGCAGTGCGGGCACGCACGAGGGCATCATGTACTTGATGGAAATAGGAGCACGACGACCGTCCTCGATCATAAAGCGCAGGCCGTCCAAGCCGGAAACATTGGCGATCTCGTGGCTGTCGGCAATAGCGGTAGTGGTACCGCGCGTCGCCGCCATGCGCGCATACTCGGCAGGGCGGATGTTCGAAGACTCGATATGCAAGTGTCCGTCAATAAAACCGGGGGCAAGATAGCGGCCCTGGCAATCGATGACCTCGGCAGCCTCATACGTACCGGCGGCATCGTCGCGACCATCGTAGAGCACACCGACGATCACGCCATCCTTGATGGCAACGCTACCGGGCGCTACGCGCTGGCCGTACACATCGACGATCTGCGCGTTGGCAAACAGCGTGTCGACGGGCACACGACCCTCGGCGGCCTCGATCACAGACCTCACGACCTCAACGGACATACATACTCCTTTAACCGTAGAAAACGCTGCGGGGCGGACAAACCTTCACCGCAGCAAGCCAATAGCAATTGTATGCCCAAAAGGAGGCCGCCGATAACGCCCCTTCCGCTTAACGGCACCGCCAAATGATCCCTTGGGGACGGAGGAAAAAAGTTGCGGTGGAATAGTTCCTACCTGGGCGCCCGTATGGCATTTTTAGGAACTATTTCACCGCAACTCAAAAGGCCGCAGTCGGGAGTTCCGGCTGCGGCCCTATTGCACATGTTAGGTTGACCTACTTGCTAGACCAGCTTAAAGCCCTTGCGCTTGCCCACGGAGAGGGTGTCGCCCAGCTTGAGGGCGCTGGGGTCGATGTTGTAGCTCTTGGGAGCCACGGCCTTGCCGTTAATCTTGACACCACCGCCGTCGATATCGCGACGGGCCTGGCCGGCGCTCGCCGAAAGACCCAGGTCCTTGAGCAGGCCGGCGAGGTAGATCTGGCCCTCGTCGTTGACAGTCAGCTCAACGTGCTTCTCGGGGAAGTCGGCGAGCTGGCCCTCCTTGAACACGCGATCGAACTCGGCCTGAGCCTCGTCGCCGGCACCGGCGCCGTGGTAGGTGTCGCACAGGTCGCGGCCCAGAGCACGCTTGAGCTCATAGGGATCGGCAGAGCCGTCGGCCAGAGCAGCGTCGATCTTGTCGACCTCGGCCGGGGTGAGCGAACTGGCCAGGCGATAGTACTTGCCAATCATCTCGTCGGGGATGGACATGGTCTTGCCGAACATATCCTTGGGAGCGTCGGTCAGGCCGATGTAGTTGCCGTAGGACTTGGACATCTTGCGCACGCCATCGGTACCCTCGAGCAGCGGCATGGTGAGCGCGATCTGGGGCTCCATGCCCATCTTCTCCATGAGCTCACGGCCGGCGAGCAGGTTGAAGAGCTGGTCGGTGCCGCCCATCTCCACGTCGGCCTTGATCTGCACGGAGTCGAAAGCCTGCATCACGGGATACAGGAACTCATGCAGGGCGATCGGCGTCTGAGACTGGTAGCGCTTGGTAAAGTCATCGCGCTCAAGAATACGGGCGACGGTGAACTTGGAGCACACCTGCAGCAGTCCGGCAAGGTCCATCGACAAGATCCAGTCACCGTTGTGCACGATGGTGGTCTTCTCGGGATCCAGGATCTTCATGGCCTGGCTCACGTAGGTCTCGGCATTGGCCTCGATCTGCTCCTGCGAAAGCTGAGGACGGGTGGAGTTCTTGCCCGAAGGGTCGCCAATCAGCGCGGTACCGTTGCCGATGATGAGGGTGACGTTGTGGCCCAGGTCCTGGAACTGACGCATCTTACGCAGCGGCACGGCGTGGCCCAAGTGCAGGTCGGGGCTGGTGGGGTCGACGCCAAGCTTGATGTTGAGGGGCTCGCCCTTCTCAAGCTTCTTGCGAAGGTCGGCCTCGGGGACGATCTGTGCGGCGCCCGAGGTGATGATACGCATTTGCTCGTCAACAGACAGCATTGGGTATCCTCCTTTTGCTATAGCACCCTCGCCGAAAACGGCGGTGCTGGAAGTCCATAAACTCTCATATGATAACAAACTGACGCGACGCGGCACCTACGACAGGAAAATCCTCGTCCTGCCGCATGCGTCGATGGCAACTGGCAGACGTGTACCGTCACGCTCGACCAGATAGCGCACCTGCCGACGACGCAAGCAGTCGCGGCAACGGACCTGCCCCGTCGCATCGGTGGCGCAGACGCCCTCGGCGGTCAACAGACAGTGCTCGCACACCATAAGCCCGGGACGGTTGGCGTCGACCGGACCCAAGACGCCGGGGCAAGCGGCAAGCTCGGCAACGCGCTCCGCGTCGTCGGCGACGAGCTCGGCAACGCGCTCCGCGTCGTCGGCGACAAGCTCGACAGGCAAATACACACGGCCCGCACCGAGCCCGCGTAGCCAGGCAAGCGTAACCCGGTTCGCGCAAAACACCGGTGCCGCAACGTCAAACGCCACGCCCAGCTCACGCGCCATCGCCACCTGTCCCAGATTACGGCAGACGACGCGCCCGGCACGCCGCATAAGCGAGCGGGTACGCGAGGCATCGGCTGCGCGACAGACCTCGTCGAGCACCACGGTCGCATCGGACAGATCGCGCTCGCCACACGGGTCGGCATCCATCAGCTGCCAGGCAAAGACCATGCGAACGGAAGCCCCCTTTTCCGTCGGCTCCGTCAACGCCGCCTCGGGCACGTCGCCAACAGTCACGGCGCCCTCAGAGGGCAGCATCTCAACGGCTCGTGCAACGGGTACGACCGCGTCCGCCTCGACTCGCATGTGCTCCAGTACGTCGGCCGTCTGCTCCAACACGCCGGCGCTGCGAATCAGGTACACCTCGCATCCCGCATCCACCTTACGCTTGCAGTGCACGACAACGCGCTCCCCCGCTGCCGCGTCCACCGGGCAGGGCACCTGGGGCCAGCGCTTGGGCACATCGGGGCGTGCATCGGCACCCGGATAGAACCGGATCTCGAGCGTGTCGCCCGCCGCCACGGCGGCATCGAGCTCGACGGTCACCTCTTCGTGACCCACCGTCACCAAGTGGCCCACGCGCACGCCCTGGTTAATCGCACGCTCAAAGCTCATGAGCTCAGCACCCGATCGCCCCCGCAGATATGCATCGGTAAACCCGCGGTTGAACGACCTGCCCAACTCGCGCTCGAGCACCGACACGGCAGCGGCATCCCACGCGCCATCGCGCAGCATATCGAGTGCACGACGCCACACCCGCACCACGTTGAACACGTAGTCGGGGTTTTTCATGCGCCCCTCGATCTTGAGCGACGCCACCCCGGCCCCAACAAGCTCGGGCAGGTGTGCAATGCCCAGATAGTCGCGCGGGCACAGCAGACGATCGCCCTCCACAGAAACGACGCTCTCCCCCGTCTCATCCACCAGGTCGTACGCCAAGCGACACGGCTGCGTACAGTCGCCGCGCATCGCCGATCGTCCACGCCGCAGGGCAGAGAACTCACAGGCGCCCGAATATCCAATGCAAATCGCGCCGTGGCAGAACACCTCGATAGGCACGCCGGTAGCACACAGAGCGGCAATCTCGTCGACCGCCAGCTCGCGGGCGGTCGTCACGCGCTCGACCCCGAGCTCGTCGGCAGCCAGGCGCACGGCGCCTTCGCTATGGACGCCCGCCTGCGTGGACAGGTGAATCTCGACCCCGGGAATCGCCGCGCGCAGTGCGCAGGCCAGACCGGCATCCGCCACGATCAAGGCATCGGCACCCAACTCATGCGCGTGCGCCCCCAGCGCCACCGCGTCGGCCAACTCGTCATCGAACACAAACACGTTGAGCGTCACGTATACACGCACGCCGTGCGCATGCGCCACGACGCAGCCGCGCAAAAACTCGTCGTCGGTAAAGCCGTGTGCGCTCACGCGGGCGTTAAACCCGCCCAGGCCCGCATAGACGGCATCGGCGCCCGCCGCAATCGCCGCGAGCATCTGATCGAGTCCCCCGGCAGGCGCCAGCAGCTCGGGCAGCGCCGCCTCGGCAGCCCCCGGCTCGTTATCGCATTGTCCGCTCGGCTCCATCGTCCGAATCGCCATCGGCAAACTCCTTACCAACAAGGTATGCATTCACTCTGAAAAATGCCGTCATCCAGCATACACGAGGCCTCGCGCGCCTCGTTTGGTTTATCGTGTAATAACTTATGTCCATCCTGCCCCAGCGGCGCACCCGCCGCCCGGCACGACATACCTGGAGGTCAATATATGGGTCCTCGCCAACGACAGGGACGCAGTCGTTCCAAGACGCATGCCCTGCCCATGATTCTGCTCTCGTTCTTGGGCTTTTTGCTCATCGCGGGCGTAGCGTTTGGCATCGGCATGATCGGCAACGTCAACCGTTGGCTGTCCGATCTGCCCGACTATACCGACGCCAACGCCTATCTGGTGAGTGAACCCACCGAGATCGTCGATTGCAACGGCAACAAGATCGCGAGCTTCTACACGCAAAACCGCAAGTCCGTCACCAAGGACCAGGTCTCTCCGTACGTGCTGCAGGGCACCGTCGACGTCGAGGACGAGCGCTTCTACGAGCACGGCGGTATCGACCTGTGGGGTATCGCGCGTGCCGCCGTGGCAACCGTCTCCGGTGGACACGAGGGTGCATCGACCATCACCCAGCAGCTGGTACGCAACACCATCCTGCAGGAGGAGCAGTTCGATTCGACCATCGAGCGTAAGGTGCGCGAGGCCTATATCGCCATCAAGATGGAGGAGATGTACTCCAAGGACGAGATCCTCATGATGTACCTCAACACCATCTATTACGGCCACGGTGCCTACGGCATCGAGGCCGCAGCCGAGACGTATCTGTCCAAGAGCGCCGCCGACCTCACCCTGAGCGAGGCCGCGCTGCTCATCGGCCTTCCCAACTCGCCTTCGCAGTACGACCCCACGGTCAATCCCGATCTGGCACTGTCTCGCCGCAACAAGGTTCTCGACAACATGCTGCGCCTGGGCCACATCACCCAGGAGGAGCACGACGCCGCGCAGGCAGAGCCCATCACCCTCAACGTAACCGAGATTTCGGGCAGCGGCGTCGACGTGTATTCGCAGCCCTACTTTGTCGCCTATGTTAAGCAGCTGCTGGAGCAGGAGTTCTCCACCGACGTGCTGTTTAAGGGCGGCCTAACTGTCAAGACCACCATCGACCCCACGATGCAGCAGACTGCCGAGGAGGCCGTGCGTGCCCAGCTCGACACGCTTTCGCTCGACGGCCTGGACATGGGCATGGTCGTCGTCGACCCCAAGACCGGCTACATCAAGTGCATGGTGGGCGGCTACGACTATAACGCCGACGAGAACCACGTGAACCACGCCACGGCCAAGCGTCCTGTGGGCTCCACGTTTAAGGCCTTTACGCTGGCCACTGCCATCCAAAACGGCATGAACCCCAACGTCACCCTCAACTGCAACTCGCCGCTCAAGGCCAAGGGCACCACGACCGAGGTGCAAAACTACGCCAACCAAAGCTACGGCACCATCACGCTCAAGCAGGCGACGGCATACTCCTCCAACACCGGCTATATCCAGGTTGCAGAGGCTATCGGCAATAACAAGATCATGTCGCTCGTCAAAAAGCTCGGCATCGATCCTTCTAAGGACAATATCGAGGACGTTCCCGTCATGACGCTCGGCACCGGCTCCATCTCGCCGCTCGAGATGGCCGCGGCCTATGCCACGTTTGCCAACGGCGGTTACTATCGCCAGCCGATCGCCATCACCGAGATTGATTCGCGAACCGGCTCGGAACTGTACCAGCACACCGATAACCCCACACAGGTGCTCTCCACCGGCGAGGCCGCGGCAGTGACCGACGTCCTGACCGGCGTCATGCAGGGCAGCGGCACGGGTGCCGCCGGCGCTCTGAGCGTGAACCAGCCCTATGCCGGCAAGACAGGTACCACCGACAACACCACCAACCTGTGGTTCTGCGGCTACACCCCGCAGCTGGCATGCGCCCTGTGGACCGGCTACTCCGCAGGTGAGATTCCCATCCAAAAGTACGGCACGGACCTGCTGGGCGACAGCACTAACCTGCCCGTCTTTAAGAAGTTCATGAACACCGTCCTTGCCGACACCAGCCGCGAGGAGTTCCCGACGGGCACTGCCCCCACGTACAAGAACAACAACGTCTGGAAGTTCTACGGCACCAGCAACACCAAGAAATCGTATAGCGACACCGAGGACAAAGACGAGGAAGAGACCACGACTACGACAACCACGACTACGACCACGACCACCGAGACCACGGGCGGCAACACCACGGGTGGCACCGGAACGACCGGCGACTCGACCGGCGGCGACGGTAGCGGTGGCGAAGGCGGCGGCGAGGGCGGTTCCCCCACTCCAACGCCTACGCCCACGCCCGATCCCTCTACGGGTCAGTAGGCATCCAACCATAGCCAATCAAACGCGCCCGAGCAGATCAAATGCTGCTCGGGCGCCTTTTTGTCACGAGAAACCTCGCACGCGCCTCAACACGATACGGCAATAAAAAAGGGCGCCGACCATCGTCGACGCCCCCTTACAAGGCTCTGTAGCCGCCTGCACGACGCGGTTCTCGCCTACTTACGAGAGTTGCTCAGCTTGTTGATGAGGGCCTCCAGGCGCTCGCCGTCCTCGGCGGTCTGGGCGATAACCAAGATGGTGTCATTACCGGCGAGCGAGCCCAGCACATCGGGCAGCTCGGCGGCATCGACCGCAGCGGCAATGCCCGAAGCGGTACCGGGCTGGGCCTTGATCATAACCAGGTTGTCGGTGCGCAGAACGCCCGTTACCAGTTCGGAAAGCATACGCTGCAGGTGCAAGTCCTCGGCTAGGACGTAAATACCCTCGGGAAGCTTACGAAGCCCCATATCCGCGATATCGCGCGAAACGGTTGCCTGTGTGCAATCGAAACCCATAGCGCGAAGCTCGTCCACCAGCACACGCTGCGTGCGAACATCCTTGTTGCGCACGATATCTCTGATGGCATCCTGGCGCCCATTGCGTTTTTTAGCCATACAAAACCTCACTCCATAGATGGCGGAGACAATCAATCAGTGATTGAATAGTTTAGCGCTATTTGATGGTATTTGTGAATAAGAACGCATTTCGAAACAATTCCATGCAAGATTGTTTCGAACATAGCCGTCTTAAGCAGTTTTGACGCCCGTCCGGTTAAAAAAAGCTGCCAGGTGCGTATACATCACGCAACGCGCAGGCTTGGCACTGGCAATCGGTCCAAACAACAGGCCGAGTCCACGATGGTTATCCTTGAGTGCCGCGGCCATCTGACGAGTTCGAGATGCTTCGAGCATATCACGCATTCGAGCGGAACGCTCAATTGAAGAAACCCCATGCGGGCTCAAGCACAAATTTTCGATGCAGGCGACCAGCCCGGCGAAGTAAAACATATGGCTCGCAACCTTTAGCTGCGTGCCATCGCTCACCTCTGCAAGCGAATCAGTAAGCTCGTCGAGCGCCCGGGCGTCATCGGTAAGCTTGGCAAACAATGTGGGGTCAAAAGCATCTGTAAGCTGTGGCGCTACCGCATGGAAACAAGCGCCACCGCACCCGGATATGCGTTGCGCCTGCGAAAGGGCGCATGTCATAAACCCAATCGAGCGAAGCGCACGGCCGCGCGACAAACACGTCTCGAACAACGAGCGGCTGTACATCACACCGGAAGTCTGGGCAATCAGGCCGCCGGAAATCATCTGAGACAGACCAGCCGCCAAAGAAGCACGGTCATCGATCGCAAGAGAGCTGGCATCCAGCACGCGCGAATGGCGCTCACGATGAGCGTCATAGCGGTCGAGCGATGCTGTGGGAATCACCATGTCTGCCGCAGCATCGCACGCAACATCGACCATCTTGGAAAGGGACTGTGGGGCAAACCACTCGTCGGCGTTCATGGCAACAATCTGCAATCCACGCGAGGCGGCAAAACCAGCCTTGAGACATGCTCCGTGCGCCGAATCCTCGACGTCAATCAAATCGATGTGAATATCCCTGCCGGCGGCAACTTCGAGCGAATGGTGCACGCCCGGCGCAACGTCGCGACAAACCACGACAATTTGCAGGTCATAGAGGTCTTGGTTCTGGACGCTCTCGAGCGCGCGCATCGCATAGCTGGGCGAACCCTCGACAATAAGGATCACCGAAAGTCGCGGATGCGAACCACGTCGAACCAAGTTTTCCGTCCTCTCGACAGCGCCAAATCAAACCGTCGTTCATGGTACACCCGAGCTATAAAAGCAACGAGCCGCCTAACATGTTGCACGCCAAGAACAGATGTTGCACACGCGCAGCTCACACATAGTATGAGCCAGGCACGGACGCGCCGAGCACTCCCCTAGTCGAGCACGACAAGCTCGGCGGGGCCGTAATCCACACCCATAAACGTAAGGCCGCAGGCAGGCGCCGTGGGACCCGCAGCGGTACGGTCGCAGGCATCAATGACCTCGCGCATCCACTCGGGATCGCGGCGATGCATGCCAATCTCCACGAGCGTGCCCACAATAGTACGCACCATCGAATGCAAAAACGCGTTGCCCTCGATAGTGAAGGTCAGGATATCCTCGCCAAAAGCGACCTCGTGGCCAAACTCGGCACGCATCACGCAACGGTGCGTGGGCTTGCCCACGGCAGACGCCACCTTGCAAAAGCTCTTAAAGTCCTGCTCGCCCAAGAGCGCAGGGCACGCGGCAGCCATAGCATCGACATCCAAGGGGTAGCGATGCCACCACACCGCACCGCGCGAGAGCACGGGGCGTGCATCGCGATCGGCAATGCGGTACGTATACGTACGCGACCGCGCGTCAAAGCGCGCAGAAAAGCCCTTACGGGCCTTGTAGACCTCGTTTATGGCGATATCTTTAGGCAGGAGGGCATCCATAGCCCTCAGCCATCTACGGCGCGTACACGCCAGCTCAGCGTCCGTTACGGGCACGCTAATATACTGCGCTACCGCATGCACGCCGGCATCGGTACGCCCCGCACACGTCAGATCGATTGGGCGGCGCAGCAGCGTCTCGATAGCGCGGCGCAACTCGCCCGCAACGGTCGTCTGACCCGGCTGCTCGGCAAATCCGCTATAGGACGAGCCATCGTAAGCCACGCGGAAAACGAGTGTGGCATCGAGCTCTAGAATCGAATTGAAATCAGACGGCGCGGTCATGGGCGCTCCCAACAAACAATAAACGGTATCGCGACAAAAAAAGAGGGGTACGCGAACGTACCCCTCGAATATAGCCTATGCAGACGGATTGTCTACTCAGCGGTCTCCTTAGCAGGAGCCTCCTCGACAGCCTCGACCTTCTTGGGAGCAGCGGCCTTCTTGGGGGCCGGAGCAGCCTTCTTGGCCTTAGGCGTGCAAGGCTCAGTGACGAGCTCCATGATAACGATAGGAGCGTTGTCGCCCTTACGGTTACCGAGCTTCATGATGCGGGTGTAACCGCCGTTGCGGTCCTGCCACATACCCTGAGCAGCCTTGTCGAAAATCTCGGCAACGAGCTGCTTATCGCCGAGCTTGGCGATGGCCAGACGACGAGAGTGCAGGTCGCCCTTCTTGGCCCAGGTGATGATCGGATCGACGACCGAACGCAGCGCCTTAGCGCGGGTCTCGGTGGTCTTGATGCGGTCGTTCTCGAAGAGGGCCTTGGCCAGGCTCTTCTTCATGGCCTTGGTGTGGCTCGCATCGGTGCCGAGCTTCAGGCCCTTCTTAACGTTGTGACGCATGGTCTAGTTTCTCCTCAAATATGCGAAGCATTAAGCCTTCAGGCTCAGGCCCATGGACTCAAGCTTGTCCTTCACTTCCTCGATCGACTTAACACCGAAGTTACGGATGTTGAGCAGATCGTTCTCCGAGAACTCAACGAGCTGACGGACCGAGTGAATGCTGGCGCGCTTAAGGCAGTTGTAGGAACGGACGGAAAGGTCCAGATCCTCGATCTGCTTGTCCAGCTCGGCGTTGTCGTTGGTGACCTCGGGAGCGAAGATCGAAGCCTCCTCCTCGACCTCGGGGGTCTCGGCAAGGTTCATAAAGGCAGCCATATGCTGGTTGATGATATTGGCAGCCTGGACCACGGCGTCGCGCGGAGCGATGGAGCCGTTGGTCTCGATCTCGAGGACAAGGCGGTCGTAGTCGGTATGCTGACCGACACGGCAAGCCTCAACGAGCTTGGCGCAACGGGACACCGGCGAGTACAGCGAGTCGACGTGGATCACACCGATGGGATCGTTGTCGCGCTTGTTAGCCTCGCCAGAGACATAGCCGCGGCCATAGCCGATGCGCATGCTCATGGTGAGATGGCCACCCTCGGTGAGCGTAGCGATGTGCTGCTCGGGGTTGACCAGCTCAAACTCGGACGGAATAAAGAAGTCCGCACCGGTGACCTCGCAGGGGCCGTCAACCGAAATGGTGGCGGTCGCCTCGTCGGTCGTGCCGAGAGCCCTGAAGACAAGACCCTTGACATTCAGGACGATGTCGGTGACATCCTCGACCATGTTAGGGATGGTCATGAACTCGTGCTGCGCGCCATCGATCTGAATAGCCTCGACGGCGGCACCCTCGAGCGAGGACAGAAGAACGCGACGAAGGGAGTTACCCAGCGTATCGCCGTAGCCACGCTCGAGCGGCTCAACGGAGACACGAGCAGACGTCTCGTTAATCTCTTCGACCTGAACCTGAGGCCTAATGAATTCTGACATGTATTACCTCCAGCCTCAGCAGCCCGGATGGACTACTTAGAGTAGAGCTCGACGATGAGCTGCTCGTTGATATCACCGCTGATCTGCTCACGCGTCGGCAGAGCGAGCACGTTACCAGACAGCTTCTCGATATCGACCTCGAGCCAGCCAGGGACCTCGAAACGCTCGGAGGAAATCAGGGCCTCCTTGATGGGGAGGAGGTCACGGAACTTCTCGCCGACAGCGACGACGTCGCCGGCCTTGACGCGGTAGGACGGGATGTCCACGCGCTTGCCGTTCACGGTGAAGTGACCGTGACGGACGGACTGACGAGCCTCTTTGCGGGTGCGGGCGAAGCCAAGACGGAAGACGACGTTGTCAAGGCGAGACTCAAGGATGATCATGAGGTTCTCACCGGTGACACCGTTCATCTTACGGGCCTTGTTGAAGTAGCCGTGGAACTGCTTCTCCAGAACGCCATAGATGAACTTGACCTTCTGCTTCTCACGCAGCTGCATGCCGTACTCAGATTCCTTGCGACGGCGCTTGGGCTGACGGATAGATTCCTTCTTGCTGCTGTAACCGAGCTCAGCGGGATCGATCCCGAGCTGACGGCAGCGCTTAAGAACAGGAGTCCTGTCGATTGCCATATTGATACGATCCTTTCAGTTACACGCGGCGACGCTTCTTGGGGCGGCAGCCGTTGTGCGGGATGGGGGTCTTGTCCTGGATGCTCGAGACCTCGAGGCCAGCAGCCTGGAGGGAGCGGATGGCGGTCTCACGACCGGAGCCGGGGCCCTTGACGAAGACGGAAACCTTCTTCATGCCGTGCTCCATGGCCTGCTTGGCAGCAGCCTCGGCAGCCATCTGGGCAGCGAACGGCGTGGACTTACGGGAGCCCTTGAAGCCCACCTGGCCAGCCGACTTCCAGGAAATGACGTTGCCCTGGGGATCGGTGATCGAAACGATCGTGTTGTTGAACGTAGAACGAATGTGAGCCTGGCCCACGGAAATGTTCTTACGGTCCGCGCGCTTCAGACGGGCAGCGCGAACGTTCTTCTTAGCAGTAGCCATCTATCTAGCGCTCCTTATTTCTTCTTCTTAGCACCGATCTGACGCTTCGGGCCCTTGCGGGTACGAGCGTTAGTGTGGGTGCGCTGGCCGCGGACCGGGAGGCCCTTGCGGTGACGAAGGCCGCGGTTGCAGCCGATGTCCATAAGGCGCTTGACGTTCTGGTTGCGCTCACGGCGGAGGTCGCCCTCAACCATGATCTGGTTCTTGTCGATATAATCGCGGATGGCGTTAACCTCATCCTCGGTGAGGTCCTTAACGCGCGTATCCACGTTAACGTTGCACTCGACGCAAATCTTCGTCGCAGTGGTGCGGCCGATGCCGTAAATGTAGGTCAGACCGATCTCAACGCGCTTCTCACGCGGGAGGTCGACACCATTAATACGGGCCAACGTAGTCTCCTCTCTTAACCCTGACGCTGCTTATGACGGGGGTTCTCGCAAATGACGAGGACCTTGCCATGGCGCCTAATGATTTTGCACTTATCGCACATCTTCTTGACCGAAGGACGTACCTTCATCGTTCTTCCTTTCGGTAGCGCTCAAACTACTTCCCTACTATCTACTCGCCCAGCCGCAGGCGTTTAAAACTATGGCTGGTCTTCACACGCAAACCGACCGTAGGTTGAGCTAAGCCTGCAGTCGGAAAAGAGCGTGTATGTGTGTCGCTATTTATAGCGATAGGTGATGCGACCGCGGGTCAGGTCGTACGGGGAAAGCTCCACGACAACCCTGTCACCGGGGAGAATGCGGATGTAATTCATTCGGATCTTGCCAGAAATGTTGCACAGAACCGAATGACCGTTCTCGAGCTCAACCTTAAACATGGCGTTGGGCAGCGGCTCCTTTACCGTACCCTCGAGCTCAATTGCGTCTTCCTTCTTCACAAGCAATCATCTTTCTCTAGAAAACGACAGCGATTGAGTATTCTACAACACGTATGCACGCATCGTAATAACTTCGTAATGGCTCCACAACTACGTGGAACTTGTTACATTTCTCCGCCCTGGAGCGAACACCAGGATCCTTGCGCATCGGTGGTGAGAATCACCGGGCCGTAATCGGTGATGGCGACGGTGTTCTCGTAGTGCGCGGCGGGCAGGTGGTCGTTGGTCGTAACGATCCAACCATCGGAGCCCGTGCTCACATGATTGGATCCCATCGTAACCATCGGCTCGATGGCAATGACCATACCGGCCTGGAGACGAACGCCCCTCCCCTTCTTTCCATAATTTGGAACGTTGGGGTCCTCGTGCATCACATGGCCGATACCGTGCCCCACATAATCGCGAAGCACGCCATAGCCGTGAGACTCGGCGAGGGACTGGACGGCATAACCAATGTCCCCAATATGATTACCGGGAACAGCCTGCTCGATTGCAGCCTTAAGGCAATCGCGCGTAACCTCGCACAGGGCCTTGGCCTCGGGCGTGGGGGTACCGACGAAAAACGTCCAAGCGTTATCGCCGACCCAACCGTCGACAACGGCTCCCGTATCGATGGAGATGATATCGCCATCGCGCAGAATCATGTCGGGGTTGGGAATACCGTGGACAACGGCATCGTTGATCGATGCGCAAATGGTCCCCGGGAACCCGCCGTAACCCTTAAAGGCCGGGGTGCCACCATGCATGCGGATAATCTGCTCCGCAAGCTGATCGAGCTCAAAGGTCGAAACACCAGGGCGAACCATGGCTCCAACGTGGCGGAGCGCCATCTTAGATAGCGCTCCTGCCTTCTTCATCTGCTCGATTTGCGTTGCAGACTTAATCTTGATCATAGACCGAGAGCCTCTTTGACATCCCCGTACACGGTCTCGCGAGCCTGGTCACCGTTGACCGACTTGAGCAGACCCTGGCCACGATAGTAGTCGACGAGCGGGCTCGTGGACTTCTCGTAGACGTCGAGACGGTTCTTAATGGTCTCGGGCTTGTCGTCGTCGCGCTGATACATCTCGCCACCACACTTGGGGCAGGTAGCATCGGCAGCGGTGCCGGTGTAACCGCAGGCGCGGCAGGTGCGACGCGAAGACAGACGGTCGATGATGACCTCGGGGGCCACGTCGACCAGAAGGGCGCAGTCGATCTCGCGACCCATGGCGGAGAGCTCGGAATCGAGCGTCACAGCCTGGGCGGTGTTGCGCGGAAAGCCATCGAGAATGAAGCCCTGCTGGGCGTCATCGGCGGCAAGGCGCTCCTTGACAAGGTCGATCACGAGCTGGTCGGGAACGAGCTCGCCGGCGTCCATGTACTTCTTAGCCTGAATACCAAGCTCGGTGCCACCCTTGACGGCAGCACGCAGCAGGTCGCCCGTGGAAATGTGAGCGACGCCGAACTCGGCGACGAGCTCCTGTGCGACGGTGCCCTTACCGGCACCCGGAGCTCCGAGCAATACGAGGTTCATGAGCAATCCTCCTCTAGCCTATTTAAAGAATCCATCGTAATCATACATCTTGATCTGGCCTTCGAGCTTATCGACCGTGTCGAGCACGACGCCGACCATGATGAGGATGGACGTGCCGCCAAATGCCTGGATCAGATGGTTACCCGTGAAAGAGAAGATGATCGAAGGCACGATGGCGATGAGCGCCAAAAAGACAGCGCTGGGAAGCGTAATCTTGTTGAGCGCGTTCTTGATGTAGGCCGCGGTAGCCCTGCCCGGACGGACGCCCGGAATAAAGCCGCCCTGCTTCTTAAGGTTGTCGGCCGTGTCATCGGGGTTGAACACCATGGAGGTGTAGAAGTACGCGAAGAACACGATGAGGACAACGTTAAGCACCCAGTTGAGCCAACCGGTCGAAAGCGCGGAGGCAACTGCCTGGATCCAGCCGATGCCGGGGAAGAACACGGCAATCTGGGCCGGGAAGTACAGCAGCGCCGAAGCGAAGATGATCGGCACGACGCCCGCGGTGTTAACCTTGATGGGCAGGTAGGTGGTCTGGCCACCCATCATGCGACGGCCCACGACGCGCTTGGCGTAGGAGACCGGGATGCGGCGCTGGCCGCGCTCAAGGAAAACGATCAGCGGGATGACCAGCAAGATGATGGCGCAGATGATCACCATGGTGATGATGCCACCGGCGTTACCCTCGGTGCTGGAGAAGATCGCCTGCGGAAGACCGGCCATGATGTTCGCGAAGATGATCAGCGACATGCCATTGCCGATACCGCGCTGGGTGATGAGCTCACCAATCCACATGATCAGCATGGCGCCCGCGGTGAGCGTACCGACGATCATGAGGTCAAAGATGATCTCGGGAGCGCCGGCGCCATTAAAGCTGATGCCGAAGCTCTTAAAGAGGAAGAGGTAACCCACGGAGTTGAGGATTGCCAGAGCCAAGGTAAGGTAACGCGAATACTGCGTAATCTTGGTCTGACCGACCTCGCCCTCGCGGGCAAGCTCATGCAGGGAAGGCACGACGGCCTGGAGCATCTGGAGGATAATCGAGCTCGTGATGTACGGCATGATGCCCAAAGAGAACACCGAGACATAGCTCAACGCGCCACCAGAGAAAAGATTCAGGAGGGCCATAGCACCTGCGGCGACCGAGTTGCTCCCGGTCGAGAAAAGGCCCAGCATCCCCTGGAAGGGAATGCCGGGCACAGGAACGTGCGCACCAATGCGGTACACGACGAGCATAGCTATGGTAAAAAGAATCTTTTCGCGCAGTTCTTTGATGCGGAAAGCATTCTTAAGACCATTTAGCACGGCAGCTCGACCTTTCCGCCGGCGGCCTCGATCTTGGCCTGCGCAGAAGCGCTGACCTTGTCGACCTTGACCGTGAACTTCTTGGTGAGCTCACCATTGCCGAGCACCTTGACGGGCTCGAACTCGCTCTTGGTGATGCGAGCGGCCTTAAGAGCGGCACCGTCGATCACAGCGCCGTCCTCGAACTTACGCTCGAGACGCTCAACGTTGACGGCGGTGTACTCGATACGACGGGGGTTGCGGAAGCCCGGAAGCTTGGGCAGGCGCATAGCCAGCGGAGTCTGGCCACCCTCGAAGCCGGCACCCTTGGTGCCACCAGAGCGAGAGCCCTGGCCCTTCTGGCCGCGGCCAGAAGTGGTGCCGTGACCCGAAGAATTGCCACGGCCGACGCGCTTGCGGTTCTTGGTGGAACCGGGCGCGGGAGTAAGATCGTGAAGCTGCATTTGCTACTCCTCTACAATCTCGACAAGGTGCTTAACCTTGAAGATCATGCCGCGGACGGACTCGTTGTCAGCAATCTCGCGAACCTCGCGGATCCTGTGGAGACCGAGGGCACGGACAGTACGGACCTGGTCCTGCTTGCAACCGTTGGTGCTGCGGACCTGCTTGATCTTGATGGTGTCAGCCATGCTTAGTTCTCCTTACCGACGAACATCTCGGAGACCGTCAGGCCACGGCGAGCCGCGACGTCCTCAGGGCTGGAGAGCTCCTTGAGGCCTTCGACGGCAGCCTTGATGATGTTGAGGCCGTTGTCGGTACCGAGGGACTTGGACAGGACGTTCTTGATGCCAGCAAGCTCGAAGAGGGGGCGCACAGCGCCGCCGGCGATAACGCCGGTACCCTCGACAGCGGGCTTGATGATGATGCGGCCGGCACCAAAGTGACCGAGAACCTCGTGCGGGATGGTGCCCTGATCGGTCACCGGCACGTGGAACATGTTCTTCTTGGCATCGAGAGACGCCTTGGAGATGGCCAGGGGCACCTCAGCGGACTTGCCCATGCCAACGCCGACGTTGCCCTTGCCGTCGCCAACGACGACGAGAGCGACGAGGCTCATGCGACGACCACCCTTGACGGTCTTCGACACGCGGTTGATGTAAACGACGCGCTCCTCGAACTCGGAGGCCTCGCGCTGCTGCTTCTGATTACGAGCCATGTGCTACATACCTCCTAGAACTCGAGACCGGCGGCACGAGCACCGTCGGCGAGGGCCTTGACGCGGCCATGGTAGATACGGCCACCGCGATCGAAGGCGACCTTGGTGATGCCGGCCTCGATGGCGCGCTTGCCAACGAGCTGACCGACCTTCTCCGCAGCCTCCTTGTTCGAGGTGTGGGTGCCCTTGAACTCGGCCTCGAGGGTCGAGGCAGAGACGAGCGTCAGGCTGGAGCCCTTGCTGTCGTCGATGATCTGGGCATAGATGTTGGCGTTAGTACGGGTCACGCGAAGACGCGGACGCTCGGCGGTACCCGAGACCTTGCCGCGAACACGACGCTGACGACGCTTGAGGCCTTCCAGCTTCGCCTTATGCTTGTTCATACGTAAACTCCTAAAAAGGTTGATCTTGCCAGCACCTGACGGGGTGCTGGTCTTATGCGAGTGAGTCGGTTACGACTACTTGGCGGCCTTACCCAGCTTGCGGCGGATGTGCTCGCCAACATAGTGGATACCCTTGCCCTTGTAAGGCTCGGGAGGACGATGACCGCGGATCTCAGCGGCGATCTGACCGACCTGCTGCTTGTTGATACCCTTGACGTTCACGTGGGTGTTGTCGGGAACCTCGAAGGTGATGCCCTCGGGAGCCTCGACGATCACGGGGTGCGAGAAGCCCAGGGAGAACTCGAGGTTCTTGCCCTTCTGCTGCACGCGGTAACCGACGCCGGCGAGCTCGAGCTTCTTCTCGAAGCCCTCGGAAACGCCAACAACCATGTTGTGGATGAGGGCGCGGGTGAGGCCGTGGCGGGCACGGGTCTCACGCTCGTCGTCGGGACGGGAAACGGTGAGGACGTTGTCCTCGACGTTGATAGCGAGCTTCTCAAAGACATCGAGCTCGAGCTGGCCCTTGGGGCCCTTGACGACAACGTTGTTGCCGTTGACTGCCACTTCGACTCCGGCGGGAATCTGGACAGGCTTATTACCGATACGAGACACGGTGATCTCCTTTCCTTCTACCTACCGAGCGAATTACCAGACGTAAGCGATGATCTCGCCGCCGACGTTGTGCTTGCGAGCATCGCGGTCGGTCATGACGCCATGGCTGGTGGAAATAATAGCGGTACCAAGGCCACCGCGGACGCGGGGCATGTCGGCAACGCCGGTGTACTTACGCAGGCCCGGCTTGGAAATGCGGCGGATGCCGTTGATGACCTTAGCCTTCTTGGGACCATACTTAAGCGTGATGTGCAGAGTCTTCTGGGGAACGGTGTCCTCGACATCGTAGCCCTCGATGTAGCCCTCCTCGTGCAGAACACGAGCGATCTCGACGAGCTTCTTGCTGCTCGGCATGGAGACCGTGGCCTTGTTCACAGAGTTAGCGTTACGGATGCGCGTAAGCATATCTGCGATCGGGTCTGTAAGGTTCATACAGATTCTCCTTCGTTCTTGATGAACACGTGCTCTTGGTTCTTCGCCGCCCTTAACGGCAAAGCCTAACTAGCGCGTTTTCCCTGTTCCAAACGGATGCTTGAAACGCTGGTAGTGACTTACCAGCTGGCCTTCTTAACGCCGGGAAGCTCGCCCTTGAGTGCAAGCTCACGGAAGCAGACACGGCACAGGCCGAACTTGCGGTACACAGAGTGCGGACGGCCGCAGCGCTGGCAGCGCGTGTACTCACGAGTAGAGAACTTCTGCTTGCGATTGCACTTGACGATCATCGATGTCTTAGCCACTTATATCCTCCTCACATAGAGTATTGTTCGCCCCAAACGCCGCCCCTTTGTGGGAACGGCGCTTATAGGGCAGGTGAACCTATTTCTTGAACGGGAAACCGAAGGCGTCCAGAAGGGCCTTGGCCTCCTCATCGGTGTTGGCGGTGGTCACGAAAGTGATGTCCATACCACGCTGGTGATCGACGGAATCGAAGTCGATCTCGGGGAAGATGAGCTGCTCGGTGACGCCCATGGAGAAGTTACCACGGCCGTCGAAGCTCTTGGCGGAGATGCCGCGGAAGTCGCGGATACGGGGGATCGCGACGGAGGTCAGACGATCGAAGAACTCCCACATACGGTCGCCACGCAGGGTAACCTTGCAGCCGATCGGCATACCAGCGCGCAGGCGGAAGGTAGCGATGGACTTGCGGGCACGGGTGATCATCGGCTGCTGGCCGGTGATGGCGCGCAGGTCGCGCACGGCACCGTCGATGGCCTTGGAATCGGTAGCGGCCTCGCCGACACCCATGTTCACGACGATCTTCTCAAACTTGGGGATCATCATGACGTTCTCGTACTGGAACTTGTCCTGAAGCTGCTGCTTGACCTCGTTGTTGTACTTGGTCTTCAGACGCGGCACATACTTCTCTTCTGCCATTGTTCACTCCTTCTTGGGGTTTTAAGCACGGGGCGTGGCCACGGTGGGTTGTCCTCGTGCCTCCTGGCTGCATCCGCGCCGCTCATGGCATTTCGCGGTTTGGACTCGACGCAGCAGGAGCCGACAAAACAATCGGTACTATACGCGCATTGGGTGTGTATTTCCAGAAAAACCTCGTCTGCCTGCACAACTCCACAACTCCCCCGCACAAATGGGTCCCAAAAAGCAGTTGCGGTGAAATAGGGACTGTTTGATGGCTTAACAGGCTTAAACAGTCCCTATTTCACCGCAACTTATATATGGGCGTTATTTTTGGCGAGGCAGGACCAGGTTGAGGACGACGGCGACAAGTGCGGCGACGGCAATGGAGGATCCGCCAAAGACGGTGCCGACCCATGCGGGAAATCCAGCGCCGGCAAGCGCGCCGGCCGTGCGCTCGATGCCCGTGCCAAAGGCGATAGAGAGGCCCATGAGCGTGGTATCGCGCTGAGACAGGCCGTGGCGGGCAAACATGACCACGCCGTTCATGCCGATGGTCGCGAACACTCCGATCGTGGCGCCGCCGATTACTGGCTGCGGAATGGATGTGAGCACTGCCGCGCACTTGGGCAGCAGGCCCGCGATGAGCAAGATGGCGGCGGCAAGCGTAAAGACCATGCGGTTGACGACCTTGTTCTCGGCGATAATGCCCACATTCTGGCCAAAGGTTGCCGTGGGGACGCCGCCCAAGAAGCCCGACAGCATACCGACCAGGCCGTTGGCGATCAGGCCACCCGAGATCTGGCTATCGGTCGCAGGGGTATCGAGCGCAGCGGAAGACACGGCGGCAAACTCGCCCATGACCTGCACGGCGTTAACAATGGCGACAACGCCCACGACGGCGCACGCGGCCGGATCGAACACCAGGCGATGGGCGCCTAGGGCCGGCGGGGCGAACCAGCTGGCGGTCGCGATGGCCGAGAAATCGACCATGCCCAGTACCGCAGCCAAAACAAAGCCCGCGCAGATACCGGCCAGGATGCTGCCCAGCCTAAGGGCGCCCTTGCCATAGTTGCCCGCCATAAAGGTGACGACAAACGTCACGAGCGCGACGGCCCAGTTGGTGACGCTGCCAAAATCGGCAGCGCCCTCCCCGCCCGCCATGGAGGCAACTGCCACCGGGCACAGCGACAGGCCAATGACAAAGATGACGGTGCCGAGCACCGGGGCCGGGAACAGAAAACTCACGCGCCTAAACAGCAAGCCGAAAAGCACGACGAGCGCGCCGCCGATTACTTGGGCGCCCAGCACGGCCTCAAAGCCAAGCTCGAGACCGACCGCCTTGAGCGCCGGCACGAAAGTAAAGCTCGCGCCCATCACGATGGGCAGGCCCGAACCGACGACACCTTTTATGGGGAACTGTTGAAGGAAAATGTCGAGCGCCGAGAGAACCAGCGATGCCTGAATGACGGCGGCTTCCTCTTGAGGGGTAAAGCCGCAGACCGACGCAATGATGATGGCGGGCGTGACGATGCCCGCGAACGCCGCCAGCACATGTTGCAACGCATGGGGCAATACCTGCACAAACGATACTTTTCCCGTACGCTCGAACAGGGCGTCCCCTGCTGCCGACTCTGCCATTTGCGCCTCCCATACTCTAGGCAGCGGCCCTATGCCGCCCAACGGGCGGACATTATAGGGCATATGGCACAGGTAGCATTTTGACCCGCATGCGGCAGAGGGCCGGGGCAGCTCATTTGGGATGCGACTAGCGTTTGCGGGGGACGAGTTTGGTGCGGCGCAGGTGGATCATCTCGGCGGCGATGGAGATAGCGATCTCCTCGGGGTCCTCGGCCTCGATGGCGACACCGATCGGCAGGTGCAGCTCGTCGATCTGCTCCTGCGTAAAGCCCTCCTGCTCCAGGCGGGCGCGCACAAAGGCCGTCTTGCGGCGCGATCCCAGGCAACCCAGGTAGGCAGGCTTGGCGCGCATGGCCTGAATCACCACGTCTATATCGGACTTGTGACCCGCCGTGGCGACGACCACCAGGTCGCGCGGGCCGATGGGGCACTGCTTGCTCAGGTTCTTGTAATCGACCAGGCGACGATCGTAGACACCGGGCACCCATTCGGGGGTCAACGTGCCGGGGCGGTCGTCGCAAGCCACGACGGCAAAGCCCGCCGCCGTGAGCACCCGCGCCGTCGCGGCGCCCACGTGTCCGCAGCCAAAGATGTAGGTCAGGCCCTCGGGGCAGAGCGTCTCGATGTGCGCCGGGGGAATCTCGGAGGCGGCGTTGGTGTAGGTGACCTTACTCCCCTCCTCCACCAGCGAAAGCCCGGGGCAGCCCGCAATGGTGCGGCGCGATTCCTCGCCATGGTACTCGGCCACATCGCCCTCGAGCGCGCTCGCGATAAACGGCTCAAAGTCGATGACGAAGTCGCCGATGCGCCGAAAGGCCAAGACGTCGGCAATTTCCTGGAACAACGGTGCCTGGGTCGCATCCAGATGCAGGTAGCACAGGCAGATGGCTCCGCCGCAGATCATGCCGGTATCGGAGTTCTCGCCGCCCATGGTGTAGCGGACCAGACGCGACTGACCCGCGCTCAGGAGCTCGCGCGCCTCGTCCAGCGCAAAGAGCTCAATCTTGCCGCCGCCGATGGTGCCCGCCTGGCTGCCATCGGCAAAGACGGCCATCCATGCGCCCACACCGCGCGGTGACGACCCTGCCGTGCCGGCAACTACCACCAACTCGCACGTCTTACCGGCCTTCAGAGCGCCAAGCGCAGCATTCACCACATCGAGCTTTTCCATTGCAATTTCCTATCCCTGGAATACACCGGTGAGCATAGCGAGTGCCTCGAGCACGCCGCCGCCGACCGACGTCGCCTTGTCCGAAATGTAGTTGATATAGCTGGCATCGCCGCGCGGATCGACATCGGCGCATTTAAAGCCCTCAGTCACCTGCACGCCATCGGCCAAAAGGCCGCGCAAGCAGCCGTCAATCTGCGTGACCATGGGAGTATCACCCGCATACCCGATCACATCGCCGGCGCTCACGATGTCGCCGATTGCGTGGTCGGACCGAAACACGCCGGCGGCGGGGCTGTGGATAACGCGCTCTTTACCATAGCCGGCGATAATGCCTGGCACGCCCGTGTTGGGCTGGGGCGAACCTTGGGTAATGACACGGCCGAGAAAATGCCCGCGCATGGTCTCGACCACGGCATCGCAGTCAACCGGCGCGGTAAAGCCCGGCCCCACGGCGATGACGGCAGGCGCCATGTCGCGCGTGGTACCCAAGTTGCGCTTAGCCAAAATCGCGTCGACCACAGCCGCGGGTTTCAACTCACCGAGCATCTTGGCCTGGGGGTCCACCACAACGGCGACGTCTCCGGCCTCGTTAATCGCAAGCGCCTCAGCCGGCGTCTGTGCCAAGCGAGCGCGAATGCCTTCGACCTCGACCTCGCCCAGGCGAATGGCCTCGCAAAAACTGATTGTGCGGCGGATGCACGTGGGAACCGCAATATCGGCCATAACGACCGACACGCCGGCGCGCACCAAGCGAGCGGCGACGCCCGTGGCGATATCGCCGGCACCGCGAACATAAACGAGCATTCCCGGGGCACCTCCCTGTGCTACGGTTTGAGCAGAGCAAAAGCGGTTCGACCGCTACTCTGATGATTATTTATTATCACAGTATTATACGGCGGTGAACAGATGGAAACGACGAGCGGAAACCTTGCCTCCGCGCTCAAGATCGAGCCGGGCATTACCGCAATTATCGGCAGTGGCGGCAAGTCGACATTGCTGAAAACGCTGGGTCTCGAGCTCATGCGCGCCGGCGGCAGGGTACTTCTCTGTACCACCACGCACATGTTTCCCGTCGCCGGTGTGCCATGGGACGGGTCGAACCGTCGCCTGGACGCCGCGCCTTGGAAGCCGGGGACCCTGCATGTTCCCGGCTGCACCTGCGAGGCATGCACGGGACTTGCCCGCGGAAGCATCTGCCAGGCAGGCGTCTTGGACCCGGAGACAGGCAAGCTCTCCGCCCCCGCCGAGCCGCTCAGCAAACTGGCGCAGCGCTTTGACTATGTGTTGGCCGAGGCAGATGGCAGCAAGCGACTCCCGCTCAAGGCGCATGCCGCCTGGGAGCCGGTAATTCCCGACGCCACGGCAAACGTTGTCTGGGTCGTCGGCGCTTCGGGGCTGGGCAAGCCCGTCGCCGAGGTTGCCCACCGCCCCGAGCTCTTCTGCGAGCGCTGCGGCTGCGAGCCCACCGACGCTGCCACCCCAGAGCGCGTCGCCATGGTGCTCAATGCCGAGCTGCGAATGCTGAACCTCAACAATGCCCGCATCATGCTCAACCAAGTCGACACGCTTGCCGACCCAACGATGGCAGATTGCTTCGAGGCAGCCCTCGGCAGCCCCATCGTCGCCACCAGCCTCCAGGGGTAGCTAAAAGAGCCCCGTCCCAAATTAGCTACCCTGACGGCATCCTTGCTGCTAGCGGGGGACGTAGCGACCGGGCTGGGCTCCGGTGGGCTCGCCGTCGCGCGCAGCCAGCACGCCGTTCACAAACACGGCTTTGGCGCGACCATGCGCCTCAAAGCCCTCGAGCGGCGTGTAGTCCACAGCCTGGTGCTGCGTCGCGGCACTGATCGTCCAGCGCGCCTTGGGATCCCACACGCACACGTCGGCATCGGAGCCCTCGGCAAGACAGCCCTTGCGCGGATACATGCCAAAGACGCGCGCCGGGTTCTCGCTCATCAAGCGGCACAGATCCTCGGGGCCCAGCTGCCCCTCAAAGCTCGTAGCAATCGCGACGGGGCGATGCTCCACACCGGGTCCGCCGTTGGGAATCGCGCGGAAGTCGTCGCGCCCGCGGTCCTTTTGCCCGTGCAGGTTAAAGCTGCAGTGGTCGGTCGCGATCGTATCGATCTCGCCGGCCACAAGCGCCTCGCGCAGTGCCGCACGGTCGCCCGCATGGCGCAGCGGCGGGCTCATCACATACTTGGCACCCGCAAAGCCGTCCTCTCCCTGCTCCAAGTAGCACGTATCGTCGAGCATCAGATACTGAGGGCAGGTCTCGACATAGATATTCTTCTGCCCGCGCGCCTTGGCGGCACGAATGGTCTCGAGCCCCAGCTTGGTCGAAAGGTGCACCACGTTGACCGGTGCGTCGCCGGCCAGGTGCGCCAGATATAGCAGACGGCTCACCGCCTCGGCCTCGCACACATCCGGACGGCTGAGCGCATGGCCCTCGGGCCCGTGTATACCCTGCTCGTACACGCGCTTCTGCAGCTCATTCACCAGCGTACCGTTCTCGCAATGCACGCACAGGATACCGCCCAGGCGCTTGAGCTCCTCGAGCACCTCGAGCGTCTCGGCATCGTCCAAGCGCAGGTGGTCATAGGCAAAGTAAGTCTTGAACGACGATACGCCCGCCTCGCGCATGGCCGAAAGGTCGGCGCGGTTGCGCTCGTTCCACTCGGCGAGTGCCATATGAAAGGCGTAGTTTGCCGTGCAGGTTCCGTCGGCGCGGCGATGCCACTCGGCCAAGGCATCGGGCATAGTCACGCCGCGATCGGCCGTCGCGTAGTCCACGATGGTCGTCGTGCCGCCGCAGGCAGCCGCACGCGTGCCGGTCTCAAAGCTATCGGCTGTCCAATCCATGCCAGTCCAGCACTGCATGTGCGTGTGGCCGTCGATAAAGCCGGGAAACACCCAGCAGCCCGCGGCATCCTCGACGGTATCGCCCTCGGCAGGCTCAATCGCCGCGGCGATCCGCACGATCTTATCGCCCTCCATGGCAAGATCGGCGCGGCGAAGTCCCTGTGGCGTCACGAGCGCGCCGTTTTTGATGATGATCATAATTGCTCCTTATTGATTGATGCTGTTGGCCACGCGATCAAAATACGAGCAGGCGGCGATATGCTCCGTTATGCGTCGCTGTCCCTTGGCGGTATCGACGTCCCACAGCTCGTAAGCACGCGCATCGACCAACACCACGTCGGTACGGTCCTTGAGGATCGAACCGCCGCCGTCCTTGCCCTCAAGACACATAAGCGCATCGAACAGTTCCGCCGGAAAGAGCACCGGGCTCGAAGGCTCACCGTTGCACGCAAGACGCACCGGATGCTTGCGGCCACGCTCGTCAAATGCACGAACCATGGCATCAAAAGAATCCGAACTCACGAGCGGCTGGTCGCCCGGCAAAAAGAGGCAGCCTTTCCAGTTGCGTTCGACTCCCCACGAAAGGCCCGCACGGACGCTTTCGCTGCGCAGCTCGCCATCGTGCAGCACGCACGAACAATGCTTGTCCTCGCAAATCTGGGCGACCTCGGGCCAACGCGTCGAAACCACGACGTCAAAGCCCCGGGGAACCGAATCGATGGTCCGGGCAATCAGCGGCTCGCCATAGATATCGGCGAGCATCTTGTTAGAGCCAAACCGCTTGCCTTCGCCCGAAGCCATAATCACGCAACCGAGTTTCATCTCAGCAAACCTCCCCTGGCCACCTTGGACACCATAGTTGCTATACCCACCATACCAAGCTCACACTCCGTCGGAACAGGCACGCACTCGTTTTTCCAGCGAACGCCCCTTGGCTCTCCATAGCACAAAGGAGGGCACCCCGCGACGCAGGGCACCCTCCTCAATGGTGCAGATATGCCTACTCAGCGTCGCCGGTAAACGTGGTACCGGTCTTGCCGGCAAGGCCATCGCGCGCCTTCTCGAGCAGCGTGATGAGCGCCGTGCGGCCCGGCTTGCTCTCGGCAAATGTCGAGGCCGCCTGGACCTTGGGCAGCATGGAGCCGCGACCGAACTCGTTGGCCTCGGACAGACGCTTTACGTCAGCCGCGGTCAGCGTGTCGAGCCACTGCTCGTGGTCGGTGCCAAAGCCAATGGCAACCTTCTCCACAGCCGTCAGGATAACCAGGGCATCGGCGTCGAGCTGCTCGGCAAGCTTCTCGGCCGCAAAGTCCTTATCGATGACGGCGGCAGCGCCCTTAAGGTGGTTGCCCTGGGCCTTGGTGACGGGAATGCCACCGCCGCCGCAGGAGATCACCACATGGTTGAACTCGACGAGCGACTTAATGGTGTCGAGCTCGACGATGTTCACGGGCTTGGGCGAGGCAACCACGCGACGGAAGCCCTGCTTCTCGTCGTGGATGAACTGATAGCCGCGATCGGCCTCCAGCTCCTTGGCCTCGGCCTCGCTCATCCACGGACCGATCGGCTTGACCGGGTCGGCAAAGGCCGGGTCGTCCGCCGCAACCTCGACCTGGGTGAGCACGGTCGCGACACCCTTGTCGATATTGCGGTCGAGCATTTCCTCGCGCAGCGCATTTTGCAGGTCATAGCCAATGTAGCCCTGGCTCATGGCGCCGCAAACGGACAAGGGGCAGGGAACGTACTTCTGAGGATTAGAGCGCGTGAGCTCAGCCATCGCGTTGGCGATCATGCCCACCTGGGGACCGTTGCCGTGCACGACGACGACCTCGTTGCCCTCCTCGATCAGGTCGACGATGGCCTTGGAAGTCGTCTTGACGGCCTCCATCTGCTCGGGAAGGTTGGCGCCGAGGGCGTTTCCGCCCAAGGCGACAACAATACGCTTAGCCATTTCTCAGCCCAGCTTTAGGCCTGGAACCAACGGGCGGTGTTGCGCTCGTCGAGGGCCTTGAGGGTAGCGGCGGGATCGGCAACCTTCTGCAGGAACATCATGGCAGCGATGGCGTACGGCTTGTAGCTGGCCTCCTTGTACATGCCCACGCGGTGCATGTCGAAGACGTCGGCGTTGACCTCGCCGTGCTCGCAGGAGACACCGGAGATGTCGGCGGGCAGCGGGTGCATAAAGATGGTGTCCTGGCCGTTGGCAGTCTTCTCCATGAGCTCGGTCGTGGAGCACCAGTCCTGATGGGTGGCGTTCTGGGCGAGCAGCTCCTTCTCGAGCGCTGCGATGCCGGCGTCGTCGCCCTCGGCGTACAGGTTGGTGCGCTTCTCCATGGCGGCAAACGGAGCCCAGCTCTTGGGGATCACGATGTCGGCGCCCTCGAAGGCCTCGGCCATGGTGTTGACCTGCTTAAAGGTGGTGCCGGACTCGGCGGCATAGGTCTTGGCGCGCTCGACGACCTCGGGCATGAGGTCGTAGCCCTCGGGGTGAGCCAGGGTGACGTCCATGCCAAAGCGGGGCAGCAGGCTGATCAGCGACTGCGGGCAGGACAGCGGCTTGCCGTAAGAGGGCGAATAGGCCCAGGTGACGGCAACCTTCTTGCCCTTGAGGTTCTCAAGACCGCCAAACTCGTTGATGAGGTAGAGCATGTCGGCAGAGGACTGCGTGGGGTGATCGGAGTCGGACTGCAGGGAGATGAGCGTGGGACGGTGATCCAGAACGCCATCCTCGTAAGCCTGCTGGACAGACTCGGAGACCTCAGCCATGTAGGCGTCGCCCTTGCCGATGTACATGTCGTCGCGGATGCCGATGACGTCGGCCATGAAGGAAATCATGGTAGCGGTCTCGCGGACGGTCTCGCCGTGAGCGATCTGGGACTTCTTCTCGTCCAGGTCCTGCAGCTCAAGGCCGAGCAGGTTGGCGGCCTTAGAGAAGGAGAAGCGCGTACGAGTGGAGTTGTCGCGGAACAGGGAGACGGCAAGACCGGAGTCGAAGATCTTGGACGAAACGTTGTTCTCGCGCAGCTCGCGCAGAGCGTCGGCGACGATGTAGAGCGCCTTGAGCTCATCGGTGGTCTTGTCCCAGGTGTGCAGGAAGTCGCTGCCGTACATACCCTTAAAATCGAGGCCGTTCAGCTGCTCGACGAGCTCGGTAAACTTGGCGTCCATGGAAATGTCCTTTCTAAAGATGAAACGATCGCAATGAGTAGATGTGCTCCGGCATGCGCGCGTGGCTAGAACATGCAGAGCACCATGACGAGGACCCGCTACCGTTGAGGAAGCATGGGAGATAACGACCGCGGGCCCCAAGTCAACAGGGGGTGCCGGGGGCATAAACTGTCCCCGGCTCAACAAGATCGAGGAATGGGACTAGTCGATCTTGTTGTTGGTCAGACCGGCGCGGAACACGGTGGCATCGCCATCGGCCTGGCTCGGATCGTAGAGGTTCAGGGCAGCCACATACATGGCGGCAGCGGTGACCAGGTCGTCCTTGTAGGTGACCTCGTTGGGAGCGTGAGCCTGAGACTCGGCACCCGGGCCAAAGCCGACGCAGGGGATGCCGTAGCGGCCCTGGATGGAAACGCAGTTCGTGGAGAAGGTCCACTTGTCGCACAGCGGACGACCGGTGCGCTTGTCCATGCTGGGCTCGCAGCCGATGCGCTCGTCACCGAACATGGCCTTGTGGGCGTCGACGAGGGCCTTGACGTGCGGAGCGGTCTCCTTGTTGATCCACGTGGGGAAGTAAGCCTCGGTCTCGTAGACCTCGCCGGTCCAGGACGGACGGTCGTACATGTACATGGAGACCTTCACGTCGTCGCCGTACTTCTTGGCGGCCGGCAGGTTACGGATCTCGTCCAGGCAGGACTCCCAGGTCTCACCAGCGGTCATGCGACGGTCGATGGAGATGGCGCAGGAGTCAGCGACGGCGCAACGGCTGGGGCTGGTGTAGAAAATCTGGCTGACGGTGCAGGTGCCGCGGCCCAGGAAGCGGGCGTCCTCGAAGTGCTCGGGGTTGTACTTGGGGTCGAGCATCTTGACGAGGCCCTTGATGTCGGTCGACTCGTCGCAGCCGTTGTTGTTGAGGGCGCGGACGTCGGCGATGATGTCGGCCATCTTGTAGATGGCGTTGTCGCCGCGGTCGGGAGCAGAGCCGTGGCAGGAGGTGCCGTGAACGTCGACGCGGATCTCCATGCGGCCGCGGTGACCGCGATAGATGCCGCCGTCGGTGGGCTCGGTGGAAATGACGAACTCGGGCTTAATGCCGTCCTTGTTGTAGATGTACTGCCAGCACATGCCGTCGCAGTCCTCTTCCTGGACGGTGCCGACGACCATAATCTTGTAGCCCTCGGGGATGAGGCCCATGTCCTTCATCATCTTGGCAGCGTAGGTAGCAGAAGCCATGCCACCCTCCTGGTCGGAGCCGCCGCGGCCATAGATAATCTCGTCGGTCTCGTAGCCCTCATAAGGATCGGCATCCCAGTTATCGATGTTGCCGATGCCAACGGTGTCGATGTGAGAGTCGATGGCGATAATCTTGTCGCCCTCGCCCATAAAGCCCATAACGTTGCCCAGGCCGTCGACTTTGACCTCGTCATAGCCAAGGCTCTCCATCTCGGCCTTGATGCAAGCGACAACCTCACCCTCCTCGCAAGACTCAGAGGGGTGGGAGATCATTGCGCGAAGAAAACGCGTCATATCAGCACGATGAGACTCAGCAGCGTTTTTAATTGCCTCGAAATCGAGTTCCTTAGTCATAACAGTCAACCTTTCTACAAGGGTTTACCTACAGGTAGATATTTCAGATAGATCACTTGTGCCAAGCAGTGTGAGGTCGAGTACCCGGCAAGCAAGTAAACGTAGGAGGCGGACGGAGGACTTTGCTCCGTCGCGAGTTCCGCACGAGCCGGAGAGCACTTAATGTGCTCTCCGTGCGAGCAGGACTGTCCGAGCAGGGAGTAAAGTCCTCCGGCTGCCTCCGGACAGGTCAGTCTGCTAGCAGGTCGGATACTCGCCCTCCCAGACGATGCGACGGTACTGATCCGGATCCGTGTCACCTTCCGTGGAGAAGCAGAGCACAGAGCTCGTCTTGTCCAGGCCGATGAGCTCTTTGAGCTCGGCGTACTCGGGATCGAGCATGAGGGTCTCGACCAGGCCGGTGGTCACAGCGCCGGACTCGCCGGAGATGACGCGCGGGTCGCCCTTCTCGGGAGCGCCCAGGGTGCGCATGCCGCGAGCGGTGACCCAGTCGGGGCAGGACACGAAGGCGGTAGCGTGGTTGCGCAGGATATCCCAGCCCAGGATGTTGGGCTCGCCGCAGCACAGGCCGGCCATGATGGAGGGCATGTCGCCGTCCACGATGCGCGGGTCGCCGTCGCCGGCGGCAGCGCCCTTGTACAGGCAGGCGGCCGGAGCGCACTCGACCACGACAAAGGTGGGCGGGTTATCGGGATACAGGTTGGTGAAGTAGCCCACCACGGCGCCGGCCAGCGAGCCTACACCGGCCTGGACAAAGACGTGCGTCGGGCGGTTGATGGCCATCTCGCGCAGCTGCTCGGCAGCCTCGGAAGCCATGGTGCCGTAGCCCTCCATGATCCAAGACGGGATCTTCTCGTAGCCCTCCCAGGCGGTGTCCTGAACGATAACGCCGCGCTCGCAGGCGTCGGCCTCGGCGGCGGCCATGCGCACGCACTCGTCGTAGTTGACCTCTTCGATGGTCACCGTGGCGCCCTCGGCAGCGATGTTATCGAAGCGGGGCTTGGTGGAACCCTTGGGCATGTGCACGACAGCCTTCTGGCCCAGCTTGTTGGCAGCCCATGCCACGCCGCGGCCATGGTTGCCGTCAGTGGCGGTAAAGAAGGTGGCCTGGCCAAAGTCCTTGGCAAGCTGATCGGAGGTCAGGTAATCGAAGGTGCACTCGGCAACGTCCTTGCCAGTCTCGTCGGCAATGTAGTTGACCATGGCAAACGAACCGCCCAGAACCTTAAAGGCGTTGAGGCCAAAGCGATAGCTCTCGTCCTTAACGCACAGGTTGGACAGGCCCAGGCGCGCGGCCTGGCCATCCAGGCGGGCAAGCGGAGTGACGGTATATTGAGGGAACGACTGGTGGAAGGCGCGGGCCTTCTTCACGTGGTCGAGGCTCATGATTCCCAAGTGCTTGTCATCGCTCTTGGGCATCGTGTTGCCCGCCCACTGGATCTTATCGGCCATACGGTGAACTCCTTAAGTCCTCTCTTGCCGGCCCCCGCATACGCGTTTCAGCCCGATCCCATTCACACGGCTGAACTTTTATGTGGATGCCAAACAAAAAGTTTGTTAGCACTGTTCTATCACACTTTTTGATTGGTATACCTAACAAATTGTTTGTTGCCGTAATCGGTACTTTTTCGCCGCCGAACGGTCACATAACGCAGCGACGCTTTCGTTATTTGCGAACAAGTGGGGTTTATGGCAAAGTGTGCCCAAACTAATTTTTAGGAAGGCACCTATGACCCCCGCACAGATTGAGTTTTATAAGCGCCTTGCACACGGCCTGGCGCTCCAATTTGGCCCCAACTGCGAAATCGTCGTCCACGACCTGGAGACCGAGGACGTGGACCACTCCATCGTAGTGATCGAAAACGGCCACGTCAGCGGGCGCAAGCTGGGTGACGGCCCCAGCCATATTGTGTTTGAGTCCATGCACGAGGGCACCACCGACGTGCACGACCGCGAGCCATACCTCACCAAAACCACCGATGGCAAGCTGCTCAAGTCCTCGACGATCTTTATCCGCAACGATGAGGGCAAACCCGTCGGCATTTTGGGCATTAACTTTGACATTACACTTATGAAGGCTTTTGAGCGCTCGCTCGATGCCTTTACCGGCACCGGCGGCACGGGCTACACCGAGCCCGAGCCCATTACCAAAAACATCGGCGACCTGCTCGAAGACCTGCTGCGCGAGTGCGAACAGTTTGTGGGCAAGCCCGCGGCGCTCATGACCAAAGACGAGCGCATCCGCGCCATTGGCTACCTCGACCGTCGCGGCGCCTTCCTCATTTCCAAGTCGAGCGAGCGTGCCTGCGAGTTCTTTGGCATCTCTAAGTACAGCTTCTATAGCTACCTCAACGAGGCAAAGGCTGCCGCCGGCGACAAATAGTCAGCGTGCCTGCACCCCTCCCCTTTTGGGCGCGAGTTCTGGAATGCATGAATCCGAGAGTCGGCCGCAAGACAAGTTCCATATAATCGATGAATGTGAGTATTTCGAAAGGATGGAACAAGATGGGGTCGAGCAACGCATCGCGCAACGGCCGCGGAGGCACCGTTTCTGGCGCCAGGCATGCGAAACACGCGTTTGGCGAGGGCGAAGAGGGCCTTTTTGCGCTTAGCCTCGACGACGTGATGAGCGACCGCCCCTGGACCGCCGAGGAACTCATGGGCGGCGGAGCTCGCCCGACAAGTGCAAAGCCCGCACCTTCCGCCACGTCCGCGCCGGCATCCGTGCCCGCGGACGACTTTGCCACCCGCCCCATCGTGCAGACGACGCGTAAAGCCGCCCCTGCACCCCGTCCTGCTAGCGATCCGTCCGAGACGGCGGCGTTTCTTGCTGCAGCGGCACAGCGCCCCACGGCAGATAGCACGATTCGCTACGCTGCCCCGCAGCAGTCGGCATACACGGCTCCCGAACCCGAGCTCGAGCCGCCTGTCATGGATCTGGATGATCTTTCCAACCGCCAGTTTGCCTTTGATTCCTGGACGGCGATAGATCTGGACGAGACCTCGGCCGGTATGCCGGCACTCGACATTCCGGTAAACCCCCTGTTTGCGGCTGCCGAGGAACGCAACTCCGCATACGACAACACCGCAGCGTACGCCAACCGCCCGAGCGAACAGGCTCGCGCCGGCCGCATCGAAACCGAGGATTACGGCCAAGCGTCGCGCGGCTATTCTCGTGACCCGTTTGCTGCCGCGCCCGCTGCCGATTACAACCAAGCGAGCGTAAAGGCAGCCTCGGCATCGTCGTATACCCACGGCACCGACGATAAGCGCGCTGCCGATTACCACACCGAAGAAAAACCGCCGCACTTTTCGGAGTTTTCGCAGGCGGCAAAGGTTGTCTTTATCGCCATCATCATCGCCCTGCTCGGCGTGATCGCGTTTGAGGGATTCCAGCTATTCCGCGGCCCAACCGCATCCGAATCGGCAACGCAGAAAGCAGAGGACGACAACCAGTACCTGGACATCAACACCCTCAAGGGCGACCCCAACAGCTAGGTTGGAACATAAGCTATGCCGCACCCCCGTTTACGTGCAGTTTTACACTTTTCCGTAATTTGGGCGGCTCGAATTTAACACTTTTCCGTACTTTCATACGGCTGATTTCGACACTTTTCCGGATGTTTGCCGAATAATTGCCGCGTAATCAAGCGCCGTCTGCACATCATTTCGCAGGCGGCGCTTGATTTCTGTCCGCGCGTGCTGATAGACTCCATCGTGCCCGCAAGGAGCGGGCGCGTTTTATCCAGAGTCGGGGTAGAGAGTTGGCTCCACGATCCCGACGCCAACCGGCCAAGAGGCACGGTGGCCCTGCCAACATCGATGAAAGGAGTCCGTATGGACAATTTCTCCGTGCGCAACGAGCGCAACTTCCACAACCTGATCGTCAAACCGAATCACATACATCTTCTGGATAAGCCAAATGGCTACGTCTCGGCCATGGTCAAGAGCAGCCTCTCCCACCAGATGCGCTTTACCGTGCAAAAGCTCGAGGAAGAACTCTGCACCGCCGGCAACCCGCACGTGCTGCAGATCAAGCTGCTCGGAGATGACTCTCGTGAGCCGTCCAGCTGGATGCTCTTCGCCGACGGCGCGTGCGTTGCGGACGGATCCGGCGCCTTTGCCCGCGAGTGCTACTGCGAGGGCGCCGAGGTGTTCCTGGATCTGTGTCGCGATGCCGTCGAGACTGCCGAACTGCGCCAGTGGAACCAGAGGGAGTACGAGCTGCTGAGTGCCGCGCGCGGGATCGCGGGGGTGTAGGCAGACAGACCAGACAGCTCGTCATACTGGTTGACGTTTCGATTCAAACAGCATGGCGGAGTCGCGCTTACAGCTCCGCCATGCCAAACCGAATGGCGTTCTCAAAAGGCCTACCTCCCCTCCGCCTTCAGTCTCAGCAGCAGGTCGCCCAGCTCGGGGCACTTGCTGGAAAGGCGTGTCTGGGCCCGCTCGCCCATCCCCCACCGCTGGCGGACTTCCTGGGCGCGCGGGCTCACGTGGTAGTCCCCGTCCATCATCTGCCTGAGCAATTTGGCGGTTATGCGCGCATCGGCCAGAGCACTGTGGGCGTGCCCCGTCGACTCGTCAAACTCGATGCCAAACCACGTTGCCGCGTCGCCCAACGAGACGCGCCCGTGGCTGCCAACGTCCATGATCGAGGTGTAAAACGCCTGCAGGTCGGCCCAGTCCGTAGGAAATGCGGAAAGGTCGACGTGTTTTGCCTGGCACTCGGTCAAAAGCTGTCGACGATCCGCCCCGCTCCAGCAAACTATCTGGGCGGAGTAGCGACCGATCCAATCGCTGAGCCTTTTGATCACCACATAGAGCGGATCGGCCATCGCGGTGTCCACGGCCGATATCCCCGTAAGCTCGCGGACGGGAAACGCAACGCCTTCGGTAAATTCCGTCTGCACAAACTGCGAGAACTCACCCATAACGTTGCCGTGGTAATCGAGCTTGACGGCGCCGACCTCGATAATCTCGTTGCGCAGTCCACGGCGCTGGCGCTGCTTTGGCACCGGCGCAAACTCAAAGTCCAGCACAATCTGGCGCGCAAAGATCGTCGTATCGATAGCCGAGATACACGGCGTCTTTTCAGCTGACACGGTTATGGCCTTTCTCCGTCGCCTGCCGCCTGCTACATAGCTACATAGGCGGCTATATTGCCGTAAGGATAGGCGCCCGCGCGGACATGAAATCGCCCAGCGCGGCCACCCGGCACCCTTGCGTAAAGCCGCGCTTTGAGATGGCCACGTCGCTGTTATTAGCGAACATATATTCGTATTTATGACTGCAGTTTGATAGACTGGTTATTGTTGACGGCAGCTCCATGTGCCGGGCAGCGCCCTCCATGCGACGGGAGGTGATGCCCATGACCGATCTGACTGATTTCGTGAAGCTCCTGACCGCTTTGGTCTCGCTCCTCACGGCGCTTATCGGGCTTACCGAGGCACTCAAGCAGCGTACGAAGCAGAAAAAGAGGGGTCGACGCCACTAAGGCATTGACCCCTTAATCGAAGTAACGGCGCTGCCCAGCTATCACCCTTGGGCTGCCGTCAGCCTTATTCTACCCACGGCTGCCAGGTTTACCAAATGGATTTTCGGTAACGGAAGCACGGCACGCCCGCAAAACCACTACGCCCCAAGTGCCGCCATGGGGATCACCGCCACGCCGTCGTCGCGTGTGTAGGCAATGCTCCCCTTTCCAACCACGACCGCCAAAAACGCCGGCGCGGCATTCTGGGCGGCAGGATTGGAGAACACTTTCCTCTCCGGCGCCCTGAGATTTCTCGCTCCATCGTCTGCTTTCGCATCACTCAGCTTGACCTCGATGGCTCCCCAGCGCCCGTCGTGCTCAACGTTCAGATCGACCTCAAGGGCCTTCTCATCTCGGAAATAATGGACACTGTTGTCGACACCGCCGTAGGTGGAAAGGAACACGCGCACGTCGCGCAGAACGAGGTTCTCAAAGAGCATCCCCAACGTTTGCATATCGCCAAGCAGCCGCTCAGGGGTAGCCCCCAGCAACGCCGCCGCAAGTGACGGGTCGCAGAAGTAGCGCTTGGGGCGCACGCGAACGCGGGCCTTCGAGCGCATGGGCGGCTCCCATCCGCACAGGTCCTCGGTCAGCTTGAGTCTGTTGAAGAGATCCAGGTGCGCAGCGATGGTCCTCTCGTCGGGGCCCGCCTCACCGTACGAGGCGTCCTTTATAAGCGTCTTGTACGTGACAGCCTGACTCTCGTTCATGGCAAGAGCTCGCAAAAGGCCGTGTGCAAGCTCGGGCGATCATGCGATATGCGAAATTACGCCATTCTCAATGCTGATTTTACGCTACTTTCAATGTAGTTTTTACGCCATTTTCATTGAAGGTTTTCCTTGATTATCAACTTCAACCGAACACCTCCCACATTCATCCGCACATGTGCGGATGAATGTGGGAACCCGATACCC
>NZ_JBDGAY010000002.1:0-174043 GCF_040910245.1 Collinsella aerofaciens
AATTTGGGACGGGGCTTTTTTAGCTACCCCGCTTGTGGGGGTAGCTAAAAAGCCCCGTCCCAAATTAGCTACCCTGTTCCGCTGTAACTCGTGGTGAGGTCGTGAGCCTGTAAAACGTGTGCGTGCGCTTGCCGTTCGTATCTGCTATCATTCCTAGTCTGTGCGCTCATGCGGGCGTGGCGGAATTGGTAGACGCGCCAGATTTAGGTTCTGGTGGGATTCCCGTGAAGGTTCGAGTCCTTTCGCCCGCACCAACGCACCTGCGTCGGCTCCCGCCGTCGCGACTCTTTGTTGCATAAAGGTACCAGCACCTCAGATAAGCTGGGCAGTATGAGGAGGAACGTGTTGAACATCACCGCTTCTGACGTCAAGGACGCCAAGCTCACCGCTACGGTCACCATCCCGGCCGCCGACGTCGACGCCGCGATCAAGAAGGCCTACAAGGACACCGCCAAGAAGTACCGCTTCCCGGGCTTCCGCGCCGGCAAGGCTCCCCGTCCGGTCATCGACTCTGCTCTTGGCGCCGAGGCTACCCTCGCTCAGGCCACCAACGACCTGATTGCCGCCAACGAGCCCGTCGTCCTCAACGAGCTGGACATCGTCCCCACCAAGAGCGGTGACTACAAGGAGCTCGACCTCGCCAAGGATCACGAGGACTACACCTACACCGTCGAGTTCTCCCTGCGTCCTGCCGCTGAGCTCTCCTCCTTCGACGCCGTCGAGATCGAGATGCCTCCCGCGGAGGTCACCGAGTCCGAGATCAACAACCAGGTCGAGATGCTCCTCAACTACCGTGCCACCTTCGAGGACGTCGAGGGTCGCGCCGTCGAGGCTGACGACTACGTGACCGTCGACCTCAAGGCCGTCGAGAACGCCGACAACTTCGCCGCCGAGGGCCGTATGCTCATCGCCGGTAGCGACAGCAACCCCAAGGAGTTCAACGAGGCCCTGATCGGCGCTAACGTCGACGACGTCAAGACCGTCACTTGGACCGACGAGGTCGAGGAGGGCGAGGAGGCCGAGACCCACACCGTCGAGGTCACCGTCAAGGGCATCAAGGTCCGCAACACCCCCGAGCTCACCGACGAGCTCGTCAAGTCCGACTTTGGCTTCGACAGCATCGACGCTATGCGCGACGCCATCAAGATCGAGATTGAGCAGGACAAGGCTTCCCGCCTGCCGGCCGAGAAGGAGAACCGTTGCGTCTCCGCTCTCGCCGAGCGTCTGCAGCTCGACGAGATGGACGCCGACTATGAGCAGTCCGTCTTTGAGGAGCTTGGTCAGAACTTCCTGTCCAACCTCGCTGCCCGCGGCATGACGCTGGACACCTGGCTGCCCGCTTCCGGCCTGACCATGGAGCAGTTCATCGGCGACCTGCACAAGCAGGCCAACGACGTTGCCCGTGAGTCCCTGGCGCTCGACGCGCTCGCCCGTGAGCTCAAGATCGAGGTCACCGAGGACGACATCAACGCCGAGTTCGAGAAGGCCGGCGTCAAGGACGTCGAGGCTTCCAAGGCCGAGTTCATTGCCGATGGCCGCATGCCTGCCGTCCGCGAGTCCATCCGTCGCTCCAAGGCCGTCGATCACCTGGTCGAGAACGCCAAGGTGACCGAGGTCGATGAGACTGCCAAGGACGCCGAGTAATTCTCGCCACCTTTTCCGCGAGCGCATGGATGCGCCCGTGATAGGGTAAAGTTATAAGCCGGTTATCCGGTTGCTTCGTACGGTGCCAGCCAATGCATAGCATGCGGGCACCGTACGTTTATCTAGAACCAATTTGGTCCGCAAGAGAGAAATGGAGATGCGTATGATCGCTAAGTTCGATTCCGCCCTCGTGCCATACGTTATCGAGCAGACGCCGCGCGGCGAGCGCAGCTACGATATCTATTCGCGCCTGCTCAACGACCGCATCATTTTCTTGGGCGAGGAGATCAACTCCGTCAGCGCCAACCTGGTCGTTGCCCAGCTGCTGCATCTTGAGAGCCAGGATGCCGAGAAGGATATCTCGCTCTACATCAATTCGCCCGGTGGCGAGGTCTACTCCGGCCTGGCGATTCTGGACACCATGAACTTCATTAAGCCGCAGGTCTCCACCATTTGCGTGGGTATGGCCGCGTCCATGGCTGCCGTGCTGCTTTCGGCCGGCGCCAAGGGCAAGCGCTTCTGCCTGCCGCACTCCAAGGTCATGATTCACCAGCCCAGCGGCGGTGCCCAGGGCCAGCAGACCGAGATCGAGATTGTGGCCGAGGAGATCAAGAAGACCCGCCGCGAGCTCAACCAGATCCTGTCCGACGCTTCGGGCCAGCCCATCGAGAAGGTCCAGGCCGATACCGAGCGCGACAACTACCTGACCGCTGCCGAGGCCCTCGACTACGGCCTGATCGATCGTATCGTCACCTCGCGCGACCTCGCCGCGAAGGACGCCTAGGATGGCAGGTAACATGCAGGACAACTTTGACGAGAACGGCAACCCCATCCGCTGCTCCTTCTGCGGAAAAGAGCAGGGACAGGTTCGCCGCCTTGTTAAGGGTCCGACCAACATCTTTATCTGTGACGAGTGCGTCGCCGCCTGCTCCGAGATCCTTGAGGAGTCGCTGGCTTCGGACTTTATGGACGCCGCCCGCAACGGCAATCTCCCGGGTTTTCTCAACGACCACGGCCAGGCTGCGTCTCAGCCCGCCGTTGACCCCGAGACGGAGGGCTTTGAGCTTGAGGACGACCGTCAGGTGATTACGCACGTGCCGACACCGCACGAGATCTATGACGAGCTTTCGGCCTATGTTATGGGGCAGGAGGACGCCAAGCGCGCCATGTCGGTGGCCGTGTACAACCACTACCGTCGCGTGATCGAGGGCGGTGCTGCGGTGTCCGCCCTTGACGAGGCATCGGGCATGGGCGCCCAGTTTGACGATGACATGGACGAGGTGGAGCTCGCCAAGTCCAATATTCTGCTGCTCGGCCCCACCGGTACCGGTAAGACGCTGCTGGCCCAGACGCTCGCGCGCATTCTCGAGGTGCCGTTTGCCATTGCCGATGCCACCGCGCTCACCGAGGCCGGTTACGTTGGCGAGGACGTTGAGAACATCCTGCTCAAGCTCATCAACGCCGCCGATGGCGATATTGAGCGCGCGCAGGTGGGCATCATCTACGTGGACGAGATCGACAAGATCGCCCGCAAAGCCGAGAACCTCTCCATCACCCGTGACGTTTCGGGCGAGGGCGTTCAGCAGGCGCTGCTTAAGATTCTTGAGGGCACGGTGGCCAGCGTTCCGCCCACCGGCGGCCGCAAGCATCCCCAGCAGGAGCTGCTGCAGATCGACACGACCAACATCCTGTTCATCTGCGGCGGTGCCTTCGTTGGTCTAGACAAGATCATCGCCGACCGCGTGGGCAACAAGGGCGTGGGCTTTAACTCCGAGATCGCCGGCCCCACTTCGGTCGATGAGAACGACCTGCTGCGCCAGGTGCTCCCGCAGGACCTCAACGCCTTTGGCATGATCCCTGAGTTCGTGGGTCGTACGCCCGTCGTCACTCAGACGCAGGCGCTCGACGAGGACGACCTGGTGTCGATCCTGACCGAGCCCAAGAACGCCGTGGTGCGTCAGTATCGCAAGATGTTCCAGCTCGAGGACGTTGAGCTTGAGTTTGAGGACGCCGCCCTGCACGAGATCGCCCGCATGGCGCTTGCCCGTAAGACCGGCGCCCGCGGCCTGCGCGCCATCTGCGAGGACGTTCTGCAGCAGACGATGTTCGACCTCCCCAGCGAGGAGGGCGTTGCCAAGGTCGTCGTAACCGAAGCCGCCGTCAAGGGCGAAGAGCAGCCACAGCGCATCTACGGCTAGACCTGCCTAAAACGTGCTTGCTAATAGCCTCCGGCCACCCGCGGTCGGAGGCTATTTTATATATGCGCAATAACCCCAACTACCTGTGTTATTCTGTGTGTCTGTTTAAGCCTCAGCGAAGTCGTTCAGACTGAAGTAATCGATACCTAAGGGGAGGAATGTAGGCCCTGGCGGGCCTACATTCCTCCCCGGCGGGACAGGGAGAGATATATGGAAGAAATGCCCAAGAACTACGATCCGTCGACCAACGAGCCGGCGATCCTGCAGAAGTGGCTTGACGGCGGCTACTACAAGCGCCGCGCCGGTGTGGGCGACTGCACCGTCACCATTCCGCCTCCCAATGTGACCGGCAAGCTCCACATGGGTCACGCCACCGACGACTCCATCCAGGACGCCATCATCCGTATGGCCCGCATGCGCGGCAAGTCCACGCGCTGGGTTCTGGGCACCGACCACGCCGGTATCGCTACGCAGACCAAGGTCGACAAGAAGCTCAAGAGTGAGGGCATCAGCCGCCTGGAGATTGGCCGCGATAAGTTTGTCGACGCTTGCTGGGACTGGACCCACGAGTACGGCGGCATCATCGTCGAGCAGATCAAGCGCATGGGCTGCTCCGTCGACTTCGACAACGAGCGCTTTACCATGGACGAGGACTACGCGCAGGCCGTGCGCAAGGTCTTCTGCGACTGGTACCACGATGGTCTGATTTACCGCGGCAAGCGCATCGTCAACTGGTGCCCCAACTGCACCACCGCTATCTCGGACGACGAGGCCGAGTATAAGGACGAGAAGGGCCACCTGTGGCACCTGCGCTACCCGCTGACCGAGCCGGTCAACGGCCAGGATTACATCGTCGTCGCCACCACGCGCCCCGAGACCATGCTCGGCGACACGGGCGTCGCTGTCTCCCCGAAGGATCCCGAGAAGGCCGCCTTTGTGGGTAAGACCGTCAAGCTCCCCATTGTCGACCGAGAGATCCCCATCTTTGAGGATTGGCATGTCGATGCCAACTTTGGTTCCGGCTTCGTTAAGGTCACCCCGGCCCACGACCCCAACGATTACGCCATGGGTCAGGCTCACGACCTGCCGCAGATCAACATCTTCGACGAGCACGCAGTGGTCGTCGAGGGCTACGGCGAGTTCACCGGCATGAACCGCGACGAGTGCCGCGAGGCCGTCATCAAGTGGTTCGAGGAGCACGACCTGCTCGATCACGTCGAGGACCTCGACCACTCCGTCATGCATTGCTACCGTTGCGACGCCGCGCTGGAGCCGTGGCTGTCCGAGCAGTGGTTTGTCGCCGTCGACAAGCTCAAGGGGCCGGCACTCGACGCTGTCAACTCTGGCAAGGTCACCTTCCATCCCGCGCGCTGGACGCAGACCTACACCACCTGGATGGAGAACCTTAAGGACTGGTGCATCAGCCGCCAGCTGTGGTGGGGCCACCGTATCCCCGTGTTCTACTGCGAGGACTGTGGCTGGGAGGACGCCCTGACCGAGGACACCGACGTGTGCCCTAAGTGCGGCGGCCATCACGTGCATCAGGACGAGAACGTGCTGGACACGTGGTTTAGCTCGCAGCTGTGGACCTTCGCCACGCAGGGCTGGCCGCAAAAGCCGGAGCTGCTCGAGGGCCATCACCCCACGACGGCGCTTGTCACCGCGCGCGACATCATCGCGCTGTGGGTCGCCCGCATGGTCATGAGCTCGCTGTACTTCCTGGACGAGGTGCCGTTTAAGGACGTCGTCATCTACCCGACGATCCTTGCCAAGGACGGCAGCCGCATGTCCAAGTCCAAGGGCAACGGCGTTGACCCCATGGATCTCATTGGTATGTACGGCGCCGACGCCATGCGCTACAACTTGCTCACGCTGTGCACCAACAACCAGGACGTCAAGTTCGACGCGAATATCGACAAGAAGACCAAGAAGCTTATCGACAGCCCGCGTACCGACCAGGCCAAGTCGTTTGTTACCAAAATCTGGAACGCCAGCCGCTTCCTGCTTATGAACATGGAGGGCTACACGCCCGGCGAGCCCGTCGTGGAGACGCCGGCTGACGCCTGGATGTTCAGCCGCCTGGCCAAGGCCGTCAAGATGGTCACCGAAGGTATCGAGAACTACACCTTTGGCGACATGGCCCGCGGCGTGCAGCAGTTCTTCTGGAACGAGGTCTGCGACTGGTACGTCGAGGTCACCAAGGCCCGCCTGAAGGGCGAAGGCCGTCTGCAGGCGCAGCGCAACCTGATCTTTGTGCTCGACACGTCCATTCGCCTGATGCACCCGCTTATGCCGTTTGTCACTGAGGAGATCTGGGACAACATGCCGGCGAGCGTGCTCGACCTGGACGCCGAGGGCAACGTGGACCGCGCCGAGGCGCTCATGATCGCCAAGTGGCCCGAGCCCGCCGATTACGCCAAGTACGTCGACGAGGACGCCGAGCGCGCGTTTGAGCTGTGCCGCACCGTCGTTTCCGCCGCCCGCGCCACGCGTTCGCGCTATCGCTTGAGCCCCAAGGCCGAGCTCGACGTGGTCGTGCGTGCCGGTGCCGAGGACATCGAGAAGCTCGAGAGCCTGCGCTCCACGATTGAGCCGCTGGCGAACACGGCTTCGCTGGTCATGGGCACCGACGTTGAGAAGCCGGCCGCGAGCATTGCTGTGGTCGACAGCGGCGTCGAGGTCTTTGTGGTGCTCGAGGGCAAGGTTGACCTTTCGGCCGAGAAGGCACGCCTGGAGAAGGAGATCGCCGCGGCCCAGAAGGAGCTCGCCGGCTGCGAGAAGACGCTCGCCAACGAGGGCTTTGTGGCTAAGGCCGCGCCCGCGGTGGTCCAGAAGAAGAGGGACCGTGCAGCTGAGCTCAAGGAGATCCTGGCGGCGCTGACTGCTCAGGTTGCTGACTTCTCGTAGGTCTAACTTGGGGGCGCGTCCCGATGCTTTGCTCTCCGCTGCGGACAGTCCTGCGCAAGACGGACAGCACATTAAGTGCTGTCCTTTGCGTGCGGAACTTGCGGCGAGCAAAGCATCGGGCCGCTCCTACTTCGTTTACGTGGTTGTTTACAACTGGTAGGTTAGGGCCACTGGGTTGTGGCCTTGATCATGCTGCAAGCGGATAAAGGCTGATATTGTCAACGCGAGGGGCTCATTCTTTTTGATGGGCCTCTTTTTCTGTAATTGGAGACTTTGGGTTATGGCTAAGCGTTCTGGGTCGTATGTCGTTCCTTTCTCGTTTGAGTTGCTTTCGTTTGATGAGGCTGTGGGGCTTGCTGCTGATACTGGGCGGATTTCTGGGGATGCTGGTCCTCTGCTTGAGACGGTTGTCGATATGCTTGATGAGCTGGGACGTCCGGATGAGTATTTCGATTGCATTCAGGTTGCCGGTACCAATGGCAAGACTTCGACCACGCGTTTTTCGGCTGCCATCCTTCGCGGTGAGGGGCTCAAGACCGCGCTGTATACGTCGCCGCAGCTGGTGCGCTATCCCGAGCGCATGGAGGTCGATGGGCGCGTTGTGAGTGATGAGGCGTTTGCCCGTGGCGTTTCGGCAGCTGTTGAGGCTGGACATCGCGTGAATGCTCGTCGTGTGGCGGCGGGGGAGCGCGCCTATACCATCACACCGTTTGACCTGCTGACGGCTGCCGCGCTGGTGGTGTTTGCCGAGGCTGCAGTGGACGTTGCTGTGCTCGAGGTCGGCATGGGCGGCCGTTGGGACGCCACGAGTGCGACCGATCCCGTCGCCGTTGCCATCACCGGCATCGGGCTCGACCACACGCGTGTCCTGGGCGACACGCTCGAGGCCATTGCGGGGGAGAAGGCTGCGGTCATCAAGCCCGGACGCTTGGTTGTGCTGGGCGAGGGTACGCACGAGGCGAGCGTTCAGCGCGTGATGGATGCCCGTTGTCGCGAGTGCGGTGTGGTTCCGCTGGTGGTGAGCCACGCCACGACCAAGGTGCCGGCGCATGTGGGCGATACGGTGGAGTTTAGCTGCACCACGCCGCGCGCGATCTATACGTCGAGTATGGTCAAGCCGGCGTATCAGCCGCAGAATGCCGCGTGCGCGATTATGCTTTGCGAGGGGTACCTGGGTCGCGAGCTCGATCATGACAAGCTCGATGCGTCGCTTATGGGCTGTCCCACGCCGGGCCGATTTGATGTGCTGGGAACTGATCCGCTCAAGCTGATCGATGCCTGCCATAACCCTCAGAGCTGCGAGAACTTTGTGAGCGCGCTGGACGAGATCGATCCGTGCGTGGAGAACCGCCCCACGCTGCTGTGTGCCGCGCTGGCCGATAAGGACGTGGCGGGTATCGTCGATGTGCTGATTCCGGCTTTCCCGCGTGTGGTCGTAACGCAGACCGATTCCGATCGTGCCCTGCCGGCAGAGGAGCTCGCTGCCCTGGTGGATGCCGACAAGCTCGCGGGCGTATACCCCAGCGTATCCGAAGCCCTCGCAGCTTTCGAAGCCGCGGGCGAGCCCTTCGTAGCAGCCGGCACCATCACGTTAGCCGGCGAAGTTGCCGGTCTGCTGCGCTAACCTCTTTTGGTGGGCAGCTAATTGGCATGCTTGCCACGAAATGGGCCTATCTACTACGTTTAATCGACTGCCCTCGACCACGCTGAGAATTACGAAAGCAAAACCGCAGGTAGATGGCTTGCCAGTTTTGAGAAAACGCGGGTGTGGTCGACCCATGTGGATTAAACGTAGTAGATAGCCCGTTTTCGTGGCGCATCTCTAGACTGTCAAATTGGTCGACTTGGCCCCATGGCAGTTGCGGTGAAATAGTTCCTGGATTATGCCTCTGTGGGCCAATCTGGGAACTATTCCACCGCAACTAATTGAGGGGCTATTGGGTAAGGGCTAGTCGAGGCGGACTGGGTCGTGGGGGTAGCCGTTGAGAATCTCGACGCCGGACTCGGTGACCAGGGCAAGGTCCTCGATGCGGACGCCGGTGTGGCCGGGGAGGTAGATGCCCGGCTCGATGGAGAATGTCATGCCCGGCTCTACGACCTGCTCGTTGACAAGGGAAACGTCACCAGGCTCGTGGTCCTGCAGACCGATCGAGTGTCCCAGGCGGTGCGTAAAGAACTGCCCATAGCCAGCGTCCTCAATCACGTCGCGCGCGGCACGGTCCAGGTCGCACATGCGCACGCCCGGGGCGATGAGCGCCTCGGCGGCCTCGTTGGCGCGGCGCACGATGTCGTAGATGCGTGCGGTTTCCTCGTCCGGCTCGCCCCAAAAGAACGTGCGCGTCATGTCCGAGCAGTAGTTGCGGCGACGTCCACCAATGTCGAACAGCACCACGTCACCGCGCTTGAGTACGGTGTCGTCGGGCTCGTGATGCGGGTCGCCGGCGTTGGCGCCAAAGCTTACGATGGGCGGAAAGCTAAAGCCCTCGCAGCCGTGATTGCGGTACAGACCGAGCATCTGGTCGGCAATTTCGCGCTCTGTCACGCCTTCGTGAACGAGCTTGATGGCGTCGGCCATCACGGCGTCGTTGGCGGCCGAGGACACGCGCATGAGCTCCTGCTCGGCTTCGTCCTTGTGGGCGCGTGCGGCGGTGACGGCAAAGTCGCCCAGGAAGAACTCGCTCGCGGCATGATGATCTATAAGGGGCATCAAAAAGCCTGAGCGCATAACGGTATCGATGCCGAGGGGCTTGGCAGGATTGATCTCGCGTGCGATGGCGTCGGTCACGACGTCGGTGTCGTTGTGGTAGGCCACGCGGGCATTGTCGTACTCGGGCAGCTGATGCAGGGCGTTGACCAAGATCACCGGCTCGGCATCGCGCGTGAGCAGCACGCCACAAAATCGTTCGAACATATCGGCATAAAAGCCGGTCAGATAGTAGATCGACCACGGGTCATTCACGAGCAACTGCGCGCCGGGGTGTTGAGCCTCGAGCGCATCGAGCACGCGCGCCACGCGCTGGTCATCGACATGTGCCATGAAACATCCTTTCGCTAGGGTGCCACCATGGTATCCCTAATGCCAGGGTGGTCAATTTGGGAAGGGGCTATTTTAGCTGCGTCAAACATGCGGAATGATAGGTAAAAGTAGTCACAAGAGGCCGTTCCAAATGGGCTGGTTTCAAAACTATGGCGGATTACGGGGCTGGACCTGTATTACTTGACCATGGGAATAATCGCGAAATTAAAACCGCAGGTAGACGGCTTATCAAAAATCGAAAAAAGCCGGTATGGATGGGGGTCTCCGAATCAGCCCCGTAATCCGGCATAGTTTTGAAATGGCACTAAAGTAGGCACAAGCTAAATACCGATTCCAAGGATAGTTGCGGTGGAATAGTTCCTGGATGCCGGGGTTTTGGCGGAAATCAGGAACCATTTCACCGCAACTGAGGAGGGGATGGAGTTGATGGTGGGGTAGTTAAAAGAGTCCCGTCCCAAATGGGCTACTTAGGCGAGGTCGATGTCCATGCTGGCGATGAGGTCGATGTTGGTGTTGAGGAGGTTCTCCAGCACGACGTCGCCCATGCTGATGGGGGCATTGACGACCAAGCCGCGGATGAGGTCCATCGCCTGGGCGTGGAGTTCGAGCGGGATGGCTTCGGCCGTGCGCACGGGCAGCAGCGCCTCGTCGCCGCCGGATACGGCCACGGTGGTGGTGAGCACGCGCATGGGGCAGGTGAGCTCCTGGTGCGCGAATTTATCACCGCGCGGGCAGCTGTTTCCGGTCACGGAGCGCACCTCTACCACGGCACCGTCTGCGCCGCGCTCGACCTCCACGGTCAGGAGGCATTCGGATGGGCAGGTGGTGCAGTTGAACTGCAGCGACTCGATCACATTCGTGCTCATGACGTTATACCTCCTCGACGGGATCGACGGACAGGACTATCTCGTTGGCGCCTAGGTCGAGTGCGCGCTGAATCACCTTTGCCGGTAGCGGGAAGCTCTCCATGACGCTCGGTTTAAACGGGCGGATCTTGCCTGCAAACAGTTCCTCGTCGCCTGCCAGGATACGTACGCGGGCGGCATCGACCGGTCGGCGTACGCGGAAGTTGAGCTTAGTGAGCCCGACGGTCGTAATGCGGCCCGGCAGTGCGTAGCCTGCGATGCCGGCGGGGGAGACCGTGAGCTGGCAACCCGTGCCCGCAGCGTTTGCCCCTGCGTCGCCGCCCAACGCCCACGCCGCCGCTGCCGCACCGGCACGCTCGGACTCGGTCGTCACGTTATCGGCTAGGTCGTGCACGTGCAGCACGTTGCCGCAGGCAAAAATGCCCGGCACGCCCGTTTGCAGACTCTGGTCCACCACAGCGCCGCGCGTGCGTGGGTCAAGTTCAACGCCTGCGGCAACCGAAAGCTCGTTCTCGGGAATCAGGCCCACCGAAAGCAGTAGCGTGTCGCACGGAACGATGCGCTCGGTTCCCGGAATGGGCGCCAGATGCTCGTCGACCTGGCTCACTTCGACGGCCTCCACGCGGTCGTGCCCGATCACACGTGTGACGGTGGTGGACAGGTGCAGCGGAATGCCAAAGTCGTCCAGGCAGTTCTTCACATTGCGGCGCAGGCCGTTGGCGTAGGGCATGAGCTCGTACACGCCCTCGACGGAAATCCCCTCGAGCGTGCAACGGCGTGCCATGATCAGCCCGATGTCGCCCGAGCCCAAAATGACGGCGCGAGAGCCGGGTTTGAGGTTCTCGATATTGATGTATCGCTGCGCCAGGCCGGCCGTAAACACGCCGGCGGGGCGGCTGCCGGGGATCTTGATCTCGCTGCGGGTGCGCTCGCGGCAACCCATGGCAAGGACGACCGCGTGCCCGGTGAGCTGCAACATGCCGGTGGGGCTCATGAGCGTGACGGTGTGGGCCTCGGCGTCTTCCGTGGACTCACCCGAATCAATCTCAAGTACCATGCTGTCCAAGAACAACGCAATGTTGGTCGCGCGCACCTGGTCGATAAAGCGCTGCGCATACTCGGGGCCGGTTAACTCCTGCTTAAAGTGCGATAGGCCAAAGCCGGGGTGGATGCACTGGCGCAGGATGCCGCCCAAGTGCTGCTCACGCTCCACGATAGCCACGCGCGCGCCGGCCTTATGCGCGGCAAGTGCGGCAGCCATGCCGGCAGGTCCGCCGCCGATAGCAATCACGTCGAAGGCCAGCGTAGGTACTGCCTCAACGGCATCGCTAGCAATCGCGCTCGATTTGAATTCCGCCATCCTAGCGCACCCCCTTCAAAGGTCCCTCAACGAGCCACGAGCCAGTGTCCTCCAGCAGCACCTCGCTGGGGTCACACCCCAGCTCACGGGCCAGAATCGCCACCACGCGGCTCTGGCAAAAGCCGCTCTGGCAGCGGCCCATGCCCGCGCGACAGCGGCGTTTGACGCCCTCGAGCGAAACCGCACCCGGGCGGCGTCGGATCGCGGCTACAATCTCGGCCTCGGGCACCGTCTCGCAGCGGCAGACGATCTGCCCCCATGCAGGGTCGGACTCAATGAGTTCCTCCTTGCGCGCAAGCGGCGCACGGTCGAAGTCGTCCGGCGCGCGGCGAATCGGGTCCCAGTCGGCCCGTTCGCGCAAAGCAACGCCCGCCTCGCGCATCACGTGCTCCATGCGCTCGGCAATGGCCGGCGCGCTCGCCACGCCTGGCGACTGAATGCCCGCCGCCTGAAACAGCCCCGGCACCACGGCGGACTGCCCAATAAAGAAGTCGTTCGTTCCCTTAATGACCGGACGCCCGCCGGCGAATGCGCGTACCACGCGACGCGTGTCCAGATCGGGCACCAGCTTGCGTGCTCCCGTCAGCAGCGCGTTCACATCGCTCGCATAAGTCTGTGTGTCGCCCGGCTCGCGCACGGCAGCGGTCGCGGTGATCACGGTGTTGCCGTGGACCGTGCCTGTGACGATAACGCCCTTGGACACCGGCGTGGGCACGGGGTAGAGCGGCATCAGCGCGCGCGGCTCCTTGTCCAGCACCACAATGTTTCCCTGGCGCCAGACCATCTGGAACTCCTCGGCGCCCGCCATATGCGAGATGTCGGCGGCGCCGTTGCCCGCGGCGTTGATCAGATAACGGCAGAGCACATCGCCGGCAGGCGTTACCAGCGTAAAGCGCGCAGCCCCGTCGGTAGCCTCGCCACTAGCAACCTCAATCGCTTCCACCGGCGCGGACCGCATAAACGTCACGCCGTTGGCAACTGCGTTCTCCAGCGCGGCGATGGCGACCTCAAATGGATCGACAAAACCGGTCGAGGGACACCATAGTGCGCACGTGGCCTGGGCACTCGCACGCGGCTCCAGCTCGTGGATGCGCTCGGGGCCGACAATCGACAGCTCGGGCACGCCGTTGGCCAGGCCATTCTGGCGCAGCTTCTCCAGGTGTGCGCGGTCTTCGTCGTTAAACCCCAGCACCATCGACCCGGTCCGGCGGAACAAAAAGCCTAGCTCCTGGGCCCACGTGCCATATAGCTCGCAACCACGAGCGTTGACCTGCGCCTTTACCGTGCCTGGAGCCGGATCGTAGCCGGCGTGCACCAGGCCGCCGTTGGCCTTCGACGCGCCCAGGGCGATGTCGTTGGCCGCCTCGACCACGCAAATGGACAGGTCATAGCGCGCGAGTTGCCGCGCGATGGCGCACCCGGTAATGCCCGCGCCCACAATCGCGATATCAAACGTTTCCGTCACAGTGCCTCCCAGACAAGTTGACAGGCTGTCAATAAGACTATCCTACGGTCTGCACACCCCCAGCGCAGCGGCAATGCGGCGAACAGCCCCGCAACACCCGCCAACGGCAGGCGAGGGCCGGCCCGGCACGGATGCCGGCCACGTTAGAACCGAGTTCTTCCCGCCCAACCTCGCGTTCTGCGCCGTTACCTGGTACAGATCGAGACGTTAAGTCCACAGACGCACGTTCGTCTTGATCTGTAGCAGTAGGAGGGGGGGATTGTGGTCCTACGTGTTACAGATCGAGACGTTAGCCCGTCCGGTTATGTGTATGTCTCGATCTGTAACAGCTGGCAGGGTTTTTGGACCCTTTCTGTTACGGGTTGAGACAAACTTTCCGACGGATTTTGAATGTCTCGATCTGTAACAGCAAGAACTGTTTTTGGGTTCTAGATGTTACAGATCGAGATTTAAGTCGGGGAGAGAAGGGTTTGTCTAAATCTGTAGCATCTGGGACTGTTTTTGCCGAGTAGTTGTTACAGATTGAGACATTCTGTTTGGGCGGTTGTCTTTGTCTCGATCTGTAACAGTTAGCTGTGGATTTGGGTTCTAGATGTTACAGATTGAGATAATCATCGGGCGGTCTGTCCGTTCATCTTGATCTGTAACAGTAAAAGGGGTTTTGGGGCTCAGGATGTTACAGATCGAGATTGAAGTCGGGGAGGGACCCCTGTGTCTCGATCTGTAACATCTAGACCCGGATTCCGCCTCCACCTGTTACAGATTGAGATGTTTGTGTCCGCGCCAGCCCCGTATCCAGCCGTGGTCCCATATAAACAAACCCCGTGGTAAACTTGACCGGACTGTAAATATTCCGAAAGGTACACCTCAATGTCCAAATACATCAACGAGCTCATGTCGCCGCAGCTTATGGGCGTCATCTATGCCTTCGTGGGCTTTATCATCGCCCTGTACGTGCTGTCGGTCGTCTATGTGTTCATCGACGCTCGCCGCCGCGGCGCCAGCGCCTACGTGGCATGGGGCATCATCGCCCTGATCCCGTTTGTGGGCCTCATCGCCTACCTGGTCCTGCGCCCGCACTCCTACGCGGCCGACCGCGAGGAGCAGGAGCTGGACATGGCCCTGCGCGAGCGCCAGCTTGCCCAGTACGGCACCTGCCCGCAGTGCGGCGCGCCCATCGAGAAGGACTTTGTCGTCTGCCCCGTGTGCGACACCCAGGTTCGCAACGTGTGCCCCAGCTGCCATCGCCCGCTCGACGCGCACTGGAAGGTCTGCCCCTACTGCCGAACTCGCATCCAGTAACGCATCCATCGCCGGGCCGGCGTAAGCCACGGGCGTGCCGCAAGCACGCGCACCCCGCCCCCACACGATGAAGCATGCGTAGAAAATCGCCCGCCGTGCCATTAAGGTGCGGCGGGCGCTTGTATACCAAGGCAACCTGCCTATAATGATGCAAGTCAAAAACGCCGAGCGCATCGCACGCACTTGCATTAGGCATCCGAGAGGAGAAAACATACCCATGAAGGCACTCTACAATGACGGTTCGGTGGCCGAGCTCCCGCAGGACGAGGTCACGCACGTCATCCGCCACTCCGCCGCGCACATCATGGCGCAGGCCATCAAGCGCCTGTACCCCGAGGCCGACTTTGCCTACGGCCCCGCGACCGACAACGGCTTCTACTACGACGTCGACCTGCCCGAGGGCGTCAAGATCAGCGAGGACGACTTCCCCGCGATCGAGGCCGAGATGAAGAAGATCGTCAAGGAGAACCTCAAGTTCTCCGTGTGCGAGAAGCCCCGCGCCGAGGCCATCGCCCTTATGGAGGAGCGCGGCGAGAAGTACAAGGTCGAGCACATCGGCGACCTGGACGACGACGCCCGCATCACCTTCTACCAGCAGGGCGACTACATCGACATGTGCGTCGGCCCCCACATCTGCTACACCAAGGCGCTGAAGGCCTTTAAGCTCACCGGCGTCTCGGGCGCTTACTGGAAGGGCGACAAGGACAATAAGATGCTCACGCGCATCAACGGCGTCGCCTTTGCCACCAAGGAGGAGCTCGACGAGCACATGCACATGCTGGAGGAGGCCAAGAAGCGCGACCACCGCAAGATCGGCCGCGAGATGGACCTCTTTATGATGCGCGACGAGGCCCCCGGCTTCCCGTTCTTCCTGCCCAACGGCATGATCCTTAAGAACACGCTGCTGGACTACTGGCGCGAGATTCACCACAAGGCCGGCTACGTGGAGATCTCCACGCCGCTCATCATGAACAAGCAGCTGTGGAAGACCTCGGGCCACTGGGACCACTACAAGGACAACATGTACTCCACCGTCATCGACGACGAAGAGTACTGCATTAAGCCCATGAACTGCCCGGGCGGCGTGCTGGTGTACGCCTCCAAGCCGCACTCCTATCGCGAGCTGCCCATTCGCGCCGGCGAGATTGGCCTGGTGCACCGCCACGAGCTGCGCGGCGCCCTGCACGGTCTGTTCCGCGTGCGCTGCTTTAACCAGGACGACGCCCACCTGTTTGTGCGTCCCGACCAGCTGACCGACGAGATCGTGGGCGTGGTCAACCTCATCGACTCCGTGTACCAGAAGTTTGGCTTTAAGTACCATGTTGAGCTTTCCACCCGCCCCGAGGACTCCATGGGTTCGGACGAGGACTGGGCTCGCGCCGAGGAGGGCCTGCGCACCGCTCTGGAGCAGCTGCACATGGACTACGAGGTCAACGAGGGCGACGGCGCCTTCTACGGCCCCAAGATTGACTTCCACCTGGAGGACTCGCTCGGTCGTACCTGGCAGTGCGGCACCGTCCAGCTCGACTTCCAGATGCCGCTCAACTTTGACCTGGAGTACGTGGACGCCGACGGCACCAAGAAGCGCCCCATCATGCTGCATCGCGTGTGCTTTGGCTCCATCGAGCGCTTCATCGGTATTCTGATTGAGCACTTTGCGGGCAAGTTCCCCACTTGGCTGGCTCCCGTGCAGGTCAAGGCGCTTCCCGTCTCGGAGAAGAGCCGCGACTACGCCCACGAGGTATGCGCCAAGCTGGAGGAGGCCGGCATCCGTGTGGTCTGCGACGACCGCGACGAGAAGATCGGCTACAAGATCCGCGAGGCCCGCAGCATCGACCGCGTGCCCTATATGCTCATCCTGGGCGAGAAGGAGGTCGAGGCCGGCAACATCTCCGTCCGCGATCGTTCCAATGAGACCGTTCAGATGAGCGTTGACGAGTTTGTGGCCAAGGTGCTCGAGGAGATCAAGACTCGCGCCTAAGGCGAGCTCATAGGTTTATAAACCGCACGCATGCGCGGCTGTCCCACCTGTTGGGGCAGCCGCGTTTTTTATGCCGAGCGTGGGGCTGGGAAGAGTTAGTTGCAGTTGCGCAACGCTCACAATATGCCGACAAGCCCCGTAACCGTTTGCCAAAACAAAATGACCCCATAAAAAAGTATTATTGCCTCAATACGGGAAAAGCCGCTGGTAGAGCGGCTTGTTTGTTGCGCAAAAATGTACAGATTTTTGTAGTGGGGTATGGAGATGCGTCCGCTCGCGCCGCAATTTACGCAATCTGGGAAAACGGTCTGGATTTATTCGTATAATGAGCTTCGTCGAAAGATACGAAAAACTGTACTTTTGCGACTGCGCCTAGCTGCGAGCGAGAAGCCTGTTCTTAACGCTCTGTATTCGCATGCGTCGCGGATGCAAGTTAAGGGGCGAGAGATGGAACAGACGATGCGGCGACAAGAGCAGCTGCCCGGCGCCTTTAGTGGCGCCGTCACCAACAGCCAGCAAGGCCGTGTCCGCTGGTATCTGGTCCACACCCCCAACGGTAAAGAGCGCGAGACCTGCGAAAAGGTTCGCCGCATTATCCCGCATGAGCTGATGCAGGACGCTTTCGTGATGCAAAAGGAGTTCTGGTTTAAGCGGGACGGCACCTGGTCGCTTCAAACCAAACCCATGTACAAGGAATACTTCTTCGTCGCCACGCGCGATGCTGCCATGCTCGACAAGGCTTTGGCCCAGCTGAGCTTTGGCTGCCGCATTGCCGGCAGCAGGGAGCGGGCCTACGCGCCCATGCCGGACGATGCGCAGGACTGGTACCGCAGCGTGCTCGACGACGACGGCGTGGTGCGCAACAGCGTGGCGCGCATAGAAGACGGTGTGCTGCACATAGAGCAGGGGCCCTTGGTGGGGCAAGAGGCCCGTGTAAAGAAGATTGACCGTCATAAGCGCTGGTGCCTGGTAGACGTGGGCGAAGGTGACTCCGCTTTTAGAGAGCTGCTTCCGTTGGACGTGCCAAGTAAGACGTAAGGGGACGTCGCACTGGCAATTCATTCGCAATTTGAATTCATCGATTGGGGGATCCCTGGGGACAGGGACGTGGATTTGAGTTTGACTACTAAAGAAATGACAGGGCAAAACGCGCCGGTGGGGGCCGCGTTTGTTGCCCAGGCCATGAGCGGTGGCGAGGTGGGCGTTCGCTACAAAGCCATGCAGGCCGTGAAGGACTGGGACCGTACGCGCCTGGGCTACAGGGCCGTAAAGCGCGCCTTTGACATCGTGTTCAGCGGCTGCGTGCTGGCCGCCATCGCCATACCCAGCCTGGTGCTGGCCGCCGCCATCCGCCTGGAGAGCGAGGGCAACCCGTTCTACAGCCAGATCCGCGTGGGCCAGACCCACCGCGACGGCAGCCTTTCCACCTTCCGCATGTGGAAGTTCCGCAGCATGTTCAAAGACGCCGACAAGCGCCTCGTCGAGCTCAAGGGGCAGAACGAGATCGCCGGCGCCATGTTCAAGATGAGGGACGACCCGCGCGTCACCAAGATCGGCAGGTTCATCCGCAAGCACTCCATCGACGAGTTCCCGCAGTTCCTGAACGTGTTCCTGGGCCAGATGTCCGTCGTCGGCCCGCGCCCGCCTCTGCCGAACGAGGTGGCGGAGTACACCGAGTACGACCTGCAGCGCCTGGCCGTGAAGCCCGGGATCACCGGCTGGTGGCAGGTGACGGAGCGCAATTCGACCGGGTTCGACGGCATGGTCCGCCGAGACCTGGAGTACATCGCCAGCCGAGGCGTCATCACCGATCTCAAGATCGTCGTCCTCACGGTGATCGAGGTCATCACCGGCAAGGGTGCGTGCTAGATGCGCATCGCGATGATAGGACATAAGAGATACGGCTCCCGCGAGGGTGGCGTGGAGGTCGTCGTGACCGAGCTCGCCCGCCGCATGGCGGCGCTCGGCCACGAGGTCACCTGCTACGACCGCTCGGGCAGCGATGTCATGACCGGCGACGCAGCGGATGGCCGCGAGCGCATGGTCGACGGCGTGCGCGTCGTTCCCGTGAGGACGATCGACAAGAAGGGGCTCGCGGCGCTGAGCTCCTCGTACTTCGCCACCCTGGCGGCCATCAAGGACAGGCCCGACGTGATCCACTACCACGCCGAGGGCCCCTGCGTGCCGCTTCCCCTGGCCAATCGCGCGGGCATCCGGACCGTGGCGACCATCCACGGCCTGGACTGGCAGCGCGCCAAGTGGGGAAAGCTCGCCAGCGCGTACATCAAGATGGGGGAGAAGGCGGCCGCCACCAAGGTCGACGGCCTCATCGTCCTGTCCAAATCGGCCCGGTCCTACTTCGAGGGCGCCTACGGCCGCACGGCGACGTTCATCCCCAACGGTATCGAGTCGAAGCGGCCGATGCCGGTCAACCAGATAAAGGAGAAGTGGGGGCTCGATGCGGGCTCCTACCTGCTGTACCTGGGCAGGCTCGTCCCCGAGAAGCGTCCTGAGCTCCTGATCGAGGCCTTCAAGGAGCTCGATACGGACAAGCATCTTGTCATCGCTGGCGGCGGCTCCGATACCTCCGAGTACGAGGCGTCCCTTCGCGAGGCCGCCCAGGGCGACCCCCGCGTCCTCTTCACCGGGTTCGTCAACGGCGAGCCCCTGGAGGAGCTGTACTCCAACTGCTACGCCTACGTGCTGCCCTCCGACGTGGAGGGCATGCCCATGAGCCTGCTGGAGGCCATGGCATACGGCCGCTGCTGCGTGACGAGCGACATCCCCGAGTGCGCGGACGTCCTCGCCGGCAACGGCGTGACGTTCGAGAAAGGCAGTGCCGATTCCCTGCGGGCCGCGCTGCAAGGCCTACTTGCTGAAGGCGACCGCGGGAGAGTCCTCGGCACCGCCGCCAAGGCGCATGTCGAGAAAACCTACAACTGGGATTCCGTCGTCGGGCGGACCCTTGCAGTCTACGGGGGTGAAGGCCGATGAGGATCCTTCTCGTAAACAAATTCCACTACCGCAAGGGCGGCGCGGAGACCTATTACCTCACCGTCGGATCCGAGCTGGAGCGCATGGGGCATGAGGTGGCCTATTTCTCGATGAGGCACCCTGACAACCTGCCGTGCGAGTGGGACAAGTACTTCGTGACGCAGCGCGAGTACAACAACGTCAAGGACCCGCTCAAGGCGGCGCGCGACGGCATGGCGCTGATCTACTCGCCGGAGGCGAAGCGCAACTTCCAGGCCCTCTGCGAGGAGTTCCGCCCCGATGTCGTCCACCTCAACAACGTGCACAGGCAGATCACGCTGTCCATCCTCGACGCCCCCTACCTGGGGGAGAACAAGGTCCCGGTCTTCTACACGGCCCACGACTACGTGACCGTCTGCCCCGGCTACCTCATGCTCGACGGCGGCGGGCGCGTCTGCGACGCATGCCTCGAGGACGGGCGCTACCGCCACTGCATCGAGAACCGCTGCGTGAAGGGGTCGCGCGCGAAGAGCGCGCTGGCGGCGATGGAGGCGTCCTTCAACAGGGCCCATAAGTCAAACCGAAGGATCGACAGGGTAATCGCCCCCTCCAGGTTCATGCGCTCCAAGCTCATCGAGGGCGGCTGGCCCGAGGGCAAGGTCGTCTTCCTGCAGAACTTCGCAGACGACGCGATCCTCGACCGTGCGGCGAATGCCGGGGCGGATGCGACCGACAGGGAGAACCCCTACCTCCTGTTCTTCGGGCGGCTCTCTGCCGAGAAGGGCGTCGACACGCTGCTGAGGGCCTTCGATGCCGCCCTGCCGAGCCTTCCGCAGAATATGCGCTTAGTTGTAGTCGGCGACGGCCCCGATGCCGCCGATTTCAAGACGCTGGCGTCTTCGTTGGGCTGTGCAGCTCGCATTGAGTTCGCCGGTTATCAGACCGGTGGGGCACTGCAAGCGTATGTCGAGAGGGCTTCTCTCGCCATCTCGAGTTCGAGATGGCGAGAGAACATGCCGTACTCGATCGTGGAGGCTTTTGCTGCCGGCACGCCTGTCATCGGCACGGATATCGGCGGAATCCCCGAGTTGGTCGACGAATGGAAAACGGGATTCGTTTGCGAGCCCGGGGGCGTCCAGTCGATGGCAGATGCTATATCGCGCGGCACGAGTGCGTTCTTGGATCGGTCCGCTTACTCGATGCTGCAGCGCAACTGCCGCTCCTACGTCATGGAAAACTGCTCGCGCGAGAAGTTTATGAACGATCTCGTGAACCTATATAAGGAGTCAATCGATGGCTAACGGCCATAACAGCATCAAGAGGATAGTGCATCGCTCCTGCGAGGAGATCGTCGCAACGTTCCGAATCGCCAGGGTTACGTCGTGGCCCGAGGCGATTAACACGTTTCGGGCGAAGCTCGATATCCAGGTCATGAGCCGCAACGGGTACAAGGAACCGCCTGCAGTGAAGAAGCGGTTGCTGCGAAAGCACGAGACCGTTCTCAAGTATCTCGAGAACCGCTTCGGCGATTTCTTCGAGTCATACGACTACGATACGCCGCTGCCCTCATCCGATCCCGCCCTCGAGGGGAAGATCTGGATGTGCTGGTGGCAGGGCGAGGAGAACGCGCCTGAGATTGTCAGGGCGTGTATCGACTCCGTGCGCCGCAACGCGGGCGAACACGAGGTCATCGTCATCACGGACGAGAATCTCTCCGACTATGTTCATATCCCCGATTGGGTTTTCGACAAGGTGCGCGCGGGCGTCATGTCGCGCACCCATCTTTCTGACCTTTTAAGGCTGTCCTTGCTTGCGGAGCACGGCGGCCTGTGGCTCGACGCGACGTTCTTCTGCACCGGTTCGCTTGATGAGTACACGGACCTTCCGATCTGGTCCATCAAACGCCCCGATTATCTCCACGCATCCGTCGCCTGCGGTATGTTTGCCAACTACTCGCTTGGCTGCGATTCGTCTAACCGTCGGGTGTTCGCAACGCTTAGGGACTTTTACCTTGAGTATTGGGCCCAGAGTAATGAACTTGTGGATTATCTGCTCACCGACTATCTCATCGTTCTTGCGCAGAGGCATGACCCCTCGATCGCCGCGGCGTTCGCGTCGATCGAGCCCAACAACCCCCGTTGCGACGATCTCATCTCGCTGCTGGACGAACCCCTCGACCAGCACATCTGGGACGGACTCACCTCTGATACAAGGTTGTTCAAGCTTTCATGGAAGCAAGATTATCCGAGTCAATCCAATGGAATTGAATCTTTTTATGGCGCTCTGGTTTGTGGCGACTGTCGCTAGGATAGTGAGGAGGGCATTGTGGCTAATCCCCTTTTAAGCATAGTGGTTCCCATTTACAACTCATCCGAGACGATTGAGGAATGTGTCGCTTCTCTTGTTTCGCAAACCATTGATGACTTGGAGATTTTACTCATCGATGACGGGTCTACAGACGATAGTCTTGAGAAGTGCAAAAAGCTTGCATCCAAGGACAATCGCATCAGGGTTTTCACAAAAGAAAATGCGGGCCAGGGAATTGCTCGTAATTATGGTTTAGATTTAGCGACTGGGGAATTCATTGCTTTTGTCGATTCAGACGATACCTGTACGAAGGCAATGTATGAAACGTTGCTGAGCAGGGCAAGAGATTCCGGTAGCGATGTCGTCGTTGGCGGTTATTACGACTTGCTGAATGGTGCCGTTGTTAAAAGTCATCCTGCTGGATCCATGGAACTGCGTGGTAAAGGTGAAATTGATAAATACATGGCGGATTTGGTTTCCATTCCATGTCACGACGACGGTGCGGGCTGTATCGCTGTTTGGGACTCTGTTTACCGTCGACTGCTGGTTGAAGAGAATGGGGTTCAGTTTCCGTCAGAAAGAGATGTCTACTCAGAGGATCTAGTTTTTAAGCTTAGAGCTCTCGCTTCTTCTTCGAGGGTCAGTGTCGTTCCCAATTGTTTGTACGAATACCACGTTAGTGACAAGTCTTATTCAAAACGCGTGAATGACGATGTTCTTAAAAGGATAAATGCTCTAAGCCAAGTTCTTGCGGACGAGTTTGATCGGAGACTGTATAGATTCGATTTCCGTAAGAGAAATGCAGGCAGAGCATTTGCATCGCTTAGATTTTCTTTGAGGCGCGCTCCTTGCGGTGCTGGTCGTACGGCTTTTTTCGATGCCCTTGTAAATGATGAAAAGCTATACAACTGTTTGTCAGCCTATCAGCCGTCGAACTTAATTAATGCAGCAATTTATAAATTGCTGTTAACAAGAAAACCTCGATTAATTTCAGCTGTATTCAATCTAATTGCCCTGAAAGGATAATTATGAAAGTCGGAGTCATTACGTTTCATCGTGCCATTAACTATGGAGCCGCTTTGCAGACTTATGCTTTGCAAAAAGCCTTAACGGGATTGGGCTTCGATTCGGAAGTTATCGATTATCGCTGTGATCATATGGAGGAGTTGTATAAGCTGATCGGTGGCTTCTCGACCAAATCAGTTAAACAAAATATCCGTAGTTTTATGAATTACTTTCCCGCAAAGAGAAAAATGATGAGTTTTCGTTCGTTGGTAAATGAAAACATGAAGATGAGTCCAGTGTATGATTCAGAAACCATTAATCAGTCGAACGAGCGATACGACGTGTTCATTACTGGTAGTGACCAGGTGTTTAATTATGCCTGTTCTGATTTTGATAAGAATTACTTCCTATCATTTGTCGATGACAAACAGAAGATTAATTCGTATGCCGCATCGTTCGGTATTAGCAATATTCCGGTTGAGTATCGGGCGGAATATGCTCGACTGTTATCTCGATTTAATCATATTTCGGTTCGTGAGGAGTCTGGTAAAAAAATGGTCCGTGAGCTTGCGGGCAAAGATAGTGAGCTGCACGTCGATCCTGTATTTTTGCTTGATGCGGCAGAGTGGTCGCGGCTCGCTAAAGACCCTGACTTCGATAACTATATCCTCATCTATCGCCTCAACAAGTCGAATGTCATTAATGATTTTGCAAGGTTGTTAGCTAAAAAGACCGGTAAGAAGATTGTAAACATAGGCCAAGATTATATTGACAGGTTGAAGAACCGCGATTTTTACGGTGGAATGGACACTTCGGTACAGGAATTCCTTGGCCTGTTCAAGAACGCTGACTATGTTGTAACTAATTCTTTCCACGGAACTGCTTTTTCCATCATCTTTGAGCGCCAGTTTTACGTAGAAACTAAGCAAAAAGATTTCAAGAAGAACGATCGTGCTGAGAATCTGTTGAAGTTGACTGGTCTTACTGACTCCATTATCGAATCCTTGGATGACTGCAAATTAGATATATACCGCGATTTTGGTACAGCTCGCAAGGTAATTGCTGAGGAAAAGGCTCGTGCCCTGTCTTATCTGAACGGTATTTGTGTTGATGAGTAGATATAAGCAATTTATTCCATTAGTTCCAATTGAAGACTATGTTATTCCACTGCTGCTGCTGATATTAGTATTTTCTACTAACAATCGTCTCATTTTGTTCATGAAGCCTGTTGCGTTTCTCATGATTTCAGCGGTGCTCTTTCTCTCGATAGCTTCGAAAAGAAGATTTAGCAGGGGGGTTCCTTTGAAATTCTTATTTTTCGGGTTTGTTTTCTTAATTGGAATCAGTTTTATTTATACCGGAGATCGTTCTGCGTTTAAGGACTACATTCCCTACATAATCGCCGCCCTTGTTTTCGTTGTATTCGAATTCGACAACTTTTTTTATTCCATCTTCTTCAAATTATTTAGCTTGTTATTATGGGTTTTTATTGCCTCTATGTATTTGGAATTGATAAGCCCAAGTTTGTTTAGATCTGTATTTTCATTCTTGTCTTTGGGGAAAAACTTAGTTGTTAGGTCGGTTGATGGTATAGCAATTGCCGGGCTAGCATTTGAAAAGGCAGATGCGGCGTTCCTCTGCAACATGGGGATAGGAGTTCTTTTCGCCAAAATTTTTACCCGGGGTCTCAATCCAAAATTCATTATTCAGTTGGGAATTGTTTTTGGTGCGCTGATGATGACCGGCAAACGCACCTTATTTCTGATTCCCTTAGTCAGCATCGTCGCCTTCGCTTTGTTTTTCTCTCGAAGTCATAGAGTGGCAAAAGCTATGGCGGTCCTACTTGCGGTGTTTGTGTGCCTGGCAGTTACGTATACGTTTGTTCCTCAAGTTTCGCTTGTGTTTGAGCGTTTTTTAGCTGACAACGGAGATCCATTAAGCGGTAGAGAAGTTTTTTGGACATATGCAATGGAAATGTTTAGAAGTTCTCCGTTATTGGGAGAGGGTTTTCTGTCATTCAATGCATATGTGAACAGCAGGGGCTTCTTATACTACGGTGAACCTTGGCAATTTCAGGCGCATAACGTTTACTTGCAACTGCTTGCTGAGCTTGGAATCGTTGGGCTTTTGCTGTTTGTCAGCATGTTGGCCATTTTGATATTTGGTTTAGGCCGTTCTGCAAAGAAGGATCCAAATATTTTCAACTTAACGGCATTTTACTGGGCTGTTCTTATCGCGATATATAGCATGACGGGCAACACAATTTACTATGCCTGTCAGTTGATGGTATTTGCTGTAGTAGTCACCATTTATTTGAAATATATAAGTCCTAGGGAGGGTTATTCTAAATGAATCCGTTAGTTAGCATAATTACCCCTGCTTATAACGCGGGGGGCTATCTGGATTCTTTCTTCCTATCTGTCTTAGAGCAAGATTACGATAATTACGAGATGATTATCGTTAATGATGGATCAACTGATGATACAGAGGATAAGATCCTCTCATATAAAAAACTGTTCGAGTGTCGGGGCATACGATTCGTTTACTTGAATCAAGAAAACGGTGGACAGGCAAGAGCGCTGAACTTGGCATTTCCGCATATTCGTGGCGAATATTTCATCTGGCCTGATTCCGATGATGTTCTCTGCCCAGATAACATCTCAGCGAAGGTCAAGTTCATGACCGCCCATCCCGATTATGCTTTGGGTATTTCGTGGGCTGAATATATTGATGAAGCTGGGAATAGCCTTGGGCTCTTAAAGCGGGTTCCTGATAAGAACGATAATCTATTTCGGGACTTGCTGATTAGTAAAAATGTATATTTTTGCCCTGGTATTTACATAATGAAAACTTCGGCATTTGTCGAATCTTATCCCGGTCTGGCGATTGATGAAAGCCGTGCTGGGCAGAACTATCAACTGCTCTTGCCTATGGCCTATGGATATCAATATGGATACATTGACAAAGTTCTGTACAAATATGTTCTACATCCCTCTAGTCATTCAAATGACGGTCTCCAAAACGAAAATATGCAATTGAGACGGTTTGAGGAGCATGAGCGCTTATTGAAACGTTTGATTGCATCCATTTGTTCCGAGAGCGATAACGCAATCTATCAAAAGTTGGTTGCTGTCCATTTTGCGCGGCTGTATCTACGAATAGCAAATCAGCATTGCGATGGCGATAAAGCGCGTGATTGTTTTGCTAGATTGCTTCGGTTAAAAGCTGCTTCGCTTAAGGACTGTGCGTATGCATGCGCTACGGCGGTGGGTTTATCTTTAAAGAAGTGAGATGAATGGGAAGAACGAGTAAATTTGTATTAAATTCTGCTTCGACGGCTTTGTTGCAAGTAGTGACGATGGTGGCTGGGTTCATCACCCCCCGCTTTTTACTGATGGCATACGGATCCGATGTTAACGGTCTTATTTCCTCAATCAACCAGTTTATTACTTACTTTAATCTGGTCGAAGCGGGGCTCTCGAGTGCGGCTGTATATTCGCTTTATAAGCCAATCGCTGAAAATGATCATGGCAAGATAAATCGCATCGTAACCGCGGCTCGTAATTTCTATATAAAATCAGGCTTCATTTTTGTTGGCCTAGTTTTTGTTCTGGCAATAGTCTATCCGTGGATTACCCATACTGAGGTCTTGGATCATCAGACTATTTTTCTTCTTGTGTTGGTTCTTGGCGTAAACGGGGCTTTGGAATTTTTTACTCTTGCAAAATATAGAGCCTTGCTGACCGCAGACCAAAAAACTTACGTAATTTCTTTCGCATCTATCGTATATACGATTCTAAATACGGTAATCGTTGTCACGATGTCACTGCTTAAGGTTAATATCCTAACTTTACGCGTCGTAGCATTGCTTTCAATATTTGCGCGTAGCATGATCTTGTTCGTTTACATCAAGGTGAACTATAAATTCATTCGCTATGACGCTGAGCCAGACTATGCTGCAATGGATAAGCGCTGGAGTGCTCTATACCTCCAAATTGTGCAGACTGTGCAAAATGCATCGCCCGCCGTATTAATCACCCTGTTCTCGACCCTTAAAATGGTGAGCGTTTATTCTGTATATAACATGGTCATGTCAGGTATTAACGGAATAATGTCAGTTTTCTCTACGGGTGTGTCTGCTGGTTTCGGAGAGTTATTGGTCAAGGATGACAGTCAGGCATTTAAGAAGGCGTATCGGGATTTTGAATATCTTTACTATGTAATGGCAAGTGTAGTTTACGGCGTAACGCTTGCAACCATTCTGCCGTTTGTCCACGTATACACTCATGGTGTAACGGATGTCGAATATACGAATCTATACTTCGCCCTGCTGTTCGTTTTGAATGGCGTTTTTTACAATCTGAAGACTCCACAGGGCATGCTTGTTATTGCGGCGGGTTTATATAAAGAAACAAGAATTCAAAGCACCATTCAAGCGGCAATTTTGCTTGTCGGAGGTGTTGTTCTTGGATTTAAATTCGGTTTGATCGGCGTAATGGCGGCTTCATGTTTGTCCAACCTCTACCGTTGTGTCGACTTGCTTTTCTTCATTCCAAAAACAGTAACGCATCTTTCGGTCGGACCAACTCTTAAAAACATGATAGAGATGTTGTTTATGGTGGCAGCAATAGCTATCCTGTCGCATTTTATTTTTAGCACCTGGCCGGGAAGTCTTCTGACATGGCTCTTGTATGGAGCCTGTAATCTCGTTTTGGGCCTAGCGATTGTTCTCGGTTTCCATGCCATATTTGAGCACAAGAGCTTTCACATCATCGTTGATAGGCTAAATTCGCTATTGGGGAGGTAAATAGGGTAATGGTTGAACTATTTGAAAAGGCTGAACAGTGCTGTGGGTGTACGGCATGTCTTAACATATGTCCGAAGCAGGCGATTTCCATGCTAGAGGACCAGAAAGGCTTTCTCTATCCCAAGATCGATGGCTCAAAGTGCGTGGAGTGTGGTCTATGTCAAAAAGTTTGCCCTTTAAAGGTTGATGGGTCAGCGGACGATAAGTTTTCGAAAATTGCCTATGCGGTCAAAAATAAAGACAACGATGAGCGTGCGCGGAGCAGCTCTGGTGCGGTATTTATCGAAGTCGCTAAAGCTGTGCTTGGGTCTGACGGCATTGTGTATGGTGTTAGGCTTGATGATGAGCACCGTGCGATGCACGACAGGGCTGACTCAATCGAATCAGTCAGGAAGTTTCAGGGCTCAAAATACGTTCAAAGTTTTAAGGGTGATATCTTTAAAGATGTTAAACGCGATTTAAAAGCCGGCAATTCAGTTTTGTTTACGGGAACACCTTGCGAAGTCGCTGGCTTGAAGCGTTATCTCGGAGTTCCTTACGACAATCTCGTGACAGTAGATATTATTTGCCACGGTACTCCAAGCCCCGGTTCCTTTGATGAACATATTCGCGCTTTGGAGCAGAAATATTCCTCAAAAATTTCCAAGTTGAGCTTTAGGAATAAACAATACGGCTGGAGAAACCAAGAACTTTGGATAGAGTTCAATAATGGCGATATTTATCATAATCCCATTTGGGAAGATGAATATTATCGCCTCTTTACTGGAAATTACCTATTGAGAGATTCATGCTATTCGTGTCCCTTCGCCAGTATGAATCGTCCAGGCGATATCACAATTGGTGATTTTTGGAACATAAATAACGTGAAGCCGGATTTCGAAGACAAGCTTGGCGTTTCTTCAATCATAGTTAATACCGAAAAGGGGCAAGATCTGATTACTGAAATCTTGACTTCTTTTGAGTGTTTTGAAGTTAGCCTGGATGAGTGCACACAGCGCAACCTTCAAGCTCCGTCTCCTAAACCAGATAATTTTAATTCCTTTAGGGCCGATTGGGAGCAGCATGGGCTCGACTATTGTCGAAAGAAATATGCTTCCATGGGATTTGGGGAGAGGATTAGGCGCACTCTATCCCCTGTTAAAAAGAGGGTAATAAAAATAATAAAGCAAGGCGTACGGGAATAATTGCGTTTTCGCATTAGGGGTATCAGTGGCGGTTGATACCCCTATTTTCAGTCGTTTAAATCTAGCAACGACAATCGCGTCGAAAATGTTGGTGTAAGGGTGACGCCCTAGATTGCGACGAAAATGTTGGTGTAAGGGTGACACCCTAGCGCCCGTTTAACGAAAAACGGCCCTCGTCCTAGAATCTGAAATCACCACAACAACAGGTTCTAGGAAAGGACGAAGACCGCTATGGGAATCTTATCAGACCCGACGCCGGACATGGATGAGGCGTATTTGTCCTGGCGTTATGTTCCGCGCTTATTGGGCTATGCGCGATACGGCGGTTTCAGTATGAGGCCGGCTTGCGCTTCTTCGGGATCCCATACTGACACCTTCCAGGTCCGATTTATGTCCGCGCCGGTATTTATGCTTTAAGCAAAGCGGCACGAGTGAACTTGCTACAAGCCTCATGCTGCGAGTACGTTAACCAATCGGTCGTGAAGGCGAGGTGAGTATGAAAGGTAGAAACCAGCACGTTACGAAGCGGGCGGATGGCAAATGGCAGGTTAAGGGCGAGGGAGCGCGTCGCGCTTCCTTTGTTACGACGACCCAGGGCGAAGCTATAAAGCGTGGTCGTCAAATTAGTTCTAATCAGCACTCTGAGCTAATCACCCATCGTCCCGATGGCAGAATCCGCGCAAAGGATTCCCATGGGCACGATCCCTTCCCGCCGAGAGGATAGGGGCTTGACGCCATTGCGGCTGCGGGCATGGATTAGCGTGTCCGCAGCCGCAAACGCTTGCCGGAAGTATGCGGTAAATTCTGGAACCCCCGAGCACAACGGCTTTTCCGCATAAAGGATCCGCAGGCAGAAGCATTGCGGCATTCCGGAGCGCTCGGCACGCTAGGGATTTGCCACATACTTCCGAGTTTTGGCCTTGTACCCTTTGCTCCAGATGCGGCAAGCACTTGATTGACGTTTCTTAAGGTCTATAATCAAATAAAAACTCTGAAATATCTTTTCAAAACAATGAAAGGAAAGTTGAGGACGATGCTTTGTCAGTTTTCCTTCAGGAACTATAGGTCCTATCGCGACGAGGCGGAGCTTTCCATGCAAGCGACGCCGATGAGGGAGTTTGAGCGCTCCCTTATTGAGTGTCCCGATGGGCAGAGCTTTCTGCCGGTGGCTGCGGTGTACGGACCCAACGCTGGCGGCAAGTCCAACCTGCTCGAAGCTCTTGACTACGTTCGTTCGGCTGTGGCCAGTCCGATCAGATTGCTGTCATCTAGCTCTGATGCGCCAGAGGGCGATCGTCCTTCGATACCCCGTTGTTCGGCGTTCGAGTTCGATGATGTGTCTGCTCTCGAGCCTACCGAGTTCGAGCTCTACTACCGCGTGGGTGAGCATGAGTTCCGTTATGCCCTGTCCGTGCATGCCGGCGAGATCGTGTCCGAGGGACTGTGGCGGCGCAAATTGGGAGCTTCGCGTACGGCGATGTTGTTCGAGCGCGAGGGTGCTGAGGTCGAGCTCGGTCCCACGCTGTGCAAACTTGTGACGGCTGCGAGATTCAACCCGAGCCTGCCGTACCTGTCGTTCCTCTGTATCAACTTTGACGCGCCGGTGATCAAGGAGGCTGCCAGCTGGTTTCTTGATGGCGTGTTCCTGAACTACAACAGCTCTTACCTGGAGCGGATGCTCGAGCAATTGCTAGACGAGGCGGAGTCGCCCGAGGTCACGCGTTTTCTGCGCGCCGTCGACGTACGCATCGATGGCTTTAGGGTGGAGAAGGCCCCGGAATGGCGCGGCCAGCGCGTCTTTGTCAGGCGCGAGGTGGACGGCAAGGGCTATGAGCTGCGCCTTTCTGAGGAGTCAGCCGGCACACAGAAGCTCATGGGGCTAGCTGCATATCTGATGACTGCGCTCGAGCGCGGCGCTACCGTTGTGGTCGACGAACTTGACGCTAAGCTTCACCCGAAGCTCCTGCGCTACGTGATTCTGTTGTTTAAGGATCCCGAGGTCAACAAGAGCGGCGCGCAGCTCATCTTCTCGTCCCAGGACGTGTCCACAATGCGAAACGACGTGTTCCGCCGCGACGAGATATGGTTCGCCGCACGCGGCGAGGGGGAGGCGAGCCAACTGTGGTCGCTCGCCGACATCCACGAGGCTAATGGCAACTTGGTTAGCAAGAATGCTGCTTTCGATAAGCAGTACCTGTCTGGTCGTTACGGTGCCGACCCGTATCTCACCCGCATCGAGGAGTGGGATTTACATGGCAGCGAAGAAGTCGAAGGGCTGGCGTAGTGGCAAACGCGAGGTTCGCTCGCGCATGGTGCAGATGACGCGCCACCTCGTGGTGACCGAGGGCAAGGAGACTGAGCCTCGCTACTTCGAGGGCGTGCGTGCTGCTTTGTGCGCGGCAAACGAACGCAAGGTTGCCGTTATCGTTAAGGGAACGGGCAAACACACGCTCGACCTGCTTGACTTCGCTGTCGAACACTGTCGCTATGCGCCCGAGACGTTCGACCACGTGTGGCTCGTGTATGACAAGGATGACTTCCCTGCGTCCGACTTCGACGCGATGGAGCGTAAGTGCACCGAGCTCTCCGATGGTTCGAGGACCTTCCATGCGTTGTGGTCGAACCCCTGCTTCGAACTGTGGCCGCTTCTGCATTTTCGTTATACGACCGCCCCCATGTCGGCCGCGGAGTGTCAGCGTGCCCTCGCTCAGGCGATGTCTAAGGACTTGGGCATCGAGTACCGCAAGAACCTGGACGGGACGTTCGGAGCAGTGGATGATAAGCGGGGCGAGGCACTTCAGCGTGCTGGGCGTCTCGACACGCACCATAGGGCGCTGGGCAACATTAAACCGTCTGCGCAAAATCCTGCAACCAAGGTAGGCGAGATATTCGATGTAATAGGGCCGTATCTGGTTGGATAGTCGAGTTCGATCAGGCTTGCTAGAGCATGGGTCCACGAAAGAGGCTGCATGCTGGGTTGCTTTCTGCCTTGAATTGGATTGACCTTTTGGGGCACGAATAGGATACTAGCGTGAATTAGCGGCATTGACGCAGCCAACCTACGGGCCTGCGTCCTGCGGAGAGGCGGCTGTTCTTCTGGACGGCCGTCTCTCTCTTTGCGTCCATGATGAGAAGAATATTTCGCCAAGTTTGTCGGTCTCGATCGTGTGGTTTCGACTTGTGGTCGAGTTTGTAGACAAACGGAGGATATCGACAAAAAAGAGTCAATTGCGGTGGAAGCCTTCGGGCGACACCTGAAGAGGGTTGATGTGTCGGCCCTCTTTTTTGGATGTAAGATTCGACCTGTCAAAACTTACATCTCAATTGGGAAAAGACGAAATTACGGGTGTTTTTCTGCCCGCATGTAACTTTACTGACGCGTGGTCGCTTGGCCTTAATTCGCTGCGCGTTTCCCGGTTGAGGATTGACTGGAATTGGGCTCTTCCTTAAAGTTCTAGTTGTGAGGAGGCCTTGCGACGGTACGTCCGGCTTGGTCCGTGGAAACCGCCGAAAGGCGGTTTTTGCGTTTAAGAGGTTGCTATCCTAATGGAATTTGTTGCGTTTTCCGCTTCAGGACGCTTAGTATTGCCTTGTTTTCCGGAAGTGCGGGGAAAAATCGAAAACCTCCAAGCACAACCTGATTTTTGCTAACAAAACTGCAGGTCGTGGAAGTGCAAAACTGGAGTCTGGTCGGCCGATCTCGGTTTTACCCCGCACTTCCGGAACCGCTCGCCGGAAGTATGCGGCAAATTCCGGAACCCCCGAGCACACCGCCCTTTTCACGCAGAGAAACCGCAGGTAGAGGCGTTGCGGCATCCCGGCGTGCTCGGCATGTCTAGAATTTGCCGCATACTTTCGATTTTCGCCCCTGCGGCAGGCCGTGTTCCTGCAATACCTCGACTAGATAATGGGCAGAACAGCCAATACCGTCTCCATACTAAAACTCCGGCAGGGGCGAAATCGCTCCTGCCGGAGTTGGCGCGCCTGCTTGTGTTGTTTTCGGCTCGTGCAGAGGCCCGTTTTGGACCCTTACGCCTCCGTGGGCTCCACGCCCAGCTCGTTGCGGACGAGTTCGAAGGCCGCGGCGATGGCCTTGTCCATGTCGTAGTACTTGTAGCCGCCCAGGCGACCGGCAAAGATCACGTCGCCCTCCTGCGCCGCCAGCTCCTCGTACTGCTTGTAGAGGGCCTCGTTCTTGGCGTCGTTGATGGGGTAGTAGGGCTCGTCGCCGGGCTTCCAGTCGGCCGGGTACTCGCGCGTGATGACGGTCTTGTCCTGCGTGCCGAACTCAAAGTGCTTGTGCTCGATGATGCGCGTGTAGGGGATCTCGCGCTCGGTGTAGTTGACCACGGCCACGCCCTGGTGGTCCTGCTCGTCGAGCGTCTCGGTCTCAAAGCGCAGGCTGCGGTACTCCAGCGTGCCCAGCTTAAAGTCGTAGAACGCGTCGATGGGTCCGCAGTAGATCGTCTTGGCGGCGATATCGGGCTCGGCGGCGATCAGCTCCTTGTACTCCACGCCGCAACGCACCTCGACGCCCTCGAGCATGTTGGCGACCATCTTGGTGTAACCGCCCATGGGGATGCCCTGGTAGCGGTCGTTGAAGTAGTTGTTGTCGTAGGTGAAGCGGCAGGGGAGGCGCTTGATGATGCTCGCGGGCAGGTCGCGGCAGTCACGGCCCCACTGCTTCTCGGTGTAGCCCTTCACGAGCGTCTCGAAGATGTCGCGGCCGACGAGGGACAGCGCCTGCTCCTCGAGGTTGGTCGGCTCTCCGATGTTCTCGGCGGCCACCTGCTCGGCGATCTTGGCGCGGGCATCGGCCGGCGTGACGACACCCGGCCACATCTTGGCGAAGGTGTTCATGTTGAAGGGCATGTTGTACATGTTGCCGTGGAAGTTGGCGACCGGCGAGTTGACGTAGTTGTTGAACTCGGCGAAGCGGTTGACGTAGTCCCAGACGTCCTTCATGGAGGTGTGGAAGATGTGGGCGCCGTAACGGTGGACTTGGATGCCCTCGACGTCCTCGGTATAGATATTGCCGGCGATGTGATCGCGGCGGTCGATGACCAGGACCGACTTGCCGGCGCGCTTGGCGGCGTTGGCAAAGACGGCGCCCGAAAGGCCGGCACCGACGACGAGGTAATCGTACTGGGACATGGATATGCTCCTTTGTATGTCAATCGAACAGTTACTTAAGTTTTGGGACAAACAAACCTGATTATGTTGTCCCAGGGATTAGTGTAGCAGATGCTCTTTCAGCAGCTCCAACGCATGGGCGTAGCCCTGGAGGCCTTCGCCGGTGATGGTGGCAAAGCAGGCCAGGCGGGCGTAGCTCACCTGGCGGAAGTCCTCGCGCGTCTCGACGGCACTGATGTGGACCTCGACGGCGGGGATGGCGACGGCCTTGAGGGCGTCCAGGATCGCCACGCTTGTGTGCGTGTACGCCGCCGGGTTGATGACAATGCCGTCGACCTTGCCGTATGCCTCCTGGATCTTGTCGACGATGCTGCCCTCGTGGTTGGACTGGAAGACCTCGACCTCGTCAAAGCCCTGTGCAGCGCCGGTCTCCTTGCAGATCTGGACCAAGCGGTCGTAGTTGTCGCTGCCGTAGATACCCGGCTCGCGAATGCCGAGCATGTTGAGGTTGGGTCCGTTGATGACGAGAGCTTTCATGGTTGCTCCTTTGCGGTTGGTTGGTGTGGCCGGTCTTGTGGTCTTTGAACGTTTGCCCAGATAAAACCTGCCAAAATAAACCTGTCCCTTTTTGGCAGGTTTTAGAGGGTGTCGAGGAGGGCTCGGGCGGTGTTGGCGGCGCAGTCGCGTGAGTCGATGATGTAGTCGGCCCAGGCGCGGTAGCGCGGCATGCGCTGCTCGGCCAGCTTGTCGATACCGTCGCGGGCGGTGATGGGGCGACCCTTGTGGGCGAGCTCATCGAGCTTACGATTGAGCATCACAATCTGACTGTTCTGGTGCAGCAGCGGGTAGTTCTCGTCTCGTGTGACGACGCCGCCGCCGGTGGAAAGCACCAGGCCGCTGCGCTTTGAGATGTCGGCCAGCGCCGCCGTTTCCTGCTCGCGGAAGGCCGGCTCGCCGCGCTCGACGATAAAGTCGGCACAGGGCATGCCCAGACGCTCCTCGAGGGCGCGGTCCAGGTCGATGTGCTCGCGGCCGATGAGCAGGGCGATCTGCTCACCCACGCGGGTTTTGCCCGAGCCCGGCATGCCGATCAGCGCGATGTTTTGCTCGCGGTGAGACAGACGCTCCGTCACGTCTAGGATGCGCTCGCGCGGGGTGACCTGGCCGGTATAGCGCTCGACGGCTTGCGCCGCCTGGGCCACAAGCATGAGCAAACCGCCGATGCAGGGGATGCCGCGACGCTCGGCCTCGAGCATGAGTCCCGTACGGGCGGGGTTGTAGACGATATCGATGACGCCCTCGAGCGCGTCGAGGCCCTCGAGCGTGCAAGGTGCGTCGGGGCAGTGGGGAAACATGCCGGCAGGCGTGCAGTTGACGAGCAACGCGGCGTCGGACTGCTGTGCGATGTTGTCGTAGTTGACCTCGCTCGTGCGTCCCACGGGAACCACGATCGCGCCCAGGTCGCCCAGCACCATACTTGCCGTGGTGCCGGCGCCTCCGGTGGCTCCGAGCACGAGGACCTTCTTGCTGGCAATCTCCACGCCTAACTCCTCGACCAGGCACTGGAAACCGAAGTAGTCGGTGTTGTCGCCGCGCAGACGGCCATCGGGAAGGCGCGTGATTGTGTTGACGTTGCCCATGCGTTCGGCGAGCGGGCTCAGCTCGTCCAGGTAGTTCATGACGGCGCGTTTGTAGGGAATGGTCACGTTGGTGCCCTCCCATTCGTCGCCCCTCATAAAGGCCGCGAGGTCTTCGGGCTCGTGCTCAAAACGCACGTACTCGAGCCCCGCGAGCTCCTTGTAGATGGTCGGGGTGTAGCTGTGGCCTAGCACGCGGCCCAGCACGCCGTAGGGGCGGGTTGTGGCGACGTCAGTCATCTAGAGCACCTCCGTGTAGCTGCCAAAGTAGGTGAAGCTCTCGCACACGTCATCGATGGAATCGAGTAGGTCGTCGAGCGCCTTGCTGCCAAAGGGGCAGTCCAGATCGAAGTAGAACATAAACTCAAAGTCGCGACCGGGGATGGGGCGGCTCTCGAGCTTGATAAGGTTGATGTTGAGCGCATAGAAGCGCTCGAGCGCGCGATAGAGGGCGCCCGGCTCATTGGCCGTGGTGATCATGAGCGAGGTGCGGTTGGCACCGGGATAGACGCGTGGCTCGCGGCTGATGACGACAAAGCGCGTGTAGTTGTTGTCCGAGTCCTGAATGTTGGGCTCCAGCACCTCCAGGCCGTAGAGCGCCGCACAGCTGCGCGAGGCGATGGCGGCGACGTCGGTACGCTCGGAGTTGGCGACCATCTCGGCGGACATAGCCGTGTTGGGATACTTGGTGGCATGCAGATCGTGCGCCTCGATAAAGCTGGCGCATTGCGCGATGGCCTGACCGTGGCTATAGACCTCGCGAACATCCTGCAGCTTGGTGCTGGGCTTGACGAGTAGGTTGTGATCGATCTTGAGGCGCAGCGAGCGCACAATGTGGAAGTCGAACTGCGCGAGCAGGTCGTAGACCGCGTTGACCGAGCCCGCGGTGGAGTTTTCGATGGGCAGTACGCCAAACTCGCAGAAGCCGTCTCGCACGGCGCGCATGACACCTTCGAATGTCTCGAAGAACGCGATATCGGGCACGGCAAAGAGCTTGCACGCGGCGATTTGGCTGTAGGCGCCCTCAACGCCCTGGCAGGCGACGCTGGCAGTCTGGGGGAAGGGCGTGTTGAAGGCCTCGGCAGTGGCGTGGGCCTTTTGCGAGACCGTGATGCCCTTGAGCTCGTTGATATAGCGCTGCTGCTCGGCCTTGCTCATGCTCATGAGGAGGCGGAACAGCGTGATGGTCTGCGCTTCGTAGCGCTCGGGCGCGCGACCGGCAAGGTTGTTGAGCTTGGAGCGCTCGCGGGCGGGGTCGAAGACGGCCTTGCCCATCTCGATTTTTGATTTGGCGACCTCGGTGGCAATGTCCATGCGTTCGACAAAACTGTTGAGGAGCGTGGTGTCGATGCCATCGATGGCCTGGCGAATGGCGGCAAGGTCCATAGGGACCCCTTTCACGTGTCGGGGCTGCAGTGATTTTTCTGGGACGGGGATTAAATAATCATTGTGTACCTAATGATTATTTAATCCCCGTCCCAGAAAAATCACTGGGTGGGCGTGGGGGCCGGAGTTGGCCCCCACGGGGATTAACTAGCGCTGGGCGGCGTCTTCTAGGAGGGCGTCCCAGATGGCCAGCGCTGCGGCTGCTTCGGCTACGGGGACGGCGCGCGGGACGATGCAGGGATCGTGGCGGCCGTGGACCGAGAGCTCGGCATTTTCCATAGCGTCCATGTCCACCGTCTGCTGCTCGCGGCCAATGGAGGGCGTGGGCTTTACGGCCATGCGCCACATGACGGGCGCACCCGTGGAAATGCCGCCCAGGATGCCGCCGGCATTATTGGACTCGACCTCGATCTTGCCGGTCTCTGCATCGATGCGATACGGATCGTTGTTCTCGCTGCCGCGCATGGCGGCGACGGCAAAGCCCATGCCAAACTCCACACCCTTCACGGCGGGAATCCCAAACGCGATCTGCGCGATGCGGTTTTCGATGCCGTCGAACATGGGGTCGCCGATGCCTGCGGGCAGGCCGTAAATGCCGCACTCCACGATGCCGCCGATGCTGTCGAGCTCGTCGCGCGCGGCCAGAATCTCCTCGCGCATGCGACCGCCAGCTGCGGCGTCAATGCACGGCAGGTCGTTCGAAAGGATCGCCTTGCGGTCGGCCTCGCGATAGGCCATGTCGTCCATGGGCAGATCGGAGATGCCACCGATCTGCGCCACGTGCGCCATGACCTTAATGCCGCGGGCCTCGAGTGCCTGCAGCGCGATGCCGCCCGCGATGCACAAGGGGGCCGTCAGGCGGCCGGAGAAGTGTCCGCCGCCGGCGACGTCGTGCATGTTGTGGTACTTCACGCGCGCCGGGAAATCCGCATGGCCCGGGCGGGGCTTGCGGCGCAGCTCGGAGTAGTCCTTGGAGTGTGTGTTGGTGTTCTCGATAATCGCGGCGATGGGCGCGCCGGTGGTATGTCCATCGACCACACCGGCGATGATGTGGGCGGCGTCGGCCTCGCGGCGCTTGGTCGCGGTCTCGTCACGGCCGGGAGCGCGGCGGTCCAAAAAGGCCTGCAGCTGCTCCTGGTCAACGGCGATACCTGCCGGAATGCCATCGAGCGAGCAGCCGATGGCGGGGGAGTGCGACTGGCCGAAGATACTCAAATGCAAAACGTTGCCAAAGGTCGAGGACATGCTATTCCTCCTCGAGCGTGACCTTGCCGCCCAACAGGCGGTAGTGGTCGAAGAAATCGGGATAGGACTTGTTGACGGCCTCGGCGCCGTGGATCACGACCTCGCCGGTGGCGCGACTCGCGGCGATGGCAGCCATCATGGTGATGCGGTGGTCGTTGTGCGAATCGACCTCGCCGCCGGTAAGGGCATCGACGCCCTTGATGATGAGGTCGTCACCGGCGATGCGCACCTGCGCGCCCAGCGCGGTGAGCTCGCGGGTGGTGGTGACCAGACGGTCAGATTCCTTGATGCGTAGGCGTGCACAGTCACGGATGAACGTGCGGCCCTGAGCCAGCGATGCTACGGCCGAGATAACGGGCACCAGGTCCGGAATGTCGTGGGCGCTCATCTCAAAGCCGGCGAGCTTGTCGGACTGGACGGTGGCGGCGTTCGTGGAGCGCACGATGCGGGCGCCAAAGCGCGAAAGCGCGGCGAGCACGTTGCGGTCGCCCTGTGCGGAGCTCAGCGACACGCCCTCGACGGTGATGGGGTCGGTGCCGATGGCACCGGCGCACAGCCAAAAGGCCGCATTGGACCAGTCGCCCTCGACGGCTACGCTGCCGGGCGTGCGGTACGAGCCGCTGCTCACGCGGAAGTTCGTGACCTCGGGCTGGCCGTCCTTGGCCGGAATACGCTCCACGTTGACCTCGACGCCGAAGGCCTTCATGGCCTGGATCGTCAGGTTGATGTAGGGTCGGCTCTCGATGAGGCCGGTCACCTGCACGCAGGAGGGTTGGGCCAGCAGCGGGGCCGCCAGCAGCAGGCCGGAGATATACTGCGAGCTCACGTTGCCCGGAAGCACAAAGGTGCCCGGGCGCATGCGGCCGCTCGTCTTGAGCGGAAAACCGCCCAGGCCCTGCAGGTCGCAACCGGTGGCAATGATCTCGTCCGAAAGCGGGGAGAGTGGGCGGGCGCCCAGGCGGCCCTGGCCCACGAAGGTGGCCTCCGCACCCAGCGCGCAGGCGACAGGCAGCATAAAGCGCAGCGTGGAGCCGCTCTCACCGCAGTCGAGCGTACCGCCGGCAAGGGCCTTGAGCAGGCCAAATTCAATGCTCTTCATGGTGGGGTGGACCTGGAAGCCGTCCTCGACGGTCTCGATGCGGGCGCCGAGCGCCGTGAGGCAGCGCACCGTGGCGTCGATATCGGCGCAGGTCGTGTTGCAGGCAACGTGCGTCTCGCCGTTGGCAAGCGCGGCGCAGATGATGAGGCGATGCGCCATCGATTTGGACGCGATGGCGGGAACGGTGCCCTTGAGCGGGGACGGGGTGATGCGGGCTAACATGCGGAAACGTCTCCCTTCTGGCCGAGGCCCTCGGCAATCAAATCGCGGAAGGTGGAAAGCGGCATGCGGTCGATGCTGCAACGGCCAATGTCATGCGGAATTACCAGGTCGATGGTGTCGCCCGTGCGCTTTTTGTCGTGGAGCGCCTCGGCAAAGACGGCATCGGCATCTAGGTCGCAGCGGGTCTTGAGGCCGTGGCGGGCGCAGAGCTCCTCAATTCGATCGGGCAGCTCGGCATCGCATACGCCATGCAGGGCCGCGGCACGCGTTATGATGCCCATGCCGATCGACACGCAGTTGCCGTGGCCGAGCTCAAAGTGCTCGCAGGCCTCGACGGCGTGCCCGGCGCTGTGGCCAAAGTTAAGGAGCTTGCGCTGATTGGTTTCGCGCTCGTCGGCAACGACCACGGCGCGCTTAATGTCGATATTGCGGGCGATGATGAGCGCCACGCGGGCCACGTCGCGGTTCAGCAGTTCAAGCGTGAGCGGGGTCTTCTCCAGCTCGGCGAAAAGCTCGGGGTCGGCGATCACGGCGTGCTTGACGACCTCGCCGCAGCCGTCGGCGAACTGTTCGTGCGTGAGGGTCGCCAGGCACCCCACGTCGGCGATGACCACGCTCGGCTGCCAAAAGGCGCCGGCCAGGTTCTTGCCGGCTGCCAGGTCGATGGCCGTTTTGCCGCCGACCGACGAATCCACCATGGCGAGCAGGCTTGTGGGAATCTGCACAAACTTGCAGCCGCGCATGTAGGTGGCGGCAACAAAGCCCGCCACGTCGCCCACGACGCCGCCGCCGAGCGCCACGATCACGTCGGAGCGCGAAAGCTCGTGCTCGGCCACAAACTCCAAAATGGCAACGTAGGTCTCGGCACGCTTATGGGCCTCGCCGGCCTCGAAGGTGCAGATGCTCACCTCGTAGCCTGCGGCCTCCAGGCTCTGCTTAACGGGCATCTGGTAGAGCGGGCCCACGTTGGCGTCCGTCACGATGACGGCGCGGGTGCCGCCGGCGGTGGCACGAACGAGCGGGCCTGCCTGCTCCAGCAAAAACGTGCCCACATGCACCTGGTAGGGGCGTGCGGTGTCGATATCGATGGTAATCGCCATAAGCTTCGGTCCTTTCGACCTGGCGTGATGGGTGGTCTAGTGGGAGGCCTCGTCGTCGAGCGCGCGCTTGATACGGTCGCCCTCGGCGAGGAGGTTCTCCAGATAGCGCTGGTCGCGGTCCTTTAGGGCGCGGCTGTAGGCGCCGAGCGATTCGATCAGATGGTCAATCTCGAAGGCGAGCGCATCGGCGTCGTCGATCATGAGCTCGGACCACATCTGCGGATTGAGGTGCGCCACGCGGGTGAGGTCGCGGTAGCTGCCGGCCGAAAAGCCGTGGTGGACCTGAGCGGTCGGGCTCTTAACATAGGCGTTGGAGACGACGTGCGCGAGCTGGCTTGTAAAGGCGATGACGCGGTCGTGCTCGGCGGCGCTCGTTACGCTGAACTTGCCAAAGCCTAAGGGGCGTACCATCTCGCGCACCTGGCCCAAAAGCTCCAGCTTAAGTGCGTCGTCCACTGCGGGCGGTACGAGCACGAGCGGTGCGTCCTGGAACAGGTCGGCGCGGGAATGCGCGTAGCCCGAGAACTGCGTGCCCGCCATGGGGTGCGCGCCCACAAAGTAAAAACCGTGCTCGCGGGCAAGCTCAAAGGCGCGCTCGCACACGATGCCCTTGACGCCCACGGTGTCGATCACCACGGGCCCCATGATGGCCTCGGTGTCGGTGGCGTCGGCGAGTGCCTGGGCGTGCGCCTCGAGCCACTCGATGCAGGCCTCGGGGTAGCATGCCAGGACGATGATGTCGCATTCGCCGAGCGTCTCGTCGTTGAGCTCGCCGGCAACGGTACCCATACTGGCGGCCGTCATGACGTCGTCATCGGGGTCCCAGGCCAGCACGCGGACGCCCGCCTGCGCATAGCCGCGGGCAAAGCTGCCGCCGATGAGGCCCAGGCCCACGATACCGGCGCACTTGGGGCCACCCTGGTTAACGCGTGCGTTTCTCACCGTACCCATGGGCTACTCCTGAACGGTCTCTTGGCAGACGACCTCGCGGATGGCGCGGATGCGGCGCATGGTGTCGTCGAACTGGTCGGGGGTGAGTGCCTGAGCGCCGTCAGACCAAGCGTGGCTCGGGTCGTCGTGGACCTCGATCTCCAGACCGTTGGCGCCGCAGGCAGTCGCGGCGAGCGCCATGGGCTCAACATAGCGGGTGTAACCGGTGGCGTGGCTGGGGTCGGCGACGACGGGCAGGTGCGACAGGTGGTGCAGCACCGGCACGGCGTTGAGGTCGAATGTGTTGCGGGTGCGGGTCTCGAAGGTACGGATGCCGCGCTCGCACAGGATGACGTTGTCGTTGCCCTCGCTCATGATGTACTCGGCTGCCATAAGCAGCTCGTCGACGGTGCCGGACATTCCGCGCTTGAGCAGGACCGGGGTCTTGGTCTTGCCGACCTCCTTGAGCAGGGGGAAGTTCTGGGCGTTGCGAGCGCCAATCTGCATGACGTCGATCTTCTTGTCGAGGAAGACCTGCACGTCGCGCGGGTCCATGATCTCGGTGACGATCGGCATGTCGAGCTCGGCGGATGCCTCGCACAGCAGGTCCAGGCCGGCGGGGCCCATGCCCTGGTAGGCGTACGGGGAGGTGCGGGGCTTGTAGGCGCCGCCGCGCAGCATCGTGGCGCCGGCGGCCTTCACGCGGCGGGCGATGCGGATGAGGTTCTCGCCCTCGACGGAGCACGGGCCGGCGATGACCTGGAACTGGTCGCCGCCGATCTTGACGCCGTGGCCGCAGTCGATGACGGAGTCCTCGGGGTGGAACTTGCGGTTGGCGCGCTTGAACGGCTCGGAGACGCGCTGCACGCGCTCGACGACGTCCATGGACTCGAGCAGGAACGGGTCGATCTTGGTCGTATCGCCCACCAGGCCGATGATGGTCTCGTTCTCGCCGCGCGAGACGTCGGTCTTGAGTCCTTTTTTCTCGATCCAGCTGACGATGTGGCTTACGGCCTCGTCGCTGGCGCTCTGCTTTAAAATCGCAATCATGGTGTGCCTCTCACCTCGATGGATAGTCCTTGCAAAAACGGCCCGCATCGCGAGCCGCATTACTATGGTGCATGAGAGTTTATACTATCTGACTCGCTTTTGCCGCCTAAAGCGCGCCGTCGCGCCGCGTCTCCCACGTAATTGCAAAGCTTTTTCTATTATTTTGTTAGCCCGTGGCGCACTTGGGTATAATGCCTACCGTTCGCCCTATTAGCTCAGGGGATTAGAGCGTCTGCCTCCGGAGCAGAAGGCCGTTGGTTCGAATCCAACATGGGGCACCATCGAACGTAAGACCGTCCGAACCTCGCATGGTCCGGGCGGTTTTCTTATACCGACGCGACGTGATGGGACGTGGTATGGCAGCAACGGATATCGAGCGCGGGCTCTCGACCGCCGAGGTCGAGGAGCGCATCGCCGCCGGTAAGATCAACCGCAACATGGAGCTCAAGACCAAGTCGGTCCGCGAGCTCATCATCGAGAACCTCTGCACGCTGTTCAACTTGATCAACGTGGTCTTGGCGATTTTGGTGTTGCTGACCGGTTCGTTTAAGAACCTGACGTTCCTGTTCGTGGTGTTCTTGAACACGGCAATTGGCGTCATTCAGTCCATGCGTTCCAAGCGGATGGTCGACAAGCTTACGCTGCTCACCTCTAAGAAGGCCATCGCGGTGCGCGACGGCGCCGAGGTGGAGCTCGACCTGGACCAGATCGTGCTCGACGATATCATTCGCCTGGGTCGCGGTGACCAGATTCCGGCCGACGCCGTGGTAGTGTCGGGTGAGGCGCTCGTTAACGAGAGCCTGCTGACGGGCGAGAGCGACCTCATCAAGAAACAGCCGGGCTCCGAGCTCATGAGCGGCAGCTTTATCGACTCGGGCCTGCTGCGCGCCCGCGTGATCCATGTCGGCGCCGATAACTACGTGGCAAAGATCAACAACGAGGCCAAGTACGTCAAGAAGGTCAATTCCGAGATCATGAACGCGCTGAACGCCATCGTGCGGTTCGCGAGCATTATCATGATTCCGCTTGGTCTGGCGCTCTTTGCCTCGAGTGTGAGCGAGCTGTGGGATGCTGCGGGGACCCCGGGTGATAGCGCGCTTTCCTGGTGCTTCTCCGAGCTGCTGGCTGGTCGTGTGCCTTCTTCGGCGCTGCTGTCCACGGTGGGTGCCCTGCTGGGCATGATTCCGCAGGGCCTGGTGCTGCTGACCTCGTCGGTGCTCGCGATCGCCACGGTGCGCCTGGCGCGTCGCAAGGTGCTGGCACAGCAGCTCTACTGCATCGAGACGCTCGCGCGCGTCGACGTGCTGTGCCTGGACAAGACGGGCACCATTACCTCGGGCCGTATGGAGGTCGAGGGCACCTACCCGCTGCCTGTTGAGGGTGTTGGCTTTGGCGCGGACTCGGACGAGGCAGCTGTCCCTGTCGAGACCACGGTGCTCGACTTTGCGCTTGCCAACGTGGCACGTGCGACCTCGGCGGATGCCAACGAGACCTGTCAGGCGCTGCTCAACTACTACGCCGATCGTCCGGTCGAGGTGTCCGAGCCGCTGTCGGTCATTCCGTTCTCGTCGTCCAAAAAGTGGAGCGGCGCGTCGTTTGCGCAGGGCTCCTATGTGATGGGTGCCGCGCAGTTTGTGCTCTCTGATCGCGCATTTGCGCAGGTCGAGAATCGTGTGGCCGATCTTGCCGACACTTGCCGCGTGCTTGTGGTAGCCCGCGTGGACGGCTTTACGCCCGACGGCGATATGGTGGGCGAGGCCGAGCCCGTGGGCTTTGTGACCATTCGCGATGAGATTCGCACCTCGGCGGCCGAGACTATCGGCTACTTTAACGAGCAGGGCGTGACCCTCAACGTGATCAGCGGCGACGACCCGCGTACGGTGTCGTCGATCGCGCGCGTGGTGGGCGTGCCGGGCGCCGATGCCTACGTCGACGCTACGACGCTCGATACGCCGTCCAAGATTGATGCGGCGGTGGACCGCTATCACGTCTTTGGGCGTGTGACGCCGCAACAGAAGCGCGAGCTCGTACAGGCGCTCAAGCGCCGCGGGCACACCGTGGCCATGACGGGCGACGGCGTCAACGACGTGCTGGCGCTCAAGGAGGCCGACTGCTCCGTGGCGATGGCCGCCGGCTCCGATGCCGCGCGCAATGTGGCCGAGATCGTGCTCGTCGATAACGACTTTGCCTCGATGCCCGCTGTGGTGGCCGAGGGCCGTCGTTCCATCAATAACCTGCAGCGCTCTGCCGCGCTCTTTCTGACCAAGACGCTTTTCTCGATGGGCCTGGCGGCGCTGTGCATCGCGCTGCCGCCGTATCCCTTCGAGCCCATTCAGATGACGCTCATCAACTTCTTCTGCATCGGCGCGCCGGGCTTTGTGCTGGGCCTGGAGCCTAACAACGCCCGCGTGAAGGGGTCGTTCTTGACCAACGTGCTTAAGCGTGCGCTGCCGGCGTCGATTGCGGTCATTTTGGCCGCGGCGCTCGATATCTTTGTGGCGCGCGTATTTGGCTTTAGCCAGCTTACGCTTTCGACCATGTGCCTGCTCACGTCGTGCGCGGCGAGTGTCAGCCTGATCTGGCGCATCTCGCAGCCGCTCACGCCCTTGCGCGTGGTGCTTTTCGTCTTTGTCGTCGCCGGCATCCTGACGGGCGTTATCGGGTTCCCGGGGCTGCTGTCGATTGCCAACCTGTCGATGGGCCAGATGGTCATTTTGGCGGTTATCGTCGTCTTTACCTGCGCGGTGTTCTTTAAGCTTGCCACGATGATGGACTCGCTTAAGCCCCGTCGCCGTCATGCGGCCACCGGCTTTGGCCGTGGCGTGCGCGTTCGCTTGGGTCGTGGCGGCGGCAAGGTGAGCTCGACGGGATCGACCGCCGAGCGTTTTGCCAAGCGCGTTGCCGCCGATATGGCGCAGCGCCGTGAGAGCCGCACTGCTCGCGAGGCCGAGGCACACGCACTCGAGGGCGTGGCCCAGACCCAGCCCAAGAAAAAGAAGAGCGCCGGCGCCAAGCGCTCCCGCGTGACCAAATCGGCCCAGGGCATCAAAGTCTCGATGCCCAAGAAGAAAAAGTAGTTCGCGGCCTTCAGGGATGTCCTGCGATGTTGAATTGGTGCCTTGCGCTTGCGGGGCCGTGTCGATGTTATGCTCTAACATCAATTGTTTGAATTGCTTCGGAAAGAGGATGCCGTGATCTGCCCGCATTGCCTAAAGACCATCGAGGACGGCGCCTCGTTCTGCCCCTATTGCAACGCATACGTTGGTCCGGGCGATGGCCCCGAGCATACCGAGTTCGTGTTCTGCGACGGCTGCGGCGCCCGTCTGTCCCCGCATGACCGTACCTGTCCCAAGTGCGGTCGCCCCGCGCCTGGCATCCTTTCCGAGGACGCGGCCGCATCCGACCTGGCCGCAGGGCGTACGGCCGGCTTTCCGCGCCTGACGCAGGAACAGATCGATACCGAGGTGCCCCATGCGCCGGCATCTGCCGCCGCGGTGCTCTCCGACGCAGCCGACCCCAACGAGACCTGCGTGCTGCCTGCCTTCGATAAGGACTTTGGCATCCCCAAGGTCGATATCCCCACGCCGGTGTCCCTGCGCGATGATGCCCAGCCCAAAAAGCAAAAGCCCAAGCGCAAGGTCCACCCCGACGAGGACGCCTATCACAAGCACAAGCGCCATATCCCCAAACCGCTCATCGTCATCGCGGTGCTCGCCGCCTTGTGCGGTGGTGCGTATTGGTTTGTGACTGCCGATCCCATGGGCGTCATGCCCGGCTTCTACGACCAGTTTGGCCAGGCCGCCAAGACCACCTTCCCGTCGCGCCAAAAGGGCGAGGCCACCGAGAAAGAGCCCAAGCAAGAGGATGCGTCCGAGGTCGTTCAGGAGGAGACCGTCTTAACCGACGACCAGCTCTACACCAGGCTCGACGGCCTGTATCAGACCATCGTGTCGTACAGCGACGATGATCAGATCGGCGAGGTCATCGATTCGTTTAATAACGGCTATCTGCGTACGCCGCTCTCCACCCGTCAGGAGCTGTCGCAGAGCGCCTATGCCCTGCGCGATCAGATTAAAAAGACCCAGGATGAGCTCAACAACCTCAAGGTTCAGGACGACACGGTCTATGCGGAGGACATCGATCATCTAAAGCAGCTTGCCCAGTGGATGTACGAGCGTGTCGACGTGATCTGCCAGAGCTGGGATATCTCGCTGTCCATTCCCGACGGCGAGTCGCTGAGCGCCCGTCAGAGCGAGATCCTGGCGCCCATCGCACAAGGCGGCAACAGCGCGCTTAACCAGTACGACGCCAACGTGAGCGCATGGAGGCCGCAGCAGCGTTCGTAATTAGTTGCCCTCCGGCTGCATAACCTGCGTGCGCAATTGATGTAAGCCCGTGCTTATTGCTACAATTCGTACAAATATGCTTTAAACGCACGAGGAAGGAACCACATGTTTGGTTTTAAGAAAGAGCTCTATACGCCCGAGTACCAGCTCGTCGGTGACGAGTGCGCGGTGATCGAGACGTCGAAGGGCACCATCAAGGTCAAGTTTGACGGTGAGGGCGCCCCCATCCATGTGGCGAACTTCTGCGAGCTTTCCACGATGGGCTTCTATGACGGCCTTAAGTTCCATCGCTATGTGCCCGGCTTTGTGATCCAGGGCGGCGACCCCAATACCCGCGATATGTCCGGCGCCGACGTCGCTGCCGGCCTTGAGGGCCCCGACGGCATGCCCGGCACCGGCGGCCCCGGCTACTGCATCAAGGGCGAGTTCGCCACCAATCCGCGTAACAGCCATGTTGACGGCGCGCTTGCCATGGCCCGCTCCATGGATCCCGATTCCGCGGGCTCGCAGTTCTACTTCTGCCTGGGTGCCCAGCACAACCTCGACTCCGGCTATACCGTCTTTGGCACCACGGTCGAGGGCCTCGACGTCATCTCGCAGCTGCGCGCCGGCGACGAGATCGTTCATGTCGAGATCGTTCACGAGTAAAGGGGACTTCCTTGAATAGCCAGCTGATCCAACAGGGCCGCGCCGCTTATCGCGCGGGTGATTTTTCCGCTGCCGCCCAGATGCTTGGCGCGGCAAAGACTCCCAACGAGATCATGGGTGAGGCCGACCACCTGCGCGGCAACGCCCTGATGCATCTGGGCATGTACGCCGAGGCCGCCGAGGCCTACGCCGCCGCCCTCAACGACGGCGCCTATGGCAAGCGCGGTGCCCTGCTCACCAACCGCGGCAAGGCACTCGCCGCGGTGGGCGACTACACCACGGCTGCCCAGGCGTTCTCTGCAGCCACCCAGGACGCTTCCTACGCCACACCGTTTAAGGCCTACCTGGGTCTGGGCAACGCGCTGTTCCAGTCGGGCGACTATGCCAACGCCGGCACCGCCTTCCGTCAGGCTGCCATCGACGGCGCCAACCCGGCTCCTGCCGCCGCCCTCGGCGATCTGGGCCGCTGCTTCATCAAGCTCGGCCGCCCCGCGGACGCCGTTGAGACCTACCGCACGGCTATCGACTTTGCCGGTCCGCGCGACGATACGCGCGCCCTTAACGCCGGCATGGGCCAAGCGCTTTCCGCCGCCGGCCGTCCCTCCGATGCGCTCGATGCCTTTAACGCCGCCACCGCCGACGGCATCTACCAGCTCACGCCCGAGCAGGCTGACGAGCTTGCCCGCGTGCACGACTCGCTCGCCGCGCTTTCGGCCCAGACGGCCATGTTCACGGCCCCGGCTCCCGCGATGGACGCTCCCGCTGTCGACCCGCTCGATCCCACGGGCGCGACCGGTCAGTTTATGCCCGACCCCTCTGACACTGGCTTCTTTACGCTGTCTGAGTCCGAGATGGTCCAGCAGGACCGCAAGCAGGCCAAGGTTCGTCGTCGCCACCGCCACACGGGTCTCAAGATCTTCCTGGTAATGCTTCTGCTCATCGTGATCGCTGCCGGCGGTCTTGGCTATGCTTATACGCGCGGCATGGGCTGCCCCTCGCAGGAGTCCGTCATCACCGACCTGTTCCAGGCTGCCGGTGACGGCGATACCGCCAAGGCCGAGTCCTGCCTGGCCTCGAGCTTGTCCGAGGACGCCAAGGCGATGATCATCTCCTCGATCCCGCAGGGCGCCACCGTCTCCATCGAGGGTATGGATCAGTCCATGACCGAGACCACCGCCAAGGTGAAGGCTTCGCTGTCCAAGGGCGGCGAGCAGGAGTACACCGTTAAATTCGTGCGCTCCGACAACCATATCGGTTGGGCCGTTTCCTCCTTCGACATCGATTTCTCGGCTGCTGACAACCAGTAGTGACCTTATGAGATTTGGCTTTGCCCGGCGCTTCACCGCAAGTGAGGTGCCGGGCTTGCGCTAGTATGATGGGCTAGTAGTTTTCCAGCAATCATCCAACACATCAGGAGTTGCGTTGTTTTCTTTGATGGATATGTTCTTCGGTAGCTATGCGGGCGATCTTGCCATCGACCTCGGCACCGCCAATACGCTCGTCTCCGTGCGCGGCAAGGGCATCGTCATCCGCGAGCCCTCCGTTGTCGCTATCGACAAGAACGACGAGCGCATCCTGGCAGTCGGCATCGAGGCAAAGCGCATGCTCGGCCGTACGCCCGGCAACATCGTGGCCGTTCGTCCCCTTAAGGACGGCGTCATCGCCGACTTCGATGTCACCGAGGCCATGCTTCGCTATTTTATCGACAAGGCGTCCGAGAAGCGCTATCCGTGGACCCCGCGTCCGCGCGTTGTCGTCTGCGTCCCCTCCGGTGTCACGTCGGTCGAGAAGCGCGCCGTCTTTGAGGCCACGATCCAGGCAGGCGCTCGCCAGGCCTATCTGATCGAGGAGCCTATGGCGGCTGCCATCGGCGCCGACCTGCCCGTCGAGGAGCCCACGGGCTCCATGGTCATCGATATCGGCGGCGGCACCACCGAGGTTGCCGTTATCGCTATGGGCGGTATTGTCGTGTCGCAGTCCATCCGCATTGCCGGCGACGAGTTCGACCAAGCGATCCTCACCCATGTTCGCGATGCCTACAACCTAGCTATCGGCGAGCGCACGGCCGAGGACATCAAGATCAAGGTCGGCTCCGCCGTGCCGCTCAAGGATGAGCTCGACGTCGAGGTCAACGGCCGCGATGTTATCACGGGCCTGCCCAAGACCGTGCGTATCGAGAGCGAGGAGATTCGTCGCGCGCTTAACAAGCCGCTCGACGAGATGGTCAAGGCCGTTAAGGACGCTCTGGACGCCACGCCGCCCGATCTTGCCTCGGACCTTATGTACTATGGCATTCTGCTGACCGGCGGCGGTGCGCTGCTTCGCGGCCTCGACGTGCGCCTGCGCGACGAGACCGGCGTTTCGGTCAACGTCAGCCCCACGGCGCTCGATAACGTCGTAAACGGCTGCGCCCGCGTGCTCGAGGCCAACGCCTTTGACGGTGGTTTCGTCCAGACCAATGCTTAATTTCCAAAAGGTGGATTCCATTTGGCACGATCTTCGGGTTTCTCTCCAAATCTGAATACCAAGCGACAATCAACGGGTATGCGCCCGTTGATTGTTTTCAGCCTGGTTTCAGTGTTGCTGCTCACCTTTTATATCCGTGAGGGCGAGGCCGGGCCGATTCATGCCGTGCGCTCGGGTGTGACGACGATTACCTCGCCGGTGCGCTTTGTGGGCTCGGTCGTGGCGGCTCCCTTCAACGCGATCGGCAACGTGTTCTCCAACCTCACGGCTTCGCAGGAGTCGCTCGACGACCTCAAGAAGCAAAACGAGGTGCTGACCTCTAAGGTCGCCGAGCTTTCCGAGGCTCAAAAGACTGCCGAGCGCCTGGAGGGCCTGGTTGGGCTCCAATCGACCTACAACCTTAAGTCGACCGCTGCTCGCATCGTGGGCGCCTCAGGCGATGCCTGGACCTCGACCGTTACCATCGACAAGGGCTCTGCCGACGGCCTTACCATCAACATGCCCGTGACGAGTTCTGCCGGTGTTATCGGCCAGATTATCGAAGTATCGGCCAAGACCTCTACCGTGCGCCTGATTGGCGACGAGAACTCGGGCGTGTCGGCTATGGTGCAGGACACGCGCGCCCAGGGTATGTTGCAGGGCCAGCCCGATGGCACCCTGCGCCTTGAGTACGTGAGCGTCGACTCCGACGTCAAAGTGGGCGACATCATCGTGACCTCTGGCATCGGCGGCGTGTTCCCCAAGGGCCTGCCGCTCGGCACCGTTTCCTCGGTGGAGAAGTCGGCCAACGATGTGTACTACACCATTGTGGTGCGCGCCCAGACCACGGCAGAGAATAACGAGGAGGTGCTCGTCATTACCTCGCTGACCGACGAACAGTCGGCCTCGGATGAGGATGTGAGCACCGCTAATAGCACGCCGCAGGGAACGTCGCGCGATGCTGCGACCAAGACGAAGGACGAGAGCTCGGATGACAGTTCCGACACGTCCGAGACGACCGATTCCGGCTCGAGCGAATAGGGGGCATGTCCATGGATCTACACGAGCAGGGGATGAGCTCCCGCATGTTTGTAATCGCCGCCATTGTGTGCGTGCTGTTGCAGGCGGGTCTGGCGCCGCAGATCTCCATTGCGGGCGGTCGCGTCAACTTTATGATTATCCTGGTGTGCCTGAGCGTGTTCTCGGGCGATCCCACGCGGGCTGTCGTCTGCGGCTTTTGCAGCGGCCTGTTCTATGATCTTTCCGCTGCTGTGCCGGTGGGCGTTATGTCGCTACTGCTGACAGTGGGCAGTTTTGCCCTGGTGCACAGCGCGGCCGGTCAGACGGGCGGCTCCCCGAGCGCGCGCGGTATTACCGTGGGCGCCTTCGCGCTTGCCATCAACGTGGTCTACAGCATCATCTTGCTGTTTATGGGTCTGGAGACGAGCTTTGTGGTGGCTGTTTTTGGCCATGCGCTGCCGTCTTCGATCCTGACGGGTCTGGTTGCCATTCCGTTTTTGATGTCCGGTGTCGTGCCGCAGTCCGGTTACGGATTCTCCGCACGCGGTGGTCATCAGACGGGTATGCGCTTCAAGCCCAAGACCCGCAAACTCAAATAGGGGAGGCTCATAGATGTCTTCCCAGATGACGGTTATCATCGCCGGTATCGTGCTTGTCGTGGCCATTGTGGTCGCGCTGGTCATCATGCGCCGCGGCGATTCCCGTTTTACCTACGACACGCAGCATGGAACGGCCCCGCGCGCCACTGAGGGCGAGGGCAATACCGCCGCGACCGCCTTCAAGGGTCGCTTCTCCATCCTCACCGCCGGCGTGGGCGCAATGTTTGCCGCACTCGCCGTCAAGCTGTGGGGCATGCAGATGGTCTCGTCGGACTACTACGACAAGCAGGCCAAGAGCAACCAGACCCGTACCGTCACCACGCCGGCTGTGCGCGGGCGAATCCTTGATCGCAATGGCGTGGCACTTGTGCAAAACCGTCCCTCACTTGCCGTTGTCGCCTATCGCGACCTGGCCGATGACACCGTGCTGGTGCATCACCTCGCGAATGTGCTCGGCATGCCCTACGTCGCGGTTTTGCGCAACATTCAGGACAATTCCGAGGGCGCCCAGAGCCTGCATACCATCGCAACGGACGTGCGCCGCTCCACGGTTGCCTATATCAAGGAGCATGCCGGCGAGTTCCCGGGTGTGAAGATTGCCGAGCGCACCGAGCGCCAGTACCCGTACGGCGAGACGGCCTGTCACATTTTGGGCTATACCGGCACCATTACCTCCGAGCAGCTCGAGGCACAGAACAAGAAGGCTTCGGGCGATAACGATAGCGCCGCCGGTCAGATTACGTACCAGTCGGGCGATATCGTGGGCCAGGCGGGCGTCGAGAGCTACTACGAAAACTTGCTGCAGGGTATTCGCGGCGAGCAGACGGTGAAGGTCGATGCCTCGGGCAATGTGACCGGTCAGGCCGGCGCCGTGCCCGCGAAGGCCGGTTCCGACATTAAGCTCACGCTCGACCTCAAGATTCAGCAAGCCTGCGAGACGGCGCTTGCAAGTGCCATTGAGCTCGCTAAGACCACAGGCCACAGCGACGCCGGCAACGGTGCCGTGGTGTGCCTCGACCCCAATAACGGCGAGATTCTGGGCATGGCCAGCGAGCCCAAGTTCGATCCTTCGGTGTTTATCGGCGGCGTCTCCAACGACGTGTGGACCGAGCTCAACGACGACGAGGGTTCGCACCCGCTGCTCAACCGCGCCATTAGCGGCCAGTACATGTCCGCTTCGACCATTAAGCCGCTCTCGGCCTTGGCGGGCCTTGAGTTTGGCACGTACACTTCGAGTCAAACGACCAACTGCACGGGATATTGGACCGGCTTGGGCAAATCTTGGGGAAAATACTGCTGGCTGCACTCCGGTCACGGCACGATGACGCTGCAGTCCGGTATCGCCAATTCCTGCGACCCCGTGTTCTACGATATGGGCAAGGCGTTTTTCTACAACGACCAGCACCCCGAGGGCCTGCAGGAGGTCTTTCGTCGCTGGGGCCTGGGCAAGACCTGCGGCATCGACCTGCCGAGTGAGGGCATGGGCCGTATTCCCGACGCCGAGTGGAAAGAGTCTTACTTTACCGACGCATCTGCCGAGGACCGCAAGTGGAATGCCGGCGATATGACCAACATTGCCATCGGCCAGGGCGACATCCTGGTGACACCGCTGCAGATGGCCTGTGCCTATATGGGCATTGCCAACGGCGGCAAGCAGTATGTGCCGCATGTGTTTTTGTCGGCGGTGTCGCGCGATGGCGACGGTGACGCCTACAAGTACAACGGCAAGGGCAAGAAGAAGCGCCTGGAGGCCAAGATCAACAGCGATTCGGATTTGGCTCTTGTTCGCAACGGCATGCACGATGTGATTTACTCCGCATCGACTTCGACCGCCGCGCACTTTAACTCCCTGACCCCTACGGTCTACGGCAAGTCCGGCACGGGCGAGAAGAGCGGCGAGGACGATTACGCGTGGTTTTGCGCCTACGCGCCGGCCGATGACCCCAAGTACGTGATTGCCACCATCTTGGAGCAGGGCGGTGGCGGCTCCGATACCGCGTTGCACGTCGTGCGCGATGTTCTCGGTGCGATTTATGACGAGCCCGACACGTCGACGGCCACGGGCGATTCCTCGGTTCGATAGGAGGTTGCGATGGACTTTTCGCCGGCGGACCTGTTCCGCTCAACCAAAACCGGCTCTCGTAGCAGCCTGGACCGCGTTAACAAGCAGCTCTCGGCCTCGCGCGGCACGTTCCGCCAGAAGGTACACATCGGCGTGCTGCTGGCTACCGTCGCGCTCGTTGCCTATGGCGCCATCATCATTTGGTCGGCGTCGCAGTTTAAGGCCGATGCCTCGTTCTCGCGCCACCTGCTGGGTATCGGTATTGGCGCGGTTCTGGCGGTACTCGTCTGGCGCACCGACCTGCGCGGCATTTCCAACTTTTCGACGGCCCTGCTCGTCATCGATCTCATCGTGATCTTCTCGCCTAAGATTCCGGGCCTGTCCTATACGGGCGGTCTGGGCATGACGGGCTGGATCAAGATCCCCGGTATCGGTTTGACATTCCAGCCCGTTGAGCTCGCCAAGCTCATCACCATCTTCTTTATGGCCACGCTTGGCTCGCAGTACAACGGGCGTATCGATACCGTTCGCGACTACATTAAGCTCTGCGGCATGCTGTCCATTCCGTTTTTGGCCGTCGTCGCCATGGGCGACCTGGGCTCGGGTCTGGTCGTGCTGGTGTCGGGCGCAATCGTCATCTGCATGAGCGGTGCACGCCGCGAATGGGTGCTGTCGACCTTGGCCCTGCTGGTTGGTTTGATTGCGCTCATCTTGGCGCTCGACTCGGTCTTTGATTCGCTCCTTGGACACGACGTGCTTATCAAGCAGTATCAGATGAATCGTCTGACAGTCTTCATCAACCCCGACAAAGCCGATTCGGATGATGCCTACAACCTGCAGCAGTCGCTCATTGCCGTCGGCTCGGGTGGCTTCTTTGGTAAGGGCCTGGGCCACGCGACTCAGTCGGCCGGTGGCTTTCTACCCGAGTTCCACACCGACTTCGTCTTCGCCTTCCTGTCCGAGACGTTCGGCTTCTGCGGCTCCTTTTTGCTCCTGTGCCTCTACGTGCTGCTGATCTTCTCGACGATTCGCGTCGCCTTTAAGTGCGAGTCACTGTTCTTGCGCCTGTCGTGCGTGGGTATCGTCGGCATGTGGGCGTTCCAGACCTTCGAGAACATCGGCATGTGCATTGGCATGATGCCGATTACCGGTATTCCGCTGCCGTTTATTAGTTTTGGTTCGTCGTCGATGATGATTCAGTTGCTGACGGTGGGTATCGTACAATCCATATGGCGGCATCGTTCGGGCGCCGCGTAACCGCTGGAGGGGTTTGCCATGAAGATTCCCGTAGATAAGTTGACCAGCGCTTTTAAGATGGGCGCGTCTGTTAAGAAGGATTCCGATACACCGGTGCGTGTCTCGGTTTACCTTGATTCGACTGCGTCTCGCTTTTTGGTCGAGACGGTGCGCGATGCCTTTGTGCCGCAGACGACTTCGGGCATTGTGCGTGTTGATCGCCTGGGGGAGGACCGTATCGTTCCCAAGGCCGATACCGACGTGGTGCTGGTCCTCTCGTGCGGATCCGACCGCCTGGAGAGTGCTGTGCAGGAGCTCGTGATTGCCGGCGCGCCCGTGTGCTTGCTTGCCGAGTCCGCCGTCGAGGTGCCGTTCGTTGAGGAATCTACGCCCATGCTCGGCGTGGTGGCGGCGACCGATAAGACCTATCTGCTCGAGACGCTTGCCCGCTGGATCCTCGATCGTACGGACAAGGAGACGGCTTTTGCCGCCAACTTTGCCTTTATGCGCATCGCGGCGGCAAATCGCATCATTACCTCGTGCGCGCTCACCAACATGGCGACGGGCGCCCTGGTGTTTTTGCCGGGTGCCGACTATCCCGTGATGGCTCTGGCGCAGGTGGGTATGCTCTTTGAGCTCGCGGCCATCTTTGGCCGCGGCATTAAGCCCGAGCGCGGCTACGAGGTGGCGGGCGTGCTCGCCGGCGGTCTGGTGATTCGCGCCGTCACCCGCGCATTGGTGAAGCAGACGCCGCACATCGGCTTTGTCGTTAAGGCGCTTACCGCCGCCGCGGGTACCTATGGCATGGGCCGCGCGCTCGTGTCGCTCTACGAGCGCGATGTGGACTACAGCCGCGCCAACGAGGTCGCTGCTGCCACGTTCTCGCGCGTTCGCGACTTGGTGACCACGGTCGCCGGTGCCACCCGTCCCATGAGTCCTTTCGAGGATGCATCCGATCTCGCTGCTTAGGGGTTTCTTTTGCGCGTTCCATACCAAGACTGTTTTCATCTGATCGAGCCGCTGCTCGCCAAGGTCGAAAAGCCGAGTCGCTATATCGACCACGAGTGGGGGACGCTCTCAAAGGCCGATGCCGACTATCGCTGCTGCATGATCTATCCGGACGTGTATGAGGTCGGTCTGCCCAACCAAGGCATCGCCATTCTCTACAACATTCTTAATCAGGCCGAGGGCATTTCCTGCGAGCGCGGCTACGTGCCGTGGCCCGATATGGGCGATGCCATGCGCGAGGCGGGGATTCCGCTTCTGTCGCTCGAGGGTGCAGCGCCCGTGGCCTCGTTCGACATCGTCGGCATGCACGTGCCGCACGAGATGGCCGTGACGAACTTCCTCGAAGCGCTCGATCTCGCCGGCATTCCGCTGCTGGCTGCCGACCGTACCGAGGACGATCCCATCATCGTCGCCGGTGGTCCCTCGGTGTATAACCCCGAGCCGTACGCGGCATTTTTCGATGCCATTCTCATTGGCGAGGGCGAGGAGTCGCTGCTCGAGATCTGCCAGCTGCATCGCCGCTTGCGCGACGAGGGTGTCTCGCGCGCCCAGATTGTCGAGCAGCTCGCGACGGTCGCCGGTACCTATGTGCCGTCCCTGTATGAGGTGCGCTATGACGAGCCATGCTCGCCGCATGGCTACACCGTGCCGCGCGAGGGCAAGGACGTCCCGCCGGTAGTCTACAAGCGCGTCGTCGAGGACTTTGGCGCAACCAATCCGCTTTCTCAGTCGTGCGTGCCGTATGCGCAGCTCGTCCACGATCGCCTGTCTATCGAGATCCTGCGTGGCTGCGCCCGCGGCTGCCGTTTTTGCCAGGCCGGCATGACATATCGTCCGGTACGCGAGCGCTCGGCCGACCAAATCGTGTCATCGGTGATCCAGGGCTTGGAAAAGACTGGCTATGACGAGGTGTCGCTTACCTCGCTTTCGACGACCGACCACTCCTGCATCCGCGATGTGCTCGGTAGGCTCAACCGTCGCCTGGAGGACACGGGCATTCGCGTGTCCATTCCGTCGCAGCGCTTGGACTCGTTTGGCGTTGATATGGCCGAGTCGGTCGCCGGCGAAAAGAAGGGCGGCCTGACGTTCGCGCCCGAGGCGGGCAGTCAGCGTATGCGCGACATCATCAACAAGAACGTGACCGAGGAGGACTTGGATCGCGCGGCCAAGGCAGCCTTCGAGGCCGGCTGGAACCGTATGAAGCTTTATTTCATGATGGGCCTTCCCGGCGAGCGCGATGAGGACATCGTGGCTATCGCCAACCTGGCCGATCATGTGCTGGAGCTCGGCCGCTCCGTGGTGCCCAAGGCGCGCCGCAGGTCTATCTCGGTGTCTATCTCTGTTTCGGTCTTTATCCCCAAGGCAGCAACGCCCTTCCAGTGGTGCCCGCAGCTCGATTACGACGACGTCAAGCGCCGCCAGAAGCTGCTCATCACGAGCGTGCGCAACCGCGCCGTTCGCGTGCATTACCACGATGCCGAGACCTCGCTTGTCGAGGCTGCGCTCTCCCGTGCCGGTCGCGATATGACGCCGGTTATCATCGATGCCTGGCGTGCGGGCTCGCGCTTCGACGCCTGGGTGGAGCACTTCTCGCTCGACAACTGGAAGGAGGCCGCTGCCAAAAACGGCATCGACCTCAACGAGCTGGTGCACCTGCCCTACGAGCTGGACTGGCGCCTGCCCTGGGAGCATGTGAGCCCCGGCTGCGCGCGCGGCTTCCTCGAGCGCGAGTACCGCCGTTCGCTCGAGGGCGTCACGACCCCCGACTGCACCCGCACGTCGTGCACCGGCTGCGGAATCTGCCCCACACTCCACGCCAAGAACGTATTGATGGGTGATCGCGCATGAGTGAGCGCTTGACCGACAATCCCACGCTCTTTAGGCTGCGCGTTCGCTACGGCAAGCGTGATCGCCTTAAGTACCTGGGCCATCTGGAACTAATCCATACCATTGAGCGCATCGTGCGCCGTGCGGGCTTGCCCTATGCCGTGACGCAGGGTTTTTCGCCGCATATGCGCGTGGGCTTTTCGTCGGCGCTGCCCGTGGGCACGTCGTCGACCTGCGAGTGGTATGACCTGTTTATGACGGAGTTCGTCGCTCTCGACGAGGCCTTTGAGCGCCTGGCCGCTGCATCGCCTGCCGATCTGGCGCCTATCGAGGCTGCCTACATCGACGTGCGCACGCCGGCGCTGACGGCTCAACTTACGCGCCTGTCGTACCGCATCGACTTGCACCTGGACCCCGAGGCCCCCGTGAGCGCCGACGAGGTGCGCGCTGCGATCGACACGCTGCGCGCGGGTCATGGCATTGACTATGCGCGCGGCAAAAAGAGCAAGCGTCTTGATCTGGACCATACGCTCGTTGGCTATGAGCTCGCGGCGGGGGAGCGTGAGGACCATCTGGTGCTCATGCTCGACACCCATGCCGACAACGAGGGCTCCATGCGTCCGGAGATTTTGCTTTCTGCTGCTGATGTTTTGTTGCAGGGCTTGACCCCGGGCGTCGATGCACCTATTGTTTCCACCGGTATGCAAGACCTCGTGACCATCTGCTCCTACGATGTCGAGCGTCAGAATCAAGCATGCGAGGACGACGAGGGCCGACTCGTCAGCCCCATACCTGTGCGAACTTGTGGATTTGCTCCACATACTCGTTGACGGGGGTATTATCGCCTGCTACTATATTCGGCTGTTGCACTAACTGATGCATGAAGGGCAAGTAAACATGTACGCAATCGTTAACACGGGCGGCAAGCAGTACAAGGTCGCCACCGACGATGTCATCACCGTCGAGAAGATCGAGGGCAATGAGGGCGACAAGGTCACCCTGCCGGTTATCTTCCTCAACGATGGTAAGAAGATCGTCACCGATCCCGACAAGCTGGCCAAGGCCAAGGTTACCGCTCAGATCGTTGAGCAGTTCAAGGGCGAGAAGCAGCTGGTCTTCAAGTTCCACAAGCGTAAGCGCTATCGTCGTCTGAAGGGTCACCGTCAGCAGCTCACCAAGCTGAAGATCGTGAAGGTCCAGGCTACGTCCCGCGCCAAGAAGGCTGTCAAGGCAGAGGCCGAGGCTGTTGCCGAGGCTCCCGTCGCCGAGTAGATTACACTCGTAACGAAAGAGTAGGTATACACAATGGCACACAAAAAAGGACTCGGTTCCTCCCGTAATGGCCGTGACTCCCGCGGTCAGCGCCTTGGCACGAAGCGCTTCGCCGGCCAGACGGTAACCACGGGCACGATTCTCGTCCGTCAGCACGGCACGCACATCCACCCGGGTGAGAACGTTGGCCGTGGCAAGGACGACACGCTGTTCGCGCTGGTCGATGGTACCGTTGAGTTCCACAAGGGTATCAAGCACAGGGTCAGCGTACGCCCGCTCGCGAACGCGTAATTCACCCTTCATAGAGCACATATGTGGGAGGCACTTGAGTTTTAGGATTCAAGGGTCTCCCTCTTTTTGTAGGAGGCGATTCTGTTGTCACAGTTCACCGATATCAGCCGCATTAACGTGTGCGGCGGCGACGGCGGTGCCGGATGCATGTCGTTTAGGCGCGAGGCCTTTGTCCCCAAGGGCGGCCCCGATGGCGGCGACGGCGGTCGTGGCGGCAATGTCGTCATCCAGGCCGATGTTCAGCTGTCTTCGCTGATCGATTACCGCTTTAAGCATCACTTTCGTGCCGAGCGCGGAACGCACGGTCAGGGCGCCCGCCGCAACGGCAAGAGTGGCGAGGACCTGATTCTTAAGGTTCCCATGGGCACCGTGGTGCGCGAGCTCGATCCCGAGACGCAGACCCCGATGTTCGAGATTGCCGACTTGGTGCATGATGGCGAGCGCGTTGTCGTGGCCCCTGGTGGCGCCGGTGGTCTGGGCAATACGCACTTTGTGACATCGGTGCGCCGTGCGCCCGCGTTCGCCCAGTTGGGCGAGCCGGCTGAGGAGCACTGGATCGAGCTAGAGATGAAGCTCATGGCCGATGCCGCGCTCGTGGGCTTCCCCTCGGTGGGCAAATCCTCGCTTATCGCGCGCATGAGTGCCGCCCGACCCAAGATCGCCGACTATCCGTTTACCACGCTCGTGCCCAACCTGGGTATGGTGCGTGCCGGCGAGTACTCCTATGTCGTTGCCGATGTCCCCGGCCTTATCGAGGGTGCGAGCGAGGGCAAGGGCCTGGGCCATCAGTTCCTGCGCCACATCGAGCGTACGGCACTCATCATGCATGTCGTCGATATGACGGGCGGTTTTGAGGATCGCGATCCGGTCGAGGACTATCGCATCATCAACCGCGAGCTCGAGCAATATGGCGCCGAGCTTTCGGAGCGCCCTCAGATCGTCGTCGCTAACAAGTGCGATGCGCCGGGCACGGCTGACAAGATCGCCGACCTCAAACGCGCTGCGCTCAACGACGGACATATGTTCTTTGCCGTGTCTGCTGTGACGGGCGCCGGCCTCAACACGCTGATGCTTGCCGTGGGCGAGCAGGTGGCCAAGCTGCGCGCCGAGTTGGCTGTCTCCGATGAGCCGGTCGATCTGCGCGACGATGAGTGGGAGCGCCGCCGCCTGCAGCGCGAGAAGCGGTTCCGTATTGTTCAGGAAGAGCCCCATGCCTTCCGCGTGGTCGGTCGCGCCATCGAGCGTATGGTCATCCAGACCGACTGGGAAAACGAGGAAGCCGTCATCTACCTGCAGCATAAGTTTGCGCGCATGGGTGTTGACGACGCGCTCGAGAAGGCCGGCTGCCGTGCGGGCGACGAGGTCCGCATTTGCCAGCGCGCCTTTGACTTTGAGGGCGCCGAGGACTTCTCGGAGTACGAGGAGGAGCTTGAGGACGAAGGTGTTGAGGTTATTGACGTAGCGGCCGAGGGTTCGGACGTGGCTGATGTCACCGAGGGTTCCGAAGGCACTACCGAAGTCGACGTTGTTGAGACCCCGGAGGGCGAGTAAGCCATGTCGCTGCGCGGTGGAATTGGTCTGCCTGAGCTGCCTATCAAGGATGGGCAGGAGTTTCGGCTTGGCATTATGGGTGGCACCTTCGACCCGATTCATTACGGGCACTTGGTTACCGCTGAGCAGGCGCGCGAGTCGCTCGACTTGGACGCCGTGCTCTTTATGCCGGCCGGCTCTCCCGCCTTTAAGCTCGACAAACCGGTGACGCCTGCCGAGGACCGTTATGCCATGACGGTTCTCGCCACCGCTGCGAATCCGGCTTTTTTGGCGAGCCGTTTCGAGATCGACCGTCCTGGCGTGACCTATACGGCCGATACGCTTCATGCCCTTCGCGACTTTTACCCGCCTCAGGTAAAGCTCTACTTTATTACGGGCGCCGACGCGATTATCGATATTGTTACCTGGCATGATGCCGACCGAATCGCCGAGCTTGCCACGTTCATTGCGGCGACGCGACCGGGCTTTGATATCGATACTGCTCGCGCGCGAATCAAAGAGTCGGGCCTGCCGTTTGACGTGCGCTATATCCAGATTCCGGCGCTGGCGATTAGCTCGACCAACATTCGTAAGCGAGTTGCCCGTGGCATGAGCGTGCGCTATCTTACGAGCGAGTCCGTGCTCGGCTATATTCGCAAGCGCGGGCTGTATACCGATCTGGGTCAAGAAGATTTTGAGTGATGGGGGTCTACGTTGTCGGTAGAGGATCAGTTTGAGGGCGATGAGCGCGCGCTGCTCAAGCGCATTCAAGAGCTGCTCGATGTGCGTATGAAGGATAAGCGCAAGCGCTACGTGCATTCGCTTGGGGTTGCCGAGACCGCGCTGCACCTAGCCGAGGTATACGGTGTCGACCGCTTTAATGCCGCTGCCGCCGGCCTGATCCATGACTGGGATAAGGTGCTCTCCGACGACGAGCTGGTCACGCGCGCTCTGCATTACGGCATTAAGATTGCCGGCTCTCCGTCTGCCGCGACGCCGCTTTTGCATGGCCCGGTTGCCGCCTATGAGCTTCCGCAGCTTTTTCCCGAGCTGTCGCCGGCGGTCTTTCAGGCTGTCGACCGTCACACCGTGGGCGCCTGCGACATGACGCCGCTCGATATGGTGGTCTTTGTTGCCGATGCCATCGAACCCAACCGCCATGGTGATTATGCCCACGCGCTGCGCAAGATGGTGGGGGAGTCGACGCTTGACGAGTTGTTCTTCTCCTGTTTTGCGCAGGGTCTGGTCTACGTGATCCAGTCCGGGCGCTATCTTTATCCCACGGCTATTACGATTTACAACCATTACGCCCAGCTACGCTAGCTCGGGTGCGTCTAGAAAGAGGTATTCCATGGCCGACGAGACCATGACCGACGAGCAGATTCTTGAAGGTGTGGAGCACAAGAGCTTCGTTGCCACGTCCGACCGTACCGCCGCCTCGCTGTCCACGAGCGGTGTCGCCGCCGAGGATGTCGCCCGCGCCGCCGCGCAGGCTGCCTACGACAAGAAGGGCGAGGACGTTCAGGTGCTCGACCTGACTGAGCTCTCCGACGTGTGCGACTACTTTGTGCTCGCCACCGGTACCAACAACCGTCAGGTCGATTCTATCGTCGACGAGATCGAGGTGAAGGTCGCCGAGGCTTGCGGTGAGCACCCGTTCTCCATCGAGGGCCGCGAGCAGAAGACCTGGATGCTCATGGACTACGGCTCGGTCGTCGTCCACGTCTTCACCCCCGAGGCGCGTGACTTCTACCGTCTCGAGAAACTCTGGGGCGACGCCCCCCAGCTCCCCCTCAACCTCCTCTAAATGATTTTTCTGGGACGGGGATAAATAAATCATTCCTACCGTTCACCGAACCGCTCATCTTTGTTGGGCGGTTCGGTTTTTTCTTTTCCCTTCTTTTGTATGCTGTAGCTATCGCAAACTCGGAAGGGAGGGCTTCGATGACTCGCGTTGCCCGTGTGTTATCCGAACTCGGTCATTATCATGTTATGGTCAAAGGTTGTGCTGACCAGCTGATCTTTGAGGACGATGACGACCGCTACTATTTCCTCAATCTGATGAGTCAGCGATTTACATCCGACCATATTCGGTTGCTTGCTTGGTGTTTGATGGACAATCATGTGCATCTGCTATTTGATGACCCCGAAAATCAAATGAGTGCTGCGATGCACGCCATAGATACAGCGTATGCGATGCGATTTAATTTGAAGACAGGCAGGCGTGGGCCAGTTTTTCAAGAACGCTTTAAGAGTGTTGTTATTTCCGATGATGGGCAGTTGCTCCGTTGCGTTCGTTACATTCACGACAACCCAGCGAAGGCAGGCATATCTTCTGCACCCATGTATCGGTGGAGTAGCTTCCACGAGTATTTCGGTACGCCTGAAATCTGCGATTGCAGTGATATTGTCGAACTTTTTGGTGGTTCTGAGGCGTTTTACCTTACAAGTACAGACGGTAAGCCCAATCCGTATTATTTGCCTGAAGGCAAACACGTTTCCGATATGGATGCTTTGGAAGTCGCACAGGCTCTATTGGCTCCATTTGAGCCCTACCAGCTCAAGACGTTGCCGAAGCAAGAACGGAATCGTCTGTTAGCAATGCTGAAACATCGAGGCTTTACGATTGCCCAGATTTCGCGCATTACGGGAATCGGGACAAATATTATTCAGAGGGCGAAATGAGGCCTGAAATGATTATTTCATCCCCGTCCCAAAATAATCAAAAGCACCGATAGCGCCAGAATGATTTTTTCATCCCCGTCCCAGAAAAATCATTGGGAGGAGAAGCGGGATTGGCGGCCGAAGGATAGGGCGGTGTCGCCGAATTTGTCTCGGACGGCGTCGATGGCGACGGAGAGGTCGCGGCGGTCGCTGGATTGGGCTCCGCGGTCATCGATCTCGCAGAACAGGTCGGTTTGGATACCGCCTTGGTGGTTGAAGTCGCTCATGCCGATACCCGCCAGACGCACGTGCATGCCTTCTTGCCAGATATTGTCGAGCAGCTCGAGCGCTACGGCCACAAAGATATTCTCGTCGTCGGTGGGGTGGGGCAAGCGGCGCTGTGCCGTGCGTCCGCTGCCGTAAGAGTATTTGAGCTTGAGCGTTACGGTTCCGCCCGTCAGCCCCTGACGGCGCAGACGGCGTCCCACTGACTCTCCCAACAGCGCAATCGCCGCCTCAATATCCCCACGCTCAGTCAAATCCTTCGCAAAGGTGCGCTCATTGCTCACCGATTTAACTTCACGTTCTTCATCCAGACTGGTGACCTCGGATACTTCGAGCCCCAAAGCACGTTGACGCATGCGCTCGCCATTCACGCCAAAGATTGCAGCCAGGGTGGACTCTGGCGCGCGTGAAAGCTCGCCGAGTGTATAGATGCGCATGCGGCGCAATCGCTCCTCGGCAGAACGCCCGATTCCGCTCATGGCGGACACGGGCAGCGCGGCCAAAAACCGCTGTTCCGTACCGGGGCGCACAATGGTCAGACCAAACGGCTTGTCACGCTCGCTTGCTATTTTGGCCACGGTCTTGTTGCACCCAACGCCGATGGAGCACGTCACCCCCAGCGCCGCAACGCGGTCGCTTATGCGCCGCGCTACCAGTAGCGGATCTTCGGGCGCAAACCGGCCCGGTGTGATATCGATAAAGGCCTCGTCGATGGATACGCGTTCAACGCGGGGGGTCTCGTCGGCGAGAATCGCCATGACCTGCGCGCTCACTTCACGGTAGCGATCAAAGTGTCCGTGCGTCCAAATGGCCTGCGGGCACAGGCGCCGCGCCTCGGCCGAGGCCATGGCAGAATGCACGCCAAAGCGACGTGCCTCGTACGAACACGTGGACACGACGCCGCGCGACTCGGCGTCTCCGCCCACGATGAGCGGCTTTCCGCGCCATTCGGGATGATCGAGCATCTCCACGCTCGCAAAAAATGCATCGAGGTCCATCAGGCCCACCGCCGGACCCGTCCAGGGCGGCGGCGTGACGCCCGCAGCATCCTCATAACCGTATGTATGTTCGCGTCTTTCCATGTCATGAGTATACTGCGCAGCTCATGTGGGGTGCGTGTATGTGCTTGCAAATCGCGAATTCTTGTCTAAGATATGGATTTGCCCTCGACTACACCGAAGAAGTTGGTCTCACGGACTTCACCTGCCCGCGTCGATGGCGTATTATGTTCAACTGTTTGTTTGTAGTTGCAGCCTAAAGCTGCTTGGTTGGAGGAGTTTCCTTTGGCAGTCAAGATTCGCCTTGCTCGTCACGGCGCTAAGAAGCGTCCGTACTACCGTGTCGTCGTCGCCGATTCCCGCGCCCCGCGTGACGGTCGTATCATCGAGGAGGTTGGCCGCTACAATCCGATGACCGCCCCCAAGACCATTAACCTCGACCTCGAGAAGATTGCTGACTGGCAGTCCAAGGGCGCTCAGCTCACCGACGCCGTCGCCGCTCTGGTCAAGGCCGCCAACGAGGGCGAGAAGACCGAGACCGTCGTCAAGAAGTCCAAGAAGCAGCTCGCCAAAGAGGCCGAGGCCGCTAAGGCTGCCGCTGAGGGCGCCGAGGAGTAAATCGTGCCTGAGGTTGACGCTGCACAGCTCGAGGGTGAGGCAATGCTCTCAGATCGCATCGCCGATCTCGTCGAATATCTCGTTGTTCAGATCGTCGACGACCCGGATTCCGTGAGCCTTGAGGTCATCGATGGGGACGACGCCTCTACGATTGAGGTTTCGGTTGCCGAGGATGACGTCGCTAAGGTCATCGGCCGTCGTGGCCGTACCATCAAGGCCATTCGCACGCTCGCCCGTGCACTGGCCGCTCGCCTCGACACTGCTGTCGAGGTAGAGGTTCTGGGCTAGGACCTTGAGGTCCCAGTACAAAAACATCGCCCGTGTGGTCAAGCCGCACGGAAGGAAGGGGGAGGTCCTCGCGCAGCCGCTGCGGGGGCTTCCTTCTGTATTGGAGCCGGGTATGCGTGTCGCCTTGACGCCGCCGGCGCTCAAGCGCGACCGTTTTTGCACGGTCGTATCCGTCACCGATACGGGCGATGGCGATCTGGTCTTGTTTGAGGGCATAGATGACTTGACGGCCGCCGAGGGCATCACCGGATGCTATGTGCTGGCCAATCGTGACGACTTTGAGCTCGATTCGCTCGACGCCGCCTATACCGACCTCATGGGTCGCGAGGTGGTCGACGAGCGCTTTGGGTCGCTCGGCACGATTGTCGAGATCATGTCGACGCCCGCCAACGATGTTTGGGTTGTCGAGGGCGATCGGTACGGCGAGGTGCTGATTCCCGTGATCGAGCAGGTTGTGCTCGATCTTCCCGACACAGGAACAATTTCCGTCCACGTTATGGACGGCTTGATCGATATGGACAAGTAGGGAGGACAGCATGCTGATTGAGACCCTTTCGGTCTTTCCCGAGATGTTTGAGCCCGTCATGTCCACGTCGATTTTGGGCCGCGCCCGTAAGGCCGGCCTTTTTGATTTTAAGGCGTATAACCTGCGCGACTGGACGCACGACCGCCATCGTACCGTCGATGACGAGCCGTATGGCGGCGGGCAGGGCATGCTCATGAAGGTCGAGCCCATTGCCGAGGCAATCGAGGCCATCAGCTCCGAGGGTCCTAAGCCCACCGTGGTGTTCTTCACCCCCTGCGGCGAGCCCTTTACGCAGCATGTGGCCGAGCGCCTGCTCAAAAGTGAGCGCCTGCTGTTTGTGTGCAGTCGCTACGAGGGTGTCGACGAGCGTGCCTATGCGTATGCCGACGAGCGTCTGTCGATTGGCGACTACGTGCTCACGGGCGGCGAGCTGCCCGCTATGGTCGTGGCCGATGCCGTCGTACGGCTCATTCCCGGAGCTTTGGGCGACGAGATGAGCAATGTCGACGAGTCCTTCTCGACCGCCGAGGACGGTGGCCTGCTCGAGTACGCGCAGTATACCCGCCCCGCCGAGTTTAATGGCGAGGGCGTGCCTCCAGTACTCGTAAGCGGCGACCACGCCAAGGTCGATGCCTGGCGTCGCAAAAACGCCATCGAGCGTACCTGTCGTTGGCGTCCCGATCTTATCGAGACGGCACGCCTTACGCCCGAGGAGCGCGCGTACGCGCAGGAGATCCTGGACGCTTCGTATTCGCAGAGCGAGGAGTGAGAATGGTCCCATCGCAGCATTCTGCCCTGAGGGGCGCCTTTGAGTGGATCGTAATCGTTGCGATCGCGCTGGTCGCAACCTTCTTGATTCGCTCGTTTGTGGTCGAACCCTTTGTGGTGCCCACCGGCTCCATGGAGTCCACGATTGAGATCGGCGATCAGATTCTGGCGCAGAAGGTGACGCTCGAACTCGGACAGCCCGTCAAGCAAGGCGATATCGTGGTGTTCCACAACCCCGATGCCACGTCCGAGCATGACGTGCTGGTAAAGCGCGTCATCGCCACGGCCGGCCAGACGGTCGACCTGCAGGACGGCAAGGTCGTCGTCGACGGCCAGGCGCTCGATGAGGACTATACGACCGGCATGAGCTGGCCGCTTTCGGTCCAAGCCCCCGGCGCTCAGGTGAGCTATCCCTACACCGTCCCTGACGACTGCGTGTGGGTGATGGGCGACAACCGCGAGAACTCTGCTGACTCCCGCTACTTTGGCCCGGTCGACCGCTCCGACTTGATTGCCGTGGCGCTTGTGCGCTACTGGCCGCTCAACCGTATCGGCGCTATCGATTAAAAACCGCTATAGTACAGTACCTAACCGTGTAATCGTTTCGACGAGGGGATATAAGAGGCATGAACGCTTCATCGCTTTCCTTCCAAGACATCATCCTGCGCCTCCAGCAGTACTGGGGCGAGCAGGGCTGCGTCATTATGCAGCCCTATGACTCCGAGGTCGGTGCCGGTACCTTCCATACCGCGACCACGCTGCGCTCGCTCGGTCCCGCCGAGTGGCGCACCTGCTATGCGCAGCCCTGCCGCCGTCCCGCCGACGGCCGCTACGGCGAGAACCCCAACCGCATGCAGCACTACTATCAGTTCCAGGTGCTCATCAAGCCCTCGCCGGTCAACGCCCAGGAGCTCTACCTGGGTTCGCTGGCCGCCATTGGCCTGGACCCCAACGACCATGACGTCCGCTTTGTTGAGGACGACTGGGAGAGCCCGACGCTCGGCGCCTGGGGCCTTGGCTGGGAGGTCTGGCTCAATGGCATGGAGGTCACGCAGTTTACGTACTTCCAGCAGGTGGGCGGCATCGAGGTCGACCCCGTGCCTGTCGAGATCACCTATGGCCTGGAGCGCATCGCCATGTACGCCCAGGGCGTCAACTCGGTCTACGACCTGGTGTGGAGCTACCTGCCCGACGGCACGCCCATGACCTACGGCGACGTGTTCCTGGAGAACGAGCGCGAGTTCAGCGCTTATAACTTTGAGGTCGCCAACGTCGAGATGATGCGTCAGAAGTTTGACGACTACGAGGCCGAGTGCCACTCCTGCCTGGAGCGCAAGCTGCCGCTGCCGGCATATGACTGCGTCATGAAGTGCAGCCATGCCTTCAACCTGCTCGATGCCCGCGGTGCGCTGTCCGCAGTCGAGCGCGCCAACTACATCCTGCGCGTCCGCGCCGTCGCCAAGGCGTGCTGCGAGGCCTATATGGCCGAGGTCGCCGGAATCAACGAGAATGCCGATCAGGAAGGCGAGGTGGCGTAAGCCATGGCAGACGCTAAGGATTTCCTGTTTGAGATCGGTACGGAGGAAATGCCCTCTGCACCGCTGAACTATGCCGTCAAGCAGCTTGGCACCATGATCGCCAAGGGTCTCGACGAGGCAGGTCTGGCCCACGGCGAGGTCCGCGTGATCTCGAGCCCGCGCCGCCTGGCTGCGCTCGTGGCTAACGTCGCCACCGCGACCGATGAGGTTCACGAGGTCAAGCGCGGCCCCGCGGCCAACATCGCCTTCGATGCCGACGGTAACGCCACCAAGGCCGCCCAGGGCTTCGCACGCAAGTGCGGTGTGGCTGCCGAGGATCTGGTCCGTCGCGAGGACACCGACGGCCGTGAGTACGTATTTGCCGAGAAGAACATTCCTTCCGCCCCGGCCACCCCGATTCTGACGGCCCTGTGCGAGAAGACCATCGCCGGCCTGCAGTGGCCCAACTACCGCTCTCAGCGCTGGGGCCACGAGCACGCCACGTTCGTGCGTCCGGTCCGCTGGATCTGCTGCCTTTTGGGCGGGGATGTCGTGCCCGTGTCCTTTGCCGATGTGACGAGTGGCAACACCACGCGCGGCCACCGCGTGCTTGGTCCCGGTGACCATGTGGTCGCCAGCCCCGCTGTTTACGAGCAGGTGCTCGAGGACGCCGGCGTGCTTTCTGCCGAGCGCCGTCGTGAGGCCATCCTTGCCGGTATCGCCGAGGTCGAGGCCGCTCGCCCCGGCTGCCACGTCGATACGCCCAAGAAGGTCTTTGAGGAGGTCATCAACCTCTGCGAGTGGCCGACGGTGCTCGTCGGTACCTTCGATGAGGAGTTCCTCAAGGTCCCGCACGAGATCATCTGCGAGTCTATGCTCACCAACCAGCGCTACTTCCCGATTTATGACGGCGAGGGCAAGCTGACGCGTGAGTTCGTGATTGTCTCCAACAGCAAGCCCGAGAATGCCGAGCGCGTGATCGACGGCAACGAGCGCGTTGTGCGCGCCCGCTTGGACGACGCCAAGTTCTTCTATGAGGAGGATCTGAAGATCTCCCTCGACGAGTTCCGTGAGCGTCTGGCCAAGGTCGCCTTCCAGGAGAAGCTCGGCAGCGTGCTCGCCAAGTCCGAGCGTATTGAGCAGCTTGCGCTCGCTATTGCCCGCGAGGCGCACCTGGGTGCCCACTTGGCCGCCGATGCCGGCCGCGCCGCGCACTTGTGCAAGGCCGACCTGGTGTCCAACGCTGTCGTCGAGTTCACGAGCCAGCAGGGTGTGATGGGCGGTTACTACGCCATCGCGATGGGGGAGAACGAAGAGGTCGCTCACGCTATTCGCGATCACTATCGTCCCCGCTTTGCTGGCGACGAGCTGCCCGAGGGCACCGCTGGCTGCATCGTGGCCTGCGCCGACAAGCTCGATACCATCGCCGGTATCTTTGCCATCGGCGAGCCCCCGACCGGCTCTTCCGACCCGTATGCGCTGCGTCGTGCCGCCATCGGCATCATCAACATCCTGCGCGACCGTCTGCCGATCGACCCCACGTCGCTCATCGACTTTGCGCTCGAGCTCTATAGCGAGCAGGGCATTGAGTTTGACGCTGCCGAGGTCGCCCAGCAGGTTCGTGACTTCTTCCACGGCCGTCTGGTGAGCATGGCCCGCGACGAGAAGATCCCGGCCGACACCGTTGCCGCCGTTTCCGCGGTGCATATCATTGCCCCGTCGGTCTTCTTCGCCCGCTGTGCCGCCCTCGACGAGGCCCGCAAGAACGACGCCGAGACCTTCGACAACCTGGCTACTGCCTATGCCCGCGCCGCGCACATCTCCAAGCTCGAGCTGGGCGCGGAGTACGATCGCGCCCTGATGGGCGAGGTCGAGCTTGCGCTTGCCGACGCCTCCGAGGCCGCTCAGACCGCCGTCGACGCAGCTCTCGCCGCCGAGGATTATCCTGCCGCGTTTGCCGCGCTCGCCGCCCTGCGCGCGCCCATCGACCGCTTCTTCGACGAGGTTATGGTCATGGACAAGGACGAGCAGCTCCGCGATAATCGCCTTAAGCTGCTCAACCGCTTCGAGGCCGTTTTCTTCGGCATCGCCAACATTGGTGAGCTTGCCCGCAAAAAGTAAGCTAGCCTGCGCATAAGCGCAAAAGGAGCCCCGCATGGATTGCCCGGTCACCGCTCGTCCCACCGTTATCGTTATCTCCGACTCGCTCGGTGATACCGCTTGTGAGGTGGTGCTTGCGGCCTCCGGGCAATTTGATGAAGGGGCTTTTCGTGTTTTACGTCTGTCTAAGGTGACCTCGGTGGAGCAGGTCAAGTCGTTTGTGGGCCCGCGAGTCGATGCCGACCATCGCGATATCGCCGTGTTCCATACCATCGTCGATCCGGCGCTTCGTGCTCGCGTGCTCGACTACTTGGGCATGCTGCACATTCGCTCGGTCGACCTGATCGGCCCGACGCTTGCCGTGCTGTCGTCGCTCATCGGTGTGCCTCCCAAGGGCGTTGCGGGTGTGATTCACAAGACCGACGATCGCTATTTCCATCGTATCGAGGCTATGGAGTATTTCGTTGAGCACGATGACGGGCGCGGCTGCGATGATCTGTCGGATGCCGATATCGTGCTGCTGGGTGTATCCCGCACGTCCAAGACGCCGCTGTCGATGTATTTGGCCTATCAGGGCTACAAGGTCGCCAACGTTCCGTTGGCGCACGGTATGGAGCCGCCCAAGTCGATTTACGAGGTCGATCCGTTGCGGTTGTTCGGTCTGATTTCGACCGTCGATGTGATTTCCGAGATTCGCGATAGCCGCCTGGGCGACGACTATGCCCGCGCCGTCGCCGGCTCTTATGCCGAGCCCGAGAGCGTGCGCGGCGAGCTCGAGGAGGCTCGTGCCCTCATGAAACGTCTGGGTTGCTTTGTGGTGCGCACCGACGGCAAGGCGATCGAGGAGAGTGCCTCCGAGATCATCGCTCACCTCGAGGAGATTCAAGAGGCAAGAGCCCGCCGTGCTCAACAAGATTAGCTAATTCGGGACTTTCGTTACAGCTATTTGCTAAAGCGCTTTAGCAGTTTCTACCGCTTCTGACCTGCAATTACACTGTAGTGGTATCTTCATAAGGTAACCACCTTTACCTACCGTTTACCGCTAGTTTTAGCACGTTTACCAAACCGCGTATCCTCTGCTCAAGCCCGTTCAAATCCCGCCGTATAGTTCCCTCACGGCCCGCATCCGGCGGGTCGATTCGTCACCACGGTCGCGCGCGAGAGCGCGTGGAAGGGGAAGTATCGTGAGCGATTGCAAGAGGGTTTACCGTTTTGGAACCGATGCCCAGGGCACATGTGTCACCGAGGGCGATAAGTCCATGAACTTCGTGCTTGGCGGCAAAGGCGCTAACCTTGCCGAGATGAGTCGTATCGGCCTGCCGGTTCCCGGTGGCTTTACCATTACCTGCCAGACCTGCATTGAGTACTCCGGTGCCGGCAACGTGTGGCCCGTGGGTGCGCTCGACGAGATCGTTGCTGCCGAGGCCGACCTCGAGGCCCGTTGCGGCAAGAAGCTCGGCGACGCTCGTGACCCGCTGCTCGTCTCGGTGCGCTCGGGCGCTCCGTTCTCCATGCCCGGCATGATGGACACGGTCCTCAACCTGGGCCTCAACGACGATTCCGTTCAGGGCCTTATCGCCCAGACGCAAAACCCGCGCTTTGCCTGGGATAGCTATCGTCGCTTTATCCAGATGTTCTCCAACGTCGTCATGGGTGTCGATGCCGACTTGTTCGAGAATGCCCTGACCCAGGCTCGCCTGGTCGCCGGCGTTCGCGTCGATTCTGGGCTTTCGGCCGAGGACCTGCAGGAGCTCGTCGAGAGTTTCAAGGGCATTTTCTCCGACAACGTCGAGGCCGCTCTGTACCCCGAGCTCGAGGTCGCTGACGGCAAGCCCGTCTTCCCGCACGATCCGGAGCTCCAGCTGCGCCTTGCCATCCAGGCCGTCTTTGGCAGCTGGATGAACGAGCGCGCCTGCATCTACCGCAAGCAGCACGGTATTTCCGATGGCCTTGGCACCGCCGTCAACGTTCAGGCTATGGCCTTTGGCAATAAGGGCGAGACCTCGGCGACCGGCGTCGCCTTTACGCGCAACCCGGCCGACGGCACCAAGGAGTTCTACGGTGACTTTCTGGTCAACGCCCAGGGCGAGGACGTCGTTGCCGGCATCCGCAACACCGAGCCCATCGCCGACCTCAAGACCACTCCGGGCCTCGAGTCCGCAGGTGAGGAGCTTGAACGTGTCTTCCTGACGCTCGAGGATCACTACCGCGACATGTGCGACATCGAGTTCACCATCGAGCAGGGTAAGCTCTGGATGCTCCAGACCCGCGTGGGCAAGCGTACCGCAACCGCCGCTCTGCGCATTGCTATTGAGATGGTCGAGGAAGGCCTCATTACCCGTGAGGAGGCCGTGAGCCGCATCGATCCCGCGCAGCTCGACCAGCTCCTGCACCCGCAGTTCGATTCCTCCAAGAAGTACGAGGCGCTCGCATGCGGCCTTAACGCCAGTCCCGGTGCCGCCGTGGGCGAGGTCGTGTTCTCGAGCGATGACGCCGTTGCGCGTTCTGCCGAGGGCCATAAGGTCATTCTGGTCCGCTGGGAGACCAACCCCGATGACCTGAAGGGTATGGTCGCCGCCGAGGGTATCTTGACGAGCCATGGTGGCAAGACGAGCCACGCCGCCGTTATTGCCCGTGGCATGGGTACCCCCTGCGTCTGCGGCGTCGAACGCTTCCATATCGACGCCGCCGAGAAGGTCGTGCGTATCGAGGGCAGCGATCGCGTGCTGCACGAGGGCGACATCATCTCCATCGACGGCACCCAGGGTATCGTTGTCGATGGCGCTGTCGATTTGGTCTCCGCTGAGCTCACCGGCGACCTGGACACCATCCTGTCCTGGGCCGACGAGATCCGTCTGGACGAGACCGACGGTCACGCCAACCACGTGCGCGTCAACGCCGACAATCCCGAGGATGCCGCGCTCGCGCTCGAGTTTGGCGCCGAGTCCATCGGTCTGTGCCGCACCGAGCACATGTTCCTGGGCGATCGCAAGAACATTATCCAGAGCTTCATCCTGTCCGACGACGAGGCTGTGAAGCAGCAGGCCCTGGCCGATCTGCTCAAGGTTCAGACTGAGGACTTCTTGGCGATGTTCAAGACCATGTCCGGTCGCGATGTGGTCGTTCGCCTGCTCGATCCGCCGCTTCATGAGTTCCTGGATAATCCTCGCGAGCTCGAGGTCGCCATCACCAAGAAGGAGGCCGCTGGCGCCGGCGAGGTAGAGCTTGCCGCCCTGCGTGCCCGCCTGCGCCGTATCGACGGCATGGTCGAGTCCAACCCGATGCTCGGCCTGCGCGGTGTGCGCCTGTCAGTCGTCTTCGGTGACCTGCCGCTCATGCAGGTCCGTGCCGTGGCAACGGCTGCCGCTCGCCTTATCAAGGAAGGCGTCGACCCGCGCCCCGAGATCATGGTTCCGCTCGTTTCCATCACGGCCGAGCATGTCCAGACCCGCGAGGTCATCGAGCGCGTGATCGCCGAGGTTTCCGCCGAGGAGGGCGTCGAGCTCAACATTCCCGTGGGCACGATGCTCGAGCTGCCGCGCGCCTGCATGGTCGCTGACGAGATTGCACAGCACGCCGACTTCTTCTGCTTTGGCACCAACGATCTTACGCAGACGACTTTCGGTTTCTCGCGTGACGACGCCGAGGCCAAGTTCATTCCGCTGTACATGCACAAGAAGATCTTGAAGGATAACCCCTTCGAGACCATCGACTCGGCGGTGCTGGAGCTCGTGCGCATGGCCGTCGAGAAGGGCCGTGCCACCAACCCCGGCATGCACTTTGGCGTGTGCGGTGAGCACGGCGGCGACCCTAAGTCCATCAAGGCCCTGTTTAACGCGGCCGACGTGGACTATGTGTCCTGCTCGCCCTATCGCGTGCCCCTCGCGCGCCTGGCGGCCGCTCAGGCCAAGCTCGAGGCCAAGCGTTCCGCTTAACTGAGTCGCGTTCCATTTGCGCCTTTTACGCCCCCCTTCGCGCCGTCGCGCCCCTGTGGACGCGGCGGCGTTTTACGTTGGTTCAATACATTGACAACTGACGGGAGGACTGCGATGAAAAACCTCACCAGGTATTTGCAACGAGCGCGTCGGGGAGCACAGATGACCCTGTGCTGGGTGGTCGTTGCGGTCACGGCGCTTTGCGGGATGCCGACAGCCGGTTTTGCCCTTCAGGATGATTCGCGTGACGAGCTCTATGGTGACGTGGTCAACCCGCTCACCATTACGGTCAACGATCGCGACTGCACGTTTGTAGATATCGATGACGGCAAGCTCGAGGGCCGTACCTCGATGTACGACAATGTCTCGTTCTATACGGCCGCCGTCAAAAAGGTGCTGCCCAACTGGGCATCGCTAGCCTACAACATCCTTGGCTATGGTGGAGGCGACGACTCCGGGGACTTTTTGTACTGGGACCACGCCGGCAAGGGCTTTGAGAAGGACTTTGGTAAGGGTCACTATATCTATCTCTATGATGCGCTTTCGGGCGGCAACGGTGAGCATTCCGATGGTGCCGACAAATCGAAGCAGAGTGGTCTGACGTCTGCAAAAAGCCTCAATGCGGTCTACGAGCGCTTGACCGACGATATCGCCGGCTGTATCGGTCACAAGCTGAAGGGCTCCGATTTTCGTAAAAACGTGCCGCTCGACGGACTGTCGAAAGACACGACTGAGCAGGACGTCATCTATGCCACCATTGCTTGTGTCGACAAGCTCGGCGGCACCTATCAGTACGATTTCAATGGCTTTGGCATCGCGTTCTATAACTTTAGAGTTCAGCAGCTCAACAGCGTGAACAAGCTTAACTGTGCGCCCGAGGACGCGCCGGGCTATTCCTTTGTCGATTCTAAGACTGAGCAGGAGCTCGTTACTTCGGCACTTAACGTCGGCTATGAGGACGCCTCGCAGAGCATCACGCTCGCCCGCGGTACCGAAGAGACAGTCGGCACGAGCACTTCTGAATCTGCATCGTATTCCAAAGGCGGCTCGTGGGGCGCATCGGTGAGCCTCAAGGAGTCGCTGGGCGTGCCCGCAACAGCGAGCGAGGAGATCGAGACTTCGTTTTCGGCCGAAACCACGATGTCCCAGTTGTGGGAGGCGAGCAAGACCGAGGAACAGTCGATCACCACAACGGACAATCAGTCGGTCACCGTCAATATGACGATCCCAGCGCACACGCAGGTCAATAGCAAGCAGACGAGTTCTACCACGACGCTGTCCGAGGACTATGACCAGCCGGTGGGCGTGACGTTCGACGTGATCATCTTTAACATGAACGGCGAGTGCTACGACGACAACGCCGCCGTGCAGGAGTTCCATACCGCCGGTTATGACCAGCGCTCGTTCTACACCACCTTTGGCGATCAGTCGACCGACGCCGTGCAGAACCTGTTCTTGCGCTCAATCGCCCATCGTGGCGACGACGGCTACGATACCACCGCCGGAAACGTTACGAGCTGGTCACATCGCACCAACAACCACATGGTGCGCGCCATCGATTGGAATTCGGTCCTGGCCGATCGCGAGGTGCCTTCACGCAACGGTGGCGCTCCGCGCACGTGCAACGTGCTCAATGACATGGCCGCCACCTACCCCATGTCCATTACGGGTTCCAATCTGTCGTTTGAGTCGGTGACGGTCGATACGCAGTTGGGCACGCCGCAGCCTATTAAGCCCATCTCCAAGATTCTCGTCTCGCTGCAGACCGATAAGACCCGAAGGCTTACGGTGGGAGAGGAAGACCCCATCTCTTCCTATCGCGTGCGCGCAAGGGACGAGGACGATGTTGACTACTACGGCTTTGTGAAGTCGTCGGGCGACTGGCGCGTGGTGGACAAGAAGGGCAAGGAATGCAAGTCCGACGTCATCGAGATCCAGACCGACCCTGTCACCCACGAGCAAGTCGTGGTGGGCAAAAAGGCCGGCACCGCCTACGTAAAGTACTTTATCCCCGAGGACACCTATGTGGACGTGAACGGGCATGTCTCGACCAATGACGAGATCGACGCCGCGGCCTACAAATATAAGGTAAGTGACGTTGCACCCGAGCCGTTTAACGGCAGCATCAAACTCGAGGGCTCGGCACAGACCGTCGTCGGCGTCGAGGAAAATCTCAACGGCATCGAAGGCCTGACGGCTACGGTCTATGACACGACGGGCAAGGAAGTCGATAGGGTCTGCAGCTGGGAGGCCCAAGAGCTCGAGAGCAAGGGCATTTCGGTCGCGACAGACGGCACGATGACCATCTCGCAACCGGGCACCTTCCATGTTCGCGCCTTTATTGACGGCGTGTATTCCGATTGGGCCGAGGTCATTGCCGCACCTGCACCGGTCGACCCGATGACGACCGTGGTCGAGACACCGGTGAGCGTTACGTCCGTTTCTACGGGGGATTCTTCGGCAACGACGGATGGCACGGTCCCTACCCAGGGAGAACAGTCCGCTTCCGATGCGAACGCGGCCGAGTCTGCTCCGGCGAGCGACGATGCCGCTGCATTGACTGACGACACCACGCCCTCTGCCGCGAAGGATGCCTCGCCGATTCCTACGGGCCTCGTTACCGTTTTGACCGATATCTGCCGCTACGGCATCGATCACGGCCTCATCAGCACATCAAACAAGGAAGAGATGTCTAAGCAGGACTTCGACATCTTGGGCATCCTGTACCTGATGGCAGACAGCCAGGACCTGGTGCCCCAAGACGCCGAGGACGCGATGAACGAATGGGCCCATGACAACTATAATGACGAAGAGCTTGCCACCTGGAAGCAGCATGCGCTTTCGGTGCTGCTCGAATACGGCTATATCGCGCCGGGAACGACCGTGACGACGCCGACGACTGATGCTGCGGACGGCGCATAAGTGCAGAAAGAGTGCGTGTTTTTGTCTTTTTGCGCACGGGCAAAATAGTTCTTGCAGCCAAGGTCGTGGCGTGTATACTCGAATACGTTTGTTCAACTACGTGCCGGCCAAGGTGGTACGGCACCTCTAGAAGAGTAAGGAATTGCACATGGATTACATCCGCGCAATCGAGCGTCAGCAGATCCGCGAGGACATCCCGCAGGTCCGCGTTGCCGACAACGTCAAGGTCCACTACCGCATTAAGGAAGGCGACCGCGAGCGCATCCAGGTTTTCCAGGGTGACGTCATCCGCATGGCCGGCGCCGGTGCCCGTGAGACCTTCACCGTCCGCAAGATTTCCTTCGGTGTCGGTGTTGAGCGTACCTTCCCGCTTCACAGCCCCAAGATCGCCAAGCTCGAGGTCGTCCGTCATGGTCGCGTCCGTCGCGCCAAGCTGTACTACCTCCGCGACAAGGTGGGCAAGGCTGCTCGCATCCCCGAGAAGCGCTAAGAAGATCGCAGCGTCTGTCCACTCGTTTGGACAAAAGGGTCACCTTCGGGTGGCCCTTCTTTTTATCTGATTTGCATGCAAGGAGGCCCCGATATGGCCAATATGACGAGCTCGGTTTCGGCATCGCAGGTTGCCGGCGAGCTGGCGAGCGCCACGTTTGAGGAGATCCCCGTCCTCGTGGAGCATTATCGTGAGGATCCGCGCCAGCAAGTGATCAAGGCTTGCGAGCGCGCTCTTAAGCGCCATGCCAAGGAACTTGCCGAGCGCGAGCGCGTCAACGGCATGTACGAGCTGATGCACGAGCTCGGTGGGGATGGCGTGGTCGTGGGCGTCGACGAGGTGGGTCGCGGCTCGGTGGCCGGTCCTTTGACGGTGTGCGCCGTGTGCCTTCCCATGGAGCCGCGCGTCTGGGGCATCAACGATTCCAAAAAGCTCACGCCGGCGCGCCGCGAGCTGCTCTCGGTGAAGATTGCCGAGGTCGCGACGGCGATTGGTTTTTGCCATATCGCGCCTGCGGATATCGATGATATGGGCATGGCCCGCGCCATCCGCGCTGCCGTCGCGGGCGCCGTGGCCGATACGGGGCTCGAGCCCGATTGCGTGCTTATGGACGGTAACCCCTTGGGCGCCGTTCCCAACGAGCGCGACGTGGTGAAGGGCGATGCCAAAATTGCCTGCATCGCAGCGGCGTCCATTATGGCCAAGGTCACGCGTGACGAGATGATGGTCGAGTACGACGCCGAGTACCCCGAGTACCATCTGGCCGAGTCGAAGGGCTATGCAAGCCCCGAGCACATCGAGGCGATTCGCAAACATGGACTTTGTCCGCTGCATCGTGTGAGCTTTTGCGGAAACTTTCTGCAGACTGAGCGCCTTTTCTAGGCCAATTGTGGAGACAGGGACCTCTGGCGTTTTATAAACCTGCTGGTAGCGGGCCGTGTGCAACGTGATTGTTGCGTACGGCCCGTTTTTTGTCGGCATTTGGTCAGCTTTTGGTTTGCTTCCGGTACTTACCCGCATGAAAGGTGCCCTCATCATCGGGGCAATGCAGTGTGCGGGAAAGGAGACCCCATGTGTGCCGCAAGCAAAAAGAGCAAGACGCAGCAACTCAAGGAGCGCTGGGAAGACGGCGAGCTCGACTGCGGGGCGATTACGCCCGAGTTTATCAAGGGGCTCAGTCCCCGCGAGCTCGGCATGCTGGGCGAGCTGATCACCATCGATTACTTTACCGAGCGTGGATACACCTTGTTGGAGCAGGGCTATCGTTGCATTGAGGGCGAAGCCGATCTGGTGCTGCTCGATGAGCTCGACGATGTCGTGGTGATGGCCGAGGTAAAGACAAGGCGTGTCGCCCTGGATTGCGCCACGCGGGTCTTTCCCGAGGAGGCCGTGGACGCCCAAAAGCAGCGTCGGTATCGCCGTATCGCAAGTTGCTATTTCATGGAGCACTATCCGCTCAGATCGATTCGCTTCGATGCCGTGGGCGTCACCATCCGCGGCGGGCATGTCGCCGAGATCGAGCACCAGTACAATGCGTTCGATTGGCAGGTGTCGTGATGGCGTTCGAGACGTTTGCCGTACACGCGGCCTGCATCCGCGGCGTCGAGGCAATTCCCGTCACCGTCGAGGTCTCGCTTGCCGGTGGCGTTCCGGGCATCCAGATGCTCGGCATTCCGAGTATGGAGGTGATGGAGTCGCGCGGGCGTATCCGGTGCGCCATGCGCTCGGCCGGCTTCGAGATTCCTCGGTCTGGCATTACCGTCAACCTGGCACCTGGCGATATCCGCAAAACTGGCAGCGGTTTTGACCTGCCGATTGCCATCGCGGTTCTGGCGGCCGATGGGCAGATTCCCCGTGACAACCTCGATCGCTGCCTTATCGCAGGTGAGCTTGGTCTGGACGGCACGGTGTTGCCCGTCAAGGGCGAGGTGGCGTTTCAGCTGTTGGCGCGCGATATGGGGCTTTCCTTTATCGCCGGTAGGTCCGATCAGCATGTGCCGCTTGCGGGCGTTGACTGCGGGTTTATCGACCACCTATCTCAGCTTGCCCATGGCATGGGGGATGCCGCACGGCATTACCTGGATTCTGAAGTGCTCGAGGCAACCTTTGAGCCCGAGCTCGATTATGCCGACGTGCTGGGGCAGGAGGTCGCCAAACGTGGCATGGCGCTTGCGGCCGCCGGCGAGCTCGGTCTGCTCATGATCGGCTCGCCCGGTTCGGGCAAGACCATGCTTGCGCGGCGCATGACGGGCATTTTGCCCGAGCTTTCCGTCGAGGATCAGCAGGAGGCGCTGTGCATCCATTCGGTCTTGGGCGAGAGCATCGATGGCCTGCTTGCGGGGCATCGTCCCTTCCGCAGCCCACATCACAGCATTTCGACTGCGGGACTCATCGGCGGCGGGCGTCCGGTGCATCCGGGCGAAATTAGCCTAGCTCATGGCGGCGTGCTCTTTTTGGACGAGCTCGCCGAGTTTCCCACTGGCGTGCTGCAGACGCTGCGTCAGCCCATCGAGCGCGGTTACGTGAGGATCGTTCGCGTTGACGGGGCTTTTACGTTTCCGTCGCGCTTTCAGCTGCTAGCTGCGAGCAATCCCTGCCCCTGCGGCTTTTTGGGCGATCGTGAAGTGCCGTGTCGCTGCTCGGCGGCGATGGTCGAGCGTTACCGGGGCAAGTTGCGCGGTCCTTTGGCTGATCGTATCGACATGATGATCGACGTGACCCGCCCCGATCCTCAGGTGATCATTGAGGGCGCGGAGGGTATGTCTTCGGCTGAGCTGCGCGATTACGTCGTGCGTGGGCGCGCCTTTCGCGCCTGGCGTGAATCCCGTATGGACGATGCGGACACCGAGGCCGAGGAAGACGAGTCGCGGTCCATTGACGGCGTCGTTTCGACCTTTGGTCTTGATGAGGCTGCCGAGAAATGCGTGCTCGGCCTGTCGAAGCGCACGCATCTCACGGGTCGCGGCATCGTACGCCTGGTACGCATTGCACGCACGATCGCCGATGTCGCCGAAAGCGAACGGGTGACGCAGGATCACGTGCTCGAGGCGGCGATGTATCAGGGAAGGAGGGACCAATGATGGCCGAGGGGACCTTCGAGCTGCATCCAGGTGATGCGTTGTATCCCGAGACCGTATTGGAGCTTTCTGATGTACCCCAGACGCTCTATGTGCGCGGCAACCCCGAGGTGCTTTCGACGCCCGCGCTCTCCATCATCGGTGCACGCAAGGCATCGCCGTACGGTCTTGCCGTGGCAGAACTTGCGGCCAAGGTGGCGGTTGAGGCGGGAGTGACGGTGGTCTCGGGCGGTGCGGTCGGCTGCGACCAGGCGTCGGGTTGGGCTGCGGTCAACGCCGGGGGCAAACACGTCGTGGTACTGGGGACCGGCGCCGATGTTGTCTATCCGCGCTCGAGCGCCGGTCTCATCGCACGCACGCTCGATACGGGCGGCGCGGTCGTTTCGATTTCGCCGTGGGGTATGGGACCGCGTAAGTTCGCCTTTCCGCGGCGCAATCGCGTAATCGCCGCCTTGTCGCAGGCACTCTTTGTTTCCGAGGCGGGCATGCCCTCGGGTACGTTTTCTACCGCTGAGGCCGCCATGGACCTGGGACGAGAACTGCTTGCAGTGCCGGGCTCAATCCTTTCTCCCGAGTCGCGCGGGACCAACTATCTCATCGCTAACGGAGCCTGCTGCATCATCGACGAGGAATCAATCGAGATGGCTATCTCGCGCATCTACGGCACGCTGCGTTACTCGCGCCCCGATGCACCTGGCATCGCCGATCTGGACCCCGCGCAGCAGGCCGTGATGCACGCGCTTATCGCCTCGCCGCTCAAGGTCGACGACATTGCCGCGCTCGTCTCGCTTGATGCTGTCGGCGTGCTCAAGCTCTTGGGCTCGCTCGAGCTCGAGGGTCTTATCGAGCGCATGATGGATGGAAGGTATGCGCCCTCAAAGTTTGCGCTTCACGCCCAGACGCCCTTCGGTCACAATGGAAAGCGTGTCAATTAGAAAGGTGTTTGCAGATGCAGTTCGATCAGGTGACGGTTATCGGTGGCGGTCTGGCGGGTTCGGAATGTGCGATCCAGCTGGCAGATCGCGGGTTTGCCGTAAAGCTGTGCGAGATGCGCCCCCAGGTGAGCTCTCCTGCCCACCATACCGATCACTTGGCCGAGCTCGTCTGCTCAAATTCGTTTAAGTCAACCCGTCCGGATTCCGCTGCTGGCCTACTAAAGGCTGAGCTCGAGCGCATGGGTTCGGTACTGCTCGATTGCGCCCATCGTGCGGCCGTTCCCGCTGGCGGTGCCCTGGCGGTCGACCGCGTTAAGTTTTCCGAGCTTGTCGAGGCCGAGGTTGCCGCCCGGCCCAATATCGAGGTCGTGCACGGCGAGGTCACGCAGATTCCCGAGGGCCACGTGGTCATTGCCGCAGGGCCCTTGTGCTCGCCGGCGCTGAGCGAAGAGGTCATGAAGCTCGTCGGCGGCGATGCCCTGGCGTTTTTTGATGCCGCCGCGCCGATCGTCGATGCCTCCACGCTCGATATGGACGTGCTGTTTTCGCAGTCGCGCTACGAGGAGCAGGGGAGCGGTGACTATCTCAACGCTCCGCTCAACAAGGAGGAGTACGAGGCCTTTATCGAGGCACTCACCACCGCCGACCGCGTGGTGCTCAAGGACTTTGAGGGCGGCGACCTCTTCCAGGCCTGTCAGCCCGCCGAGGAGGTCGCCCGTACCGGCAAGGATGCCATTCGCTTTGGCGCCATGAAGCCCGTCGGCCTCACCGACCCGCGTACCGGACGTCGCCCCTGGGCGGCGATTCAGCTGCGAGCCGAGAACAAGGAAAAGACCGCCTATAACCTGGTGGGCTTCCAGACGAATTTGACTTTTGGCGAGCAGAAGCGTGTCTTCCACATGGTTCCCGGTCTGGAAAATGCCGAGTTCTTCCGTTATGGCGTCATGCACCGCAATACCTTTGTCGATGCGCCGCACGTTCTTGACGACACCTTTGCCGTGCCCGGTACGAGCGTGCGTCTTGCCGGTCAGATCACCGGCACCGAAGGCTATATGGAGGCCGTGGCGACCGGTCTGCTCGCTGCAATCAACACCTATGCCGAGGCAATCGAGGCGGAGCCTGTTGAGTTACCGCGAGTGGGCGCCCTGGGTGCGCTCGTGGGCTATGCGACCGATCCGGCAACCGTGGGCTATCAGCCCATGCACGTTAACTTTGGCTTGGTGCCGCCGCTCGAGGACGGCAAGCGCCGCAGCAAGCGCGACCGTTACCAGGCTTATGCGGATCGCGCCCTCGAGGCCCTCGATGCCTACTTGGCCTCGCGTTCCGACTTGTTTGGAGGCGACCGGTCATAGCCTTTGACCTGTACGATACCGTCGACTCGTTTATCGCCTACATCGCACGTGTCGAGGGGCTCTCTCCCAATACGGTGACTGCCTATGGATCGCGGTTGGAGCGCTTTGCTGCCTGGTGCGAGCGTGCGGGTGTCGATGCGCGTATGGCCGACGTGCGTACCGTCCGCGCGTATTTGGCCGAGCTTTCGCGCGAGCAGGTGGCACCTCGCACTCTTGCGGCACATTTGTCGGCTATTCGGTCGCTCTATCGATGGATGGCTGCCGAGGGGTTTGTCGAGGGTGATGCGGTCTCGGCGATCGCGTCGCCCAAGCTGCCGCGCGACCTGCCCGGTGTCCTTACGACTCAGCAGGTCGAGGCGCTGCTCAAGACGCCTGATACCTCGACTCCCGCGGGACTGCGCGATGCGGCGATGCTCGAGTTGCTCTATGCCTCGGGTGCCCGCATCTCGGAGCTTGCTGCGCTTAACGTGGAATCCATCGCTTGGTCGGAGCGCGTGGTTCGCCTTTGGGGCAAAGGCAGCAAGGAGCGCATCGTGCCTCTGTACCGCCGGGCGCTCGAGGCGGCTCGATGCTATGTCGAGCAGGGGAGACCGGAGCTGCTCGTCCATGCAAAGCATCGCGACGCCGCAGCCGGTCTGCATCCGCTGTTTATTTCTGCGCGTGGCAATCGCATGAGTGCCGCTATGCTCAGACGACGGTTCCATATGCTGGCGAATCTCGCCGGCATTCCGGCCGACATCGCGCCGCATGCGATGCGCCACACCTTTGCGACCGATCTGCTCGAGGGCGGCGCGGACCTGCGTTCGGTTCAAGAGCTGCTGGGACATGCGAGTCTGTCCACGACGCAAATCTATACGCATCTTACGCCCGATCGGCTTAAGCGTGCCGTTGCTCAAGCTCATCCTCGTGGCGAATAGCCTTTCGCGGCCCCCGTGGGTCGATGCACATTCAGGTGTGTGGTTTTGATTTCGGGTTGGCAGGAAGAGGCAATCCTGCTATCATTCATCGGGTTGCTTCGCGGCAACAGGTTTTTATCACGCACGCGCGGCTACTTCATACCGTGGTGCCCGGGCTTTGGTAGCACATGTCCGGGTTGGTTTTGGAGGATGACCCCGCGCGGAGGCAAACCACAGGAGGTTTAACATGGCTACCAAGATTAATATCCGCACCCTGCTCGAGGCCGGCTGCCACTTCGGTCACCAGACCCGTCGCTGGAACCCCAAGATGAAGCCGTTCATCTTCGGTGAGCGCAACGGCATCTATATCCTCGACCTCAAGCAGACCATCCTCGACGCCGACCAGGCCTACACCTTCGTCAAGAACGTCGCCAAGGGTGGCAACGTGCTGTTCGTCGGCACCAAGAAGCAGGCTCAGGAGGCCGTCAAGAACGCCGCTGAGCGCGCCAACATGCCTTACATCAACCAGCGTTGGCTCGGCGGCATGCTGACCAACTTCGTCACCATCCGCTCCCGCATCAACCGCATGGAGGAGCTCGAGGCCATGGTCGAGGACGGCCGTATGGCTGTTCTGCCCAAGAAAGAGCAGGCTGTTCTGGGCAAGGAGCTCACCAAGCTCCAGACCAACCTCGGTGGCGCCCGCGACATGAAGGGTCTGCCCCAGGCTCTCTTCGTCATCGACACCAAGCGCGAGGAGAACGCCATCAAGGAGGCCCAGCGCCTGAACATCCCCGTCGTCGCTCTGATCGACACCAACTCCGATCCCGACGAGGTCGAGTACGGCATCCCCTGCAACGATGACGCTATCTCCGCTGTCACCCTTATGTGCGAGCTCATGGCTGACGCCTGCCTCGCTGGCTCCGGCAAGGAGCAGGTCTCCGAGGCCGAGATGGCCGCTGAGCCCAAGGCCGAGTAAATCAGTCTTAGTTAATTCTTTTTCATTTCTTTGAAAGGAACCACAATGGCCCAGATTACCGCCGCTATGGTCAAGCAGCTCCGCGAGATGACCGACTCCCCGATGATGGAGTGCAAGAAGGCTCTCGTCGAGGCTGATGGCGACATGGACGCCGCCGTCGACGTTCTGCGCAAGAACGGCCTCGCCAAGGCTGCCAAGAAGGCTGGCCGTGAGACCAACGAGGGCGCTGTCGCCGCGTTTGTCTCCGAGGACGGCAAGACCGGCGCTCTGCTCGAGCTCTCCTGTGAGACCGACTTCGTCGGCTCCAACGCTAAGTTCACCGGCTTTGCTTCCAAGGTCGCTGAGGTTGTCGCTACCACCGAGCCTGCTGACGTCGACGCTCTGCTCGAGAAGCCGATGGGCGAGGAGACCGTTTCCTCCGAGCTCACCGAGATGATTCATATCATGGGCGAGAACATGAAGATCTCCCGTTTCGCCGCCCGCAAGGCCGATAACGGCGCTCTCGCTTCTTACATCCACATGGGTGGTAAGATCGGCGTTCTCGTCGAGTTCGCTTTCGAGAAGGCCGAGACCGCTCAGGCTGAGTCCTTCAAGACCTTTGCTCACGACGTTGCCCTTCAGGTTGCCGCCGTCGCCCCGATTTGCGCTACCCGCGATCAGGTTCCGGCCGAGACCGTCGAGCACGAGAAGCAGATCTACATGGCTCAGGCTGCCGAGTCCGGCAAGCCCGAGGCTATCCAGGAGAAGATGGCTGTTGGCCGTCTGGAGAAGTTCTACAAGCAGTCCGTGCTCACCGAGCAGGAGTTCATCAAGGACAGCTCCCTCACCATCAAGAAGTACGCTGAGCAGGTCTCCAAGGAGCTCGGCGACACCATTACCGTCGTTGCCTTTGACCGTCTGGTCCGTGGCGAGTAAATAAGCTCTTGTAGCTGGTAATGAGCAGGCTGTGGGTTTTACTCACAGCCTGCTTTTTCATGGCTCCCCGTTAAGCCTTTGATATTATGTTATGAGTCTAATTAAAGGAGGATCGCTTTGTCCGACATCCGATATAAACGCGTGCTTCTGAAGCTCTCCGGTGAAGCGCTGATGGGCGATGGCAACTACGGCATCGACCCCAAGGTTACCGATCATCTTGCCAAGCAGGTCAAGGAACTGCTCGCCGTTGGTCATGAGGTCGGCGTCGTTGTCGGCGGCGGCAACATTTTCCGCGGCATGGCAGGCGCCGCCGGTGGTATGGACCGCGCCCAGGCCGATTACATGGGCATGCTCGCTACCGTTATGAACGCGCTTGCCCTGCAGGATGCCTTCGAGCACAACGATGTTCCCTGCCGCGTGATGAGCGCAATCCAGATGAATGAGATCTGCGAGCCCTATATTCGCCGTCGCGCCATCAACCACCTGTCCAAGGGCAACGTCGTTATCTTTGCCGCCGGATCGGGTAATCCGTACTTTACGACTGATACCGCCGCGGCCCTTCGCGCCTGTGAGATCGGTGCCGAGATTCTGATTAAAGCCACCAAGGTCGATGGCATTTACGACAAGGATCCCGTCAAGTGCGCCGACGCCGTCCGCTTTGACAAGATTACCTATCATGAGGTGCTCGTTCACGGTCTGCAGGTTATGGATTCCACGGCTACGGCTCTTTGCCAGGACAACCGTATGCCCATTTTGGTCCTCAACATCGATGGCGAGGACACCGTCAAGCGCGCGCTCGCGGGTGAGCCCGTCGGCACGCTCGTCTATCAGGAGGATTAAGCATGGCAGAGAACATCACCGCCCACATGGACAAGTCACTCGAGTCCCTCAAGCATAACTTCTCCAAGGTCCGCACTGGCCGCGCTAACGCCAACATCCTGTCCGACATCACTGTCGACTACTACGGTGTTCCCACGCCCGTCACACAGGTTGCTGCCGTTAAGACCCCCGAGGCCCACATGCTGCTTATCGAGCCGTGGGATAAGGCGCTCATCAATGCCATCGTCAAGGCCATCAGTGCCTCCGACCTGGGCATTACCCCCAACTCCGATGGTACTGTCGTGCGTCTGCCGTTCCCGGCTCCCACCGAGGAGCGTCGTCGCGAGCTCGTTAAGGAGTGCCGCGAGTACGCCGAGCAGGCCAAGGTCTCCATCCGCAACATCCGCCGCGATTTTAACAACAAGCTCGAGCGCGACGAGGAGCTCACCGAGGACGATGTCCGTCGCGAGCAGGCCAAGGTCCAGAAGCATACCGACGAGTATGTCGCCAAGGTCGAGGAGCTTCTGAAGGAAAAAGAAGCCGAGGTCATGGAGATCTAAGGTGCAATACGACGAGCATAAACTGGTCGAGTACTTTGCCGACGCCCCTGCGGGCGTCGGTTTTTCCGACCTTGACCTCAATAACATCCCGCACCATATCTCGTGCATCATGGACGGCAACGGCCGTTGGGCCACGGCGCGCGGTCTTGCCCGCACCGAAGGCCACAAGGCCGGCATCGTCTCGCTGCGCGAGATCATTACCGCCTGCGTGCGCCTGGGCGTCGACGTGCTTTCGGCCTATGCATTTTCGACCGAAAACTGGAATCGCCCGCAGCACGAAGTCAACGTTCTGATGCACCTGTTTGCCAAGACGTTTATCGATGAGCTACCGCTGCTTAAGCGCGAGAATGTTCGCGTTGTCTTTTTGGGCGATATTTCCGCGCTGCCCAAGAAGACCCGCGATGTCTTTGAGCGCGGCCTTGCCGAGTGCGCCGACCATACCGGTATGACGCTGGCGCTGGCCGTTAACTACGGTGCCCGTGCTGAGATCACCCGCGCTGTCCGCCAGATCGCGATCGATGCGGCTGCCGGCAAGATTGATCCCGCCACGGTTGACGACAATATGGTGGCGTCGCATTTGTACACCGCCGGTCTTCCCGATCCGGAGCTCGTGATTCGCACTTCTGGTGAGTTGCGTCTTTCGAACTATCTGCTGTGGCAGGTTGCTTATTCCGAGTTCTATGTCACCGATACCTATTGGCCCGACTTTGATCGTTGGGGCCTTGTCGACGCCATTTTGGCCTTCCAGGGTCGCGACCGTAGGTTTGGTGGACTGAGCAAGACCGAGGAGGCTTAATCGTGTCCGAACGTCCCAAGGCATCCGCTCCCAAGGCACCTACTTCCGCGACGCCCGCGCGTAAGGCTGCCACTGCGGGAGCGCCTGCGGCGAAGAGCAGCTCCGGTTCGTGGCTGGCGGGCTTTATCACCCGTGCCGCCGCCGGTATCGTCTATGCTGTTGTCTTTATCCTGTGCCTGGTTTTGGGTATTGTGCCCACGGCCATCTTCGTGTCCGTCATGAGCGGTCTGTGCTGCTACGAGTTCTTCCGCATGACGAGGCTCGACGGCAAGGTTGCCAACGAGCGCCTTGGTATCGCTGCCGCCGTGCTCTTTCCGCTCTCGGCACTGGGCGATTCGCTGCTATTGAACGCCCTGCTGTTCGCTTTGATGCTTGCCGTCGGTATCTGGTATGTCTGGTCTCCGCGCACGCGCATCTCTGACGTTGCCGTGACGCTCATGGGCCCTATCTACACTGGCTTTATGCTGTCGGCTATCGTGCTACTGCGCGATGCCGTGCCCGGTTTTGCCGGCGCCCTGCTTTCGGTGGGCGTTTGTGCGTCCCTTTGGGTCTCCGACTCGTTTGCCTACATCGTGGGCAGCCGTATCGGCAAGCATAAGATGGTTCCCAAGATCTCTCCCAAAAAGAGCTGGGAAGGCTTTGTCGGCGGCATTTTGGGCTCTGTCTTGATCTGGCTCATCCTGTGGGCAACGCACTTCTATAAACTGAGCCTGCCCTATGCACTGCTTTGCGGCGTGGTCGTCTCCATCCTGGGCGTTATCGGCGACCTCATCGAGTCACGTATCAAGCGCGGTGTGGGCGTCAAAGATTCCGGCAATCTCATCCCGGGCCACGGCGGCATGCTCGACCGTAGCGACTCGCTCATCTTTGGCTGCATTACCGCGCAGCTGCTGCTGATGATCGGAGGCGTGCTGTAATGGCTTATCAGACCACCTACGGTCCCGACGGCCGTCTTCGTGTTGCCATTCTGGGCTGTACAGGTTCTATCGGCACTCAGGCGCTCGACGTGTGCCGTCAGCATGCCGATCGTCTGCAGGTGACGGCGCTGTCCGTTAACTCCAGCACCTCCGAGCTCGTTGCCGCTGCCCGTGAGTTCTCGGTTCCGGCGGTTGCCGTGGCTGACGCCTCCCATGGCTCCGACGCGGTGCTGCAGGAACTGCCCGAGGGCACAGAGCTTGGCGTCGGCGCGCAGGCCGTGTGCGAGCTTGCATGCCGCGATGATGTCGACTGCGTGCTCGTGGCCATCGTGGGCGCTGCCGGTCTTGAGGCGAGCCATGCTGCCCTGACCTCGAACAAGCGTCTTGCCTTGGCCAATAAGGAGTCGCTCGTCGTCGGTGGCGACCTGCTGATGCCGTTGGCGCAGCCGGGTCAGCTTATCCCGGTCGACTCCGAGCATTCTGCCATCTACCAGTGCTATCTGGGCGAGAATCCGCGTGAGGCTCACTGCATTTGGCTTACCTGCTCGGGCGGCCCGTTCTTTGGCCGCACGCGTGGCGAGCTCGATCGCGTGACGCGCGCCGATGCCCTGGCGCATCCTACGTGGGCTATGGGTGCCAAGATCACGATTGACTCCGCCACCCTCATGAACAAAGGTCTGGAGCGTATCGAGGCCATGCATCTGTTTGGCTGTGATCTTGATTTCATTAACGTGGTCGTGCAGCGCCAGTCCAAGATTCACTCCATGGTCGAGTTTGCCGACGGCTCTGTGATGGCGCATCTCGGTGCCTCCGACATGCGCATTCCCATCCAGTTTGCCTTCTCGTATCCCGAGCGTTGGGATACGCCGGCTCCGCGTATCGATTTCCGCGAGTTGGGGCAGCTTACCTTTGACGCGGCCGACATGGATACCTTCCGCTGCCTTGCGCTGGCCGAACGTGCCGGCAAGACGGGCGGCACCATGCCGTGCGTGCTCAATGCCGCCAACGAGGTCGCCGTCGATGCCTTCCTGCATGATGGCTGCAGCTTTACCGATATCGATCGCATTGTGGAATCCTGCATGGATGCTCACGATGCCCAGACGGTCGATTCGTTTGAACAACTTCGCGACATCGATGCGTGGGCGCGTGAAAAGGCCGCGCAGGTGCTCGCTGCAACCCGTTCTTAACCCATAAGGATTGCTTTTTCGTTTTATGGATACTGTTCTGAGTGTTCTCTCATCGGTCTTTTGGGGCCTGCTGATGCTTTCCGTCCTCGTGTTTTTGCACGAGGGCGGCCACTTTTTGGCGGCGCGTGCCTGCGGTGCTCGCGTGACCGAGTTCTTTTTGGGCCTGCCGTGTCGCTTTGATATCCACCACACATCGCGTCGCATCGGCACCAGGTTTGGCGTGACGCCGCTGCTGCTGGGTGGCTATGCTGCCATCTGTGGCATGGATCCGACCGATGTCTCGTGTGCCGATCGCGTGCTTGCGGCCATCTATCGCCACGGCCGTGTGACGGTGGCCGATCTTGCTGTCGAGCTCGAGCTGTCCGAGGAGGATGTTCTCGAGGCCTGTGCTTTGCTGTTGGGCTGGGGCTCCATCGCCCCCTGGTATGAAGAAGGGGAAAAGCCTTCGCCCAGTTACTATCCCACCAAGTACCAGACCCTGCCGCGCGATGCTGCAGGATATACCACCTTTGACGGTCGCAAGTTCGATCGAGAGCATGCGACTGCCGAGGGCGATGTATGGGAACTGCCGTGCGGCGAGGCCGAATTCCTTGCACGTGAGCGCTCGCACACCTATTTGGGCCAGGGCTTTGTCAAGCGTGCCTTTATGCTGCTTGCGGGCATTATCGTCAATATCCTGACGGGCTTTTTGCTCCTTATGAGCATCTATTCCATCGCAGGTGTCACGGTACCGGTGGATACCAATGTGATTGGCCAGGTTGACGAAGGCTCGATTGCCGCCGCGGCGGGAATCGAGGGCGGCGACGTGATCCTTTCGGTCGACGGAGTATCGTGCTCTACCTGGATGGACGTTTACGATGCCATTGGCAAGGCTGCCGGTAAGGACGATATCGCCATCGAGTACGAGCGTGACGGCAAGCAGCATTCGACCACGGTTGCACTCAAAGAGGACGAGCGCCTCGGTGTGTATGCCTCTACGCAGGTGGTCCGTTTGGACCCCATCACGTCGGCTCGTCTGTCCTTCTCCTATGTCGTGCAGACAGCGGAGGGTGTGATGCGCCTGCTCCAGCCGCAGCATACGATGGAGATTCTCGATCAGTCCTCTTCGATCGTGGGTATTAGCGTTATGTCCTCGCAGGCTGCTGCTGCCGGCCCTGCCACGTTCCTTTCGTTTGCCGCCCTCATTTCGTTCTCGCTTGGCTTTATGAACCTGCTGCCCATCCCACCACTCGATGGCGGCAAGCTGGTCATCGAGATCATTCAAAAGATTGCGGGCCGCGAGCTTCCGCTCAAGATCCAGACGATTGTGAGCTATGTGGGCATCGCGCTCTTTGCGCTGTTGTTTGTCTATATGCTTCGTTCCGACGTCCTTCGATTTATTCTGTAGGGGAGTGGTTGGATTGTCTTTATCCCATCCTTTGCCTCGCGAGCTGACGCGTCCCGTGCATGTGGGCGGCGTGCAGATCGGTGGCGGCGCGCCGGTGGTGGTCCAGTCCATGACCTGCACCGATACCGCTGATGCCCAGGCAACGCTTGCGCAAGTGCGTGCTTTGGCGCAGGCTGGCTGCGATATCGTGCGCGTGAGCGTGCCCACCGAGGCCGCGCTTGAGGGTTTCCGCACCATCTGTGCCGAGTCTCCAGTGCCGATTGTTGCCGATATCCACTTTAACCATAAGCTCGCCATTGGTGCCATTGAGGCCGGTGCCGCTAAGCTGCGCATCAATCCCGGCAATATCGGCGATTGGGCCAAGGTTGACGCGGTGATCGATGCTGCGGGTGCCGCGGGCTGCGCGATTCGTATCGGCGTCAATGCCGGTTCGCTTGAGCAGGATATCGCCGAGCGTGACGACCTCACGCAGCCCGAAAAGCTCGTGATGTCGAGCGAGCGTTTCGTCAACCATTTTGAAGACCGCGGCTTTACGAACATTGTGCTTTCGGCCAAGGCCCATAGCGTGCAAACGACGCTCGATACCTATCGAGCCCTGTCGCGTGAGATTCCCCACGTTCCGCTTCACTTGGGCGTAACCGAGGCGGGTACCAAGTTACAGGGCACCATCAAGAGCTCCGTGGGCCTTGGTATCCTGCTGTCTGAGGGTATCGGTGACACCATGCGCGTCTCGCTCACGGCCGATCCGGTTGAGGAGCCGCCGGTCGCCTGGGGAATCTTGCAGTCGCTGGGCCTGCGTCGCCGTGGCCCCGAGATTGTCTCATGTCCCACGTGCGCCCGCTGTCAGGTTAACCTGATCGCAATCGCTGAGGAAGTAACCGAGCGGCTTAAGAACTATGCCGCGCCGCTTTCGATTGCCGTCATGGGATGTGCCGTTAATGGCCCCGGTGAGGCTTCTGATGCCGACCTGGGCGTTGCTTGCGGACGTGGTCAGGCCCTGCTCTTTTCGCATGGCCGGATCATTGGTAAAGTAGCTGAGGATCAAATTGTCGACGCGCTTATGGCCGAGGTCGACAAGCTTATTGAGGAGAAATAAATGACCCGAGCAATGTATATGTCTAAGCTCTATGCACCGACGCTCAAAGAGGATCCGGCCGACGCCGAGCTTGCAAGCCATCGTCTGCTGCTTCGTGCCGGTATGATCCGCAAGGAGGCCGCCGGTCTGTATTCCTATCTGCCGCTCGCTTGGCGCTCGATTCGTAAGATCGAGAATATCGTGCGCGACGAGATGGACGCCGCCGGCGCTCAGGAGCTCATGATGCCTATTATGGTCGATGCCGAGCTGTGGCGTGAGTCCGGCCGCATCGATGCCTATGGCAAGGAGCTCGTGCGCTTTGACGACCGTCATGGTCGCGAGTTTGTGCTGGGCCCCACGCATGAGGAGACCGTCACGGCCCTGGTGCGCAACGAGCTGCGCTCCTATAAGCAGCTGCCCGTCAACCTGTACCACATTCAGGACAAGTTCCGCGATGAGTTCCGTCCCCGCTTTGGCCTAATGCGTGGTCGTGAGTTCATCATGAAGGACGCCTACAGCTTCTCTGGCACGCAGGAGAGTCTGCAGGAGGAGTACGACAAGATGAAGCAGGCCTACGCCAACATCTGCGAGCGCTGCTACATCAAGGCTCTGCCCGTTGTCGCCGACTCCGGCGAGATCGGCGGCGACACCTCCGTCGAGTACATGGCTCTGGCCGACGCCGGCGAGGCCTCGCTCGTCTACTGCGACGATTGCGGCTTTGCTGCCGATGACGAGGCTGCAAGCACCAAGGTCGTTGTGACCGAGGGCCCCGGAGACGGTACGCTCACCAAGGTTGAGACTCCGGGCATGGGCACCATTGAGGCCGTCGCCAAGTTCTTCGGCTTCCCCGAGAACGGTACGCGCAAGTCGCTGGCGTTGATCGACTCCGAGGGCAAGCCAGTCGTGGCCATTGTCCCGGGCGACCATGAGCTCAACGATTGCAAGGCCGAGCATGTCTTTGGCAAGGGCTATCGCATGATGACCGACGAGGAGCTCCAGACCTACGGTCTGCACAAGGGCTTTATCGGACCGGTGAACCTGCCCGAGGGAATCCGTCTGGTGTGCGACGAGAGCCTGCGCGAGTCTAAGCAGTGGGCCTGCGGTGCCAACGAGGTTGATTATCACTTTACCGGTGCCTGCCCCGAGCGCGACTTTACTGTCGACGAGTGGGCCGACCTGGTCACCGTCGTCGCTGGCGATCCCTGCCCGCACTGCGGCAAGCCGCTTTCTGCTGCTCGCGGCATCGAGGTCTCCCAGGTCTTCCAGCTGGGTACCAAGTACTCCGAGGCCATGGGTGCCACCTTTATGGACGAGGACGGCAAGGAGAAGCCGCTTATCATGGGTTGCTACGGCGTGGGCGTGTCTCGCTCGCTCGCTGCCGTCGTGGAGCAGCACAACGACGAGCACGGCATCGTCTGGCCGGTCTCCGTCGCCCCGTACGAGGTTGCGGTGATTCCGCTCGACCCCAAGAAGGAGGAGTGCGCTTCCGTCTGCGAGCAGATCGTTGATGGCCTGTGCGCCGAGGGTATCGAGGTCGTCGTCGACGACCGTGACGAGCGTCCCGGGTTTAAGTTTGCCGACAACGACCTTATGGGCTTCCCGTATCAGGTTGTTCTGGGTAAGCGCGGCCTTAAGAACGGCACCGTCGAGCTCAAGGACCGTGCTACCGGCGAGCGTGAGGACGTGGCGATCGACGAGGTCGTCGCCAAGGTTGCCGAGCTGGTGAAGGCTGCCCGTCGCTAATCGACGTTTCTGCTATTTGATGTAATTGCTGGACTGCCCCGTATTTCTCTTAGGATGAGATGCGGGGCAGTCCTTTTTGTTGCGTGAATCAGCTCGATGGGTAAAAGGAAACCCCGCAGCCCAAGCGAGCTGCGGGGTTTCCTTAGTGCCTCCGATGCGAAATGAATCGCTCAGATATTACTGGTAATCGACGACGTCGATCCAGTTCTTCAGGAACTCATCGTTCACGTTGCGCTTACGAGCGAGCTCGGAAGCGGCGACGATGCTCGTCCACTGACGCACGACCTGCATGGGCATGTCGGCGCGGTCGCAGTAGAGCTCCAGATAAGCCTCGGCCTGGTCCTTGCTGTTGAGGGCAAAGAGCAGATAGGTGGTGGCAACGTCGGCAGCAGGGGAGCCCTGAGTAGCGTGTGCCCAGTCGCACACATAGAGCTGGCCGTCGTCGCCGACGATGACGTTGGAGGGGTTGAAGTCGCCGTGGCAGACCTTGAACTCCTTGGTCATGCCGTCCAGACGCTCCTGAAGGTTGTAGCGCGTGGTGGCATTGAGCTGATCGAGGCTGTCGATCATGCGGGCGAACTTGTCGCGCTGACGGTTGAGCAGCGGGGAGGTGTAGCCGTGGATCTCGATCTGGAGGTCGACGAACATCTCGAGGTACTCACCAAAGCGCTGGGGCTCGGCAGTCATCTTCTCGGCAAGGGTGGTACCCGGGACCTTCTCGGTCACGAGCGCCCAGCCGTTGGCGTTCTCGAGCTGAGAAACCTCGAGAGCCTTGGGGCTGCGGATGCCGCACTCATTGATGCGGGCAAGATTCAAAGCCTCGTTGAACACGTCGGAGACGGGCTTGGTCTCGTTAAAGACCTTGACGATCTTGTCGCCCAGGTCGTAAACGACCTTGTTGCCGCGACGGACGAGTTCGGTCTTGGAATCGGGTAGCAGCATGGTTGCATCCTTTCAACGATGCGATAGAAGCGACGGCGGGGGTGTGTGAAACACCCGTGCACCCCCGCCGTTAAAACCGTGCTAGAACTAGCAGACGGCGTAATCCTGAGGCTCGCGGCCGTAGTAGGCGTCCAGGTAGAGCTCCTTGATCTCGCTCATGAGCGGGTAGCGCGGGTTGGCGCCGGTGCACTGGTCGTTGAATGCCTGCTCGGTCATCTCGTCGAGGGTGTCGAGGAAGTACTGCTCGTCGACACCGTAGTCGGCGATGGTCTTCTTGACACCGATGAAGTCCTTGAGCTCCTCGAGCTTCGTGATGAAGTTCTCGAAGACCTCCTTGTCGTCCTTGCCCTCGATGCCGCAGTACTTGGCCATCTCGGCGTAGTTGTGCAGCGCGTTGGGGTAAGGATACTGAGAGAACGTGCCCATCTTGACGGGGGCCTCAGCGGCGTTGTAGCGCATGACGCGAGTCAGGATGACGGCGTTGGCGATGCCGTGGGGCAGGTGATGGAAGGCGCCGAGCTTGTGGGCCATGGAGTGGTTGAGGCCCAGGAAGGCGTTGGCGAAGGCCATACCGGCCATGCAGGAGGCGTTGTGCATCTCCTCGCGGGCATGCGAGTCCTTGGCGCCGTTCGTGAAGCTGGAGGGCAGGTTCTCGAAGACGAGCTTAGCAGCGCGCTCGGAGAGGCCCTTGGTGTAATCGGAAGCCATGATGGAGACGTAGGACTCGATGGCGTGGGTCATGACGTCGATGCCGGAGGCAGCGGTCAGGCCGCGCGGGGCGGTCATGCAGTTGTCGGCGTCGACAATAGCCATGTTGGGGAGCAGCGCGTAGTCGGCGAGCGGCCACTTGATGCCGGTCTCCTTGTCGGTGATGATGGCGAACGGCGTGCACTCGGAGCCGGTACCCGAGGAGGTCGGGACGGCGACGAAGTAGGCCTTCTTGCCCATCTCGGGGAAGGTGAAGATACGCTTGCGGATGTCCATGAAGTCCATGGCCATGTCCTCAAACTTGCACTCGGGGTGCTCGTACATCATCCACATGATCTTGCCGGCGTCCATAGCGGAGCCACCGCCGACGGCGATGATGACGTCCGGCTCAAAGAGAGCCATCTGCTTGGCGCCGCGACGTGCGCACTGCAGCGACGGATCGGGCTCGACGTCGTAGAAGCAGTCGTGGGCGATGCCCATCTCGTCGAGCTTGGCCTCGATGGCGCGGGTGTTGCCATTCTTGAAGAGGAACTGGTCGGTGACGATGAAGGCGCGCTTCTTGCCCATGACGTTGCCCAGCTCGTCGAGGGCGACGGGCGTGGAACCCTTCTTGAAGTAGACCTTCTCGGGAGCGCGGAACCACAGCATGTTCTCACGGCGCTCGGCCACAGTCTTAACGTTGATCAAGTGCTTCACCCCAACGTTCTCGGAGACGGAGTTGCCGCCCCAGGAGCCGCAGCCCAGGGTCAGAGACGGCTTCATGCCAAAGTTGTACAGGTCACCGATGCCGCCGTGCGAGGACGGGGTGTTGATGACGATACGGCAGGCCTTCATGACGTGCTCGAACAGGCTGATCTTCTCGGCCTGGGCGGGGTGCACGTACAGAGAGGCGGTGTGGCCCGGGCCACCGGCGAGCACCAGGTGCTCGGCCTTGTCGACGGCCTCCTGGAAGTCCTTGGCGTGGTACATGGCCAGGACCGGGGAGAGCTTCTCGTGGGAGAACTCCTCCTTGGCGGGGTCGGTGGAGGTGACCTCGGCGATCAGGATCTTGGTCTTGGCGGGAACCTCGATGCCGGCGAGCTCGGCGATCTTGGCGGCAGCCATGCCGGGGATGCGGTGATCGAGGGCGCCGTTCTTGAACATGGCGGCACGCAGGGCCTCCATCTCGGCACCCTGCTTGACGAAGTAGCAGCCGCGCTTCTGGAACTCGGCCTTAACCTGTTCATAGATGGTGTCGATGACGGTCACGGACTGCTCGGAAGCGCAGATCATGCCGTTGTCGAAGGTCTTGGAGTGGATGATGGAGTTGACGGCGAGCAGCACGTCGGCGGTGTCGTCGATGACGACCGGGGTGTTACCGGCGCCAACGCCCAGGGCGGGCTTGCCCGAGGAGTAGGCGGCCTTGACCATACCCGGGCCACCGGTGGCGAGGATGATGTCGACGTCGCGCATGACCATGTTGGTCAGCTCGATGGAGGGGACATCGACCCAGCCGATGATGCCCTCGGGGGCGCCGGCCTTGACGGCGGCGTCAAGCACGAGCTTGGCGGCGGCGATGGTGCACTTGGCGGCAGCCGGGTGCGGGGAGATGATGATGGCGTTGCGGGTCTTCAGGCTGATCAGCGTCTTGAAGATTGCGGTGGAGGTGGGGTTGGTCGTCGGGATGACGGCGCCCACGATGCCGATGGGCTCGGCGATCTTGGTGATGCCGTAAGCCTCGTCGCGCTCCAGGACACCACAGGTCTTGGTGTTCTTGTAAGCGTTGTAGATGTACTCTGCGGCGTAGTGGTTCTTGATGACCTTGTCCTCAAGAACGCCGCGGCCGGTCTCCTCGATGGCCATCTTCGCCAACGGGATACGAGCCTTGTTGGCGGCCATGGCGGCCTCATAGAAGATCTTGTCGACCTGCTCCTGCGTGTACGTAGCAAAAAGCGCCTGGGCCTCTCGCATCTGAGCGAGCTTAGCCTCAAGCGCCTCTACGTTGTCCACAATTGCGGGAGTAGTGTTTTCCGGTGACTTTTTCACCATTTGTGTCTCCTTGCGATCGGAGATTTACCCTACGCCTTGCATGATAGCAAGAATTTATTCGGAGAACGGTAAGATTCCCGTAAAAGGCACACTAAAACGCTTCAACCTAATGAAGCGTTTTAACTAAAAACTATCCGCCTACTGCATCGCCCCGCTCATTGGGGACAGACTCACATGAGTATTTCAATGGGAAAACGGGGAGAACGGGGCATCTGTTTGACAATCGCTATTCGCGGGTCGCGGTTGAGTCGGACACGCAGGCGGTGCAGCTGCTCGATTATATCCCTCTCAATCCGGTGAAAGGTGCGATCAACTCACTCGAGGCGTATCGTTGGTCAAGCTACAAGGCATACCGGCTGGGCTTAGATCCCTTTGACATCTGTGACGCGGCCCCTATGCTCGAAAACACTCATGTAAGTCTGTCCCCAATGAGTGCAAAAAGGCGCCCTCCACATGGAGGACGCCTTTGGTAAGTTCTATGTGAACGCGAGGTCTTTGACCCGGAGAGTCCGAGGTACTTGTTGGTAAGACCTTATTTAGGAGCGCGCAACCTTGCCGGACTTGAGGCAGGTGGAGCAAACGTTCATCTTGCGACGGTGACCATCGACGACGACGTAGACGCGCTGGATGTTAGGGCGGAACTTACGGTTGGTGACGCGGTGAGAGTGGCTGATGGAGCGACCGGCAACGGGGTGCTTACCGCAAACTTCGCAAACTTTGGACATAACTGACCCTCCTTGGGCGACAAACGAACATGTCGCGTTAACAAACAAGCCTGAACTATAGCACAGAAGCATGTCTCTGTGCGCAATCTACACAGAGATATTTCTCTTTTGGCGATAGTGCCCACGCCACGGCTCTGGACGTAGATCCGATTTGCGTGCAGCAGAGGGGATTATGCCAGCTCGCAACAAGGTTTTCAAGCGCGTCCCACAAATATATATAGGTTTATGGAGCGATTTGCTCCGTTTACGGATTGACTAGTATTTATGCTCGCATTTGAGCCCGAGGTTGGCTACACTATGCCTTGACCATTAAAGGGGTACGAGATACCCGCATGGAATTACATAGCTGTCAATGAGCAGTACTTCCTGTGGGTGTCTGGTTCCGCTTTGAGCGGTCGGGCATCTATTTTTTTGACTGTGTCGGCAGTCAAGACATGTGAGGAAGGAGATCGATGGGCACGACTTCCCCCAAGGCGGTCATCATGGACGAGACCGCCGTCAACCGAGCGATGACCCGCATCGCGCACGAGATCCTCGAGCGCAACGAGGGCTGTGAAGACCTCGCTCTGGTCGGCATCGTCACGCGCGGCGACCTTCTGGCAAAGAAGCTCGCCGAGGCGATCAAGGAGATCGAGGGTGTCGACGTTCCGCTCGGCAGCCTGGACATCAGCTTCTATCGCGATGACTATGCGACCAATTTCGCTCCCGCGATCCACGCTACCAACATTCCCTTCAGCGTCGACGGCAAGCGCGTCGTGCTGGTGGACGACATCCTGTACACGGGTCGCACCATCCGCGCCGCTCTGGACGCCGTTATGGACCTGGGCCGTCCGAACCGTATCGAGCTGGCAGTTCTCGTTGACCGCGGTCACCGCGAGCTCCCTATCTCGCCGGACTTTGTCGGCAAGAACGTTCCCTCGTCGCACGAGGAGAACGTGCACCTATATATGAAGGAAGTCGACGGCCGCACCGCTGTCGAGATCAACGACGTCGCGCCGGGTTCCCACGTGGGCTCCGCGCCGCTGGGAGGTGAGTAGTACCGTGGCGTTCAATCATAAGCATCTGATCGACATTACCGAGTACTCCGAAGAGGACATCAAGCTCATCCTCGAGACCGCCAAGGCGTTCTCCGAGGTCAACGAGCGTGCCATCAAGAAGGTCCCCACGCTCAAGGGCAAGACCATCGTCAACATGTTCAACGAGCCCTCGACGCGTACCCGCAGCTCCTTCGAGCTCGCCGAGAAGCGTCTTTCCGCCGACAGCCTCAACTTCGGTGGCTCCTCGACCTCCACGGTCAAGGGCGAGAGCCTCGTCGATACCGTCGAGACCCTCAACGCCTACAAGATCGACTGCATCGTCGTGCGCGACAAGCATGCCGGTGCTCCCTACATCGTCACGCAGAATTCGCCCGCGAGTGTTATCTGCGCCGGTGACGGTAAGCACAACCACCCTACGCAGGCTCTGCTCGACCTGTACACCATCTGGGAGCACAAGGGTGACTTCCACGGTCTAAAGGTCGCCGTTGTCGGCGACATCGCCCACTCCCGCGTTTGCGGCTCGCTGATCCCCGCGTTGAAGATCATGGGCTGCGAGACCTACGCCGTCGCCCCCGGCACGCTGCTGCCGCCGGCGCCCGAGGTTCTGGGCTGCGACCACGTGACGAGCGACCTCGATTCCGTCCTGCCCGAGCTGGACGTCGTCTACATGCTGCGCGTACAGCAGGAGCGCCTCGAGGGTGCCCCGTTCCCCACGATTCGCGAGTACCACAAGCTCTTCGGTCTGACCAAGGACCGCGAGAAGCTCATGAAGCCCGACGCGATCATCTGCCACCCGGGCCCCATCAACCGCGGTGTCGAGTTCGACTCCTATATGGCCGACCACCCGCAACGCTCCGTCATCCTGGAGCAGGTCTACGCCGGTATCTGCGTGCGTATGGCTATCCTGTATCTGCTGCTTGGAGGTGCCGATAATGGCCTTGCTTCTTAAGAATGCCCACGTCGTCGACCCGTCCGTCGAGCTTGACGGTGTCGTTGACGTCCTGATCGACGGCGACAAGATCGCCGAGGTCGGCGAGAACCTCGCCGCCGAGGGAGCCGAGGTCCGCGACCTTTCCGGTAAGTACCTCGTCCCTGGCCTGGTTGACATGCACGTCCACCTGCGCGAGCCCGGCTACGAGGTCAAAGAGGACATCGAGAGCGGCACCCGCGCAGCTGCCAAGGGCGGCTTCACCGGCGTGTGCGCCATGCCTAACACCGACCCCGTTACCGATAACGGTACCGTCGTTGAGTTCGTCAAGTCCCGCGCTGCCGAGGTCGGCCACTGCCGCGTCTATCCTTCTGGCGCCATGACCCGCGGTCTTAAGGGCGAGGCTATGTCCGAGATGGGCGATATGGTCGCCCACGGCGCCGTCGCCTTCACCGACGATGGCCGCGGCGTGCAGGGTGCAGGCATGCTCCGTCGTTGCATGGACTACGGCAAGATGTTCGGTAAGGTCTTTATGAGCCATTGCCAGGACGAGGACCTGGTCGGTCACGGCCAGATCAACGAGGGCAAGGTCTCTACCCGTCTGGCCCTCGAGGGCTGGCCGGCGGCGGGCGAGGAGCTGCAGATCGCCCGCGATATCGAGATCGCCAAGCTGACCGGTGCCAAGCTGCACATCCAGCACATCTCCACCGCCCATGGCCTGGAGCTCGTGCGTGCCGGTAAGGCAGCTGGCGTGCAGGTCACCTGCGAGGCTACCCCGCACCACATGTTCCTGACCGAGAACGACCTGGACGAGACCTACAACACCTCGCTCAAGGTCAACCCGCCGCTGCGTACCGATGAAGACGCCGAGGCTATCCGTCAGGGCGTCATCGACGGCACCGTAGACGTCATCGTCACCGACCACGCTCCCCACACCCCGTGGGAGAAGGCCCGTGAGTTCGAGCTTGCGCCCTTCGGCATGATCGGCCTCGAGACCTCGCTGGCGCTCGTGCTCACCGAGCTTGTCAACACCGGCAAGATGGGCATGGGACGCATGGTCGAGCTTATGGCCATCAAGCCGCGTGAGATCTTGGGCCTCGACCAGGTTCAGGTCAAGGCAGGCTCCGTTGCCGACCTGACCGTGTTCGATCCCACCGCCACCTGGACGGTCGGCGAGGGCGGCTACGAGTCGCGCGCCGAGAACTCCGGTTTTGCCGGCCGCACGCTCACCGGTCGTGCCACCGATGTGTTTGTCGGCGGTAAGCAGACGCTTGCCGACGGCTGCATCTGCTAGCATAGCCTTATCGCTTTTGTGCGCGGCGCCCTTGCGGTGCCGCGCTTTCTGTTCGACTGAACCATGCAACCGCATGGGGGATTGGAGCGTCTATGCCCACACCTTCCACTGCACGCATGCACGACTTCGAGGTCGTCTCGAACCAGGAGATCGCCGACGGCATCTTCTCGGTCGTTATCTCGGCCCCCAAGCTTGCAAGTGCGCTCAAGCCCGGTCAGTTCGTGAATATCGCCGTGCCGGGCGATGCTTCCTCGCTGCTTCGCGTGCCCCTGAGCTTCTATCGTGCCGACGCCGAGGCCGGCACCGTCGAGCTGTGGTACGCCGTCGTGGGCGATGATACCCGTCGTCTGTCGCAGATGGCCCCTGGCTCCACCTCCAACCTGCTGGGCCCTGGCGGCCGCGGCTGGTTCGTGCCCGAGGGTACCAGGAAAGCACTGCTCGTCGCCGGCGGCATTGGCGTTCCGCCCGTGCTCTGCCTGGCTGGCATGCTTGCCGAGCAGGGCGTGGACGTTGACGTATGCCTGGGCTTTGGCACCGCTTCCAAGGCCGTGGGCGTCGATGAGTTTCGCGCGCTGGGAGCCACGGTCAACGTGTGCACCGATGACGGCTCGTTGGGCACGCACGGCTTCTGCACCGATCCTGCCGCCGAGCTGCTCGGCGAGGGCGGTTACGACTACGTCGCCAGCTGTGGTCCCGCCGTCATGATGAAGAAGGTTGCCGCCGCTGCCGCCGAGGCCGGCGCGTACTGCGAGGTGTCGCTCGAGCGCATGATGAGCTGCGGCTTTGGTGCCTGCAACACCTGCAATGTCGAGACGGTCGACGGTATGAAGGGCGCCTGCATGTGCGGCCCCGTGTTCGATGCTTCCAAGGTGGTGGTCTTCTAGTGGGTACCGTGAACATGGCCGTCGATTTCGGCGGCGTCAAGATGCAGAACCCCATCAACACCGCAGCCGGTACCTTTGGCTACGGTTGGCAGTTCCAGAACTTCTTCGATGTCTCCCAGCTGGGTGCCATCACCACCAAGGGTTGCGCTGCCGAGCCCTGGCCCGGCAATCCCGCACCCCGCATGGCCGAGATCCCCGGCGGCATGATCAATTCCGTGGGCCTGCAGAACCCCGGTGTGGCCGCTTTCGCCCGCGAGTCCGGTCCGTGGCTCGAGCAGCTCTCCAAGGACGGTTGCCAGGTCATCTGCCAGGTCGCCGGTCATTCCGTGGACGAGTTTGTTCGTGCGCTCGAGATGTATGTCGAGCTGTGCCCCTGGGCTGCCGGCTATGAGATCAACGTGAGCTGCCCCAACATTGCCGCCGGCGGTGCCGCCATGGGCTCCACGCCCGAGGGCGCCTCTGGCGTCATGGCCGCCTGCCGCAAGGTGACCGACAAGCCGCTGTTCGTAAAGATGGCCCCGGTCAACGTCGCCGAGATCGCCCGCGCCCTCGAGGCCGCGGGAGCCGATGGCCTTTCGGTCATCAACTCCATCCAGGGTATGGCCATTGACGTTCATACCCGCAAGTCCCGTGTGGCCAAGCCTAAGGGCGGCCTTTCGGGTCCGCTGTGCCACCACATCGCCGTTCGTATGGTCTGGGAGGTTGCCCAGGCCGTCGATATCCCCATCAACGGCGTCGGCGGCGTCATGACCGGTGAGGACGCGGCCGAGTTTATCCTGGCCGGCGCCACCTGCGTATCGGTCGGTATGGCCAATTTCGTCGATCCGTGCGCCTCGATTAAGATCGCGCGCGAGCTCGAGGCCTGGGCCGAGTCCCAGGGCGTGAAGGACATCAACGAGCTGGTAGGTGCTTTCGAATGCTAGAGACCGATGCCCGCGACCGCGTTATCGTCGCCCTCGACTGCGGCCGTGAGCGTGCGCTCGAGCTCGCCCATGAGCTTTCGGGCCATGCCGCTTGGCTTAAAGTGGGCATGACGCTCTATTACGCTGAGGGTCCCGAGATCGTCAAGACCTTTAAAGACCTGGGCTTTAAGGTCTTCCTCGACCTTAAGTTCCACGACATTCCGCATCAGGTGCGCGGTGCCGCTCGCTCGGCCTCGCTTGCCGGTGCCGACCTGCTTTCGGTTCATGGATTGGGTTCGGGTGCTATGCTCGCCGCCTGCCGTGAGGGTGCCGAGGAGGCGCGCGAGGATCGAGCCAAGCTCGTCGCCATCACCGTGCTTACGAGTATGAATCAGGATGCGTTGAGCGAGATCGGCGTCGAGTTGCCCGTTGCCGAGGAGGCCGCCCGTCTGGCAAAACTCGCCCAGGCCAACGGTATCGACGGCATCGTGTGCTCGCCGATGGAGGCTCATGACATGCGTGAGCTGCTGGGCCCCGATGCGCTGATTGTGACCCCGGGCGTGCGTCCTGTTGGTGCTGCGCTGGGCGATCAGTCCCGCGTGGCCACGCCTTCCCAGGCTATCGAGCGCGGCGCGAGCCATATCGTGGTTGGCCGCCCCATTACCGGCGCCGATGATCCGGTTGCCGCGTTTGACGCCATCGTTGCCGAGCTGGTCGAAAACGTCGCATAAAAGATTCCCTTAAGTCACCACTTTTGGGTCTCATTAGCACAAATTAGCCCCTGTGCCTGCGAAAACTTTCCCATCCTTTGTGTGGAATCGCAGGTCAGGGGCTCATCTTTTAGCGCGATATATTGCACTTTTTGCGGGTATCGTCTAACCTATGGAGCCGCGATTGGCCATTTTGTACGTTTTACGTGCTAAAATGCCAAATATTGAATCAGATATAACCCAACTATTTGGAGGTACGAATGGCACTCCCTCAGCTTACCGATGAGCAGCGCAAGCAGGCTCTTGAGAAGGCTGCCGCCGCGCGTCACGCTCGCGCAGAGCTCCGTGAGCAGATCAAGAAGGGTGAGAAGTCCCTCGAATCCGTGCTCAACTCCGATGACCCCATTGCTTCCCGCATGAAGGTTTCCACCCTCATCGAGTCTCTCCCCGGTTATGGCAAGGCCAAGGCCGCCAAGATCATGGAGGAGCTCGGCATCTCCGCTACCCGTCGCGTCCAGGGCCTTGGCGTCCGTCAGCGCGAGCAGCTCCTCGAGCAGCTGACCAAATAAGTGAGCGCTCAGGATTCAAAGCTCTTTGTGATTTCTGGACCGTCAGGCGCGGGCAAGGGCACGCTCGTCACTCGTGTACGCGAGCGTCGCTCTAACCTGGGCCTGACGGTTTCGGCTACCACGCGAGCCCCACGCAAAGGCGAGGTCGATGGCGTCAATTACTTTTTCTTGACGCGCGAGGAGTTCGACCGCCGCGTGGCGAACGGTGAGTTTGTTGAGTGGGCCGAGGTCCACGGTAACTGCTACGGCACGTTGGTGAGCGAGGTCCAGTCCAAGCTCGCCTCTGGCTCGTCTCTCATCTTGGAGATTGATGTTCAGGGTGCCCTGCAGGTTAAGGAGCGTTTTCCCGAGGCCGTGCTGATTTTTATCAAGCCACCCTCGCTCGAGGTACTCCGCGAGCGTCTGGTCGGTCGCGGTACCGAGACGCCCGAGACGATTGAGCTGCGTATGGCAAACGCCGCCCATGAGCTTGCCCTTGCCGACCGCTACGACGACGTCGTGGTGAATGACGATCTCGACCGCGCGACCGACGAGCTCGTTCGCGTTCTCGATATGCATGAAAGGATCTGAGGTCCGTGTCCGTTGTAAAGCCTTGCATTGACGATCTTCTGGAGAAGACCGATCACAACCGCTTCCTGCTCGCTTCGCTTGCCTCCAAGCGTGCCTGCGACATCAATAGCATGCTGCGTGGCCAGCATAACCGCGTGCTTGCCGTTCAGGATGTCGACGACATCACCATCGCGCTCTCCGGCGCCGATACCATCTCGATGGCTATGGATGAGATCGTCGACGGCGATATCTCCTACGACGAGGCCCGTTACGAGAAGGCGCTCGGCCATAAGGTTGCTGAAGCCTAAATGGCAGCTCGCGTTTGCCTGGTCCACTATCACGAGGTTGGACTGAAGGGCAAGAACCGCGCACATTTTGAGCATATCCTCATGGATAACATTAAGGCGGCTTTGGCCGCCTTTTCCGTGAACGCCGTGTCTCGAATTTCCGGTTATATCCTCGTGACCTTTAACGAGCATCAGGCCGACGAGGCGGCGCGTGTCATCCGCACCGTCCCCGGCGTTGCCCGTGTGTCCCTGGCTTACCACACCAACCGCGACCCGCAGGAGTACTGCGCCGCCGCCGTCAAGGCGCTGCGCGAGTTTGGCCCCTTCGATTCGTTTAAGGTTCACGCCAAGCGCTCCAATACCGACTATGAGCTCACCTCGATTGATATCAATCGCCAGGTGGGCGAGGTGCTGTGCGAGGCCTTCCCCGATAAAAAGGTTCAAATGCACGACCCCGATGCGATGGTGCACGTACTGGTGGTACAGGGTAGCGTTTACGTGTACGCGCGCTCCGAGCGCGGCGTGGGCGGTCTGCCGGTGGGTTCTGCCGGCAAGGTCGTGACGCTTTTGTCGTCGGGCATCGATTCTCCGGTGGCGACCTGGATGCTCGCGCGTCGCGGCGCGGTGTGCGTGCCGGTACATTTCTCCGGTCGTCCGCAGACTCCCGATACGAGCGAGTATTTGGTGCAGGACATCATCCGTGCGCTTGAGCCGGGTGTCCAGATCGGCCGCCTGTACGTTGTGCCGTTTGGCGATTGCCAGCGTGAGATTTCCGTCGCCTGCCCCAGCAACCTGCGCGTGATCATGTATCGCCGCATCATGTATTCGGTTGCCGAGCGTATTGCTCATATTGAGGGCGCCAAGGCCATCGTGACCGGCGAGTCGCTCGGTCAGGTCGCCTCCCAGACGCTCGAGAACATTATGGCCGTCAACGAGGCCGTGAAGATTCCCGTGTTCCGTCCGCTCATCGGGTCCGATAAGCAGGAGATCATTGCGCGCGCTCAGGAGATCGGTACGTTCGATATTTCCACTGAGGCAGCGCCCGACTGCTGCACGCTGTTTATGCCGCGTCGTCCCGAGACGCACGCCAAACTCGATGCCGTGCACGAGGCCTGGGAGCTGTTCGACCACGAGGAAATGATCGAGCGCCTGCTTAAGCAGACCGAGTACATTGACTTCTCCAGCAACACGTATAAGGCCTCTAAGACCTTAAAACGCAAACATTCGGAGCTTGCTCCGCGTGAGATTTACCAAGATCACGAGTAATTGCCTGCATAGACCGACGATGCGCCTGTATCGTCGGTCTTTTGCTATCATGGCAAATGATGCCAAGATGTTCATTCGCTGACGTGTGACTGAATAAATGGACATGTTCGCGCAAGGTTTTGGTCGGTATTTGGTTTGACCGCGAAAACTGGTGTGGACGTGCGGAAGCTGCGGCGTTCGTTTCCTGACACGATGGTGTTGGGAGGTGTTTGCTATGGCGCAGCGCGAGCAACACGAACGGGTTAAACGTATGGACCGCTGGGCAGGAAAGCTGCTCGGGCATAAAGCGGTGGTGGTGGCGATTCTGGTTGTCATTGCCGCCGCGAGCGGCTTGGCGATGGCAAGTTTTAGTAGCCGCTCCAGCGGCGTGTCGTTTGAGCATAGTGATGAGGCAAGCGCCTCGGATGCGCGCGGGGCCGGGGATGCCTCTCCTGATGATGCCGATGAGTCGTCTGCCAAGAGTTCCTCTGCTGCGGAGGTGTACGTCGATGTGGATGGCGCCGTTGTGAGGCCCGGCGTGTATTGGCTCAAAGATGGAGCACGGGTGTCCCAAGCTATCGACGCCGCCGGAGGGCTTACGGCCGAGGCAGATGTGACAGGGCTTAACCGTGCGTCCAAGATCACAGATGGGCAAAAGATCTATGTTCCGACGGTGGGGGAGCAACAAGCGGCCGCGGCGGTCGGCGGGGCCGAAAGTGGTGCTGCCACGACCCTTGGCGCGGGGTCTTCGTCGGGGCTCGTGAACATCAATACGGCAAGTGCGGCGGAGCTGCAGACGCTCTCGGGCATTGGGCCTTCTATGGCTCAGTCGATTATCGATGAGCGGACAAAGAACGGTGCTTTTGCCTCAGTCGACGACCTGATGCGCGTATCGGGGATCGGTGAGAAGAATCTCGCCAAAATCAAAGATTGCATCTGCGTATGAGCGCGCCCAAGCGCGAGCATGTGATGCCCCCGCGGCCCCTCATGCCATGGACGATGTCCTTGTGTGCCGGCCTGTGCGTTAGCTGTGTCTTGGTGCTCAACGTGGCCGCCGATGCGATGCTGGGGGAGCAGACATCGGCGGTCGGACCGCTTGTAGTTATTTCGGTTGCGGCGTCGCTGTGCATGGTGCTGGCTCGATCTTGTGAGCGACTTGTCTTGTGGAAACGTTGGCTATATGCCGCAGCTATCGGTTTGCTGACGGGCTCGATTGTTTCGGCGTGGTGGGCTGTGGGTGCGCTAAGTGCCACGAAGGCGCTCGACGGTCGAGCGGCAAGCAGTCTCGAGTTTGTCGTGCAGGGTGATCCGTCCATAAACGATGGGACGTATTCCTACACCTGCGAAACATGCGTGGACGGCAGGTGCTTGGGTGAGGTTCGTCTGTCGTGCGACCGCGAGCTTGGTGCCGGGTCTCATGTGCGCGTTATCGGCCGCGTTTCGCGCTTCGAGAACGATGCGTATGGGCGCTCGCGCGTGCTCCGAGGCGAGGTGCGCAAGGTTAAAGCCGTTCGGATTGTGTCGGTCGATGAGGGCTCTCCGGGGCCGCTGCTTCGGCTGCGAAATGGGCTGCTTGCGTCCATCGCGCCTGCGACCGACCCGGCGCGTGCGCTCATAGCCGGTGTCGTCTGCGGTCGTTCGGCCGAGCTGCGCGCGCAGCCGGCGGGCGACTGGTTTTCGGTAACGGGCACCGCGCATCTCATCGCTGTCTCGGGCAGCCATCTTGCCATCGTGGGGTTTGTGATTGAGGGTGTCTTGCAAAAGACTCGGTGTTCACGTGGTCTTCAGCGGGCGATATTGGCGATAACGCTTGTGGGCTACGCTGCCTTTACGGGTGCGTCTCCCTCGGCCGTGCGCGCGTGCTGCATGGTCTTCGCGACGCTTGTCGTAAACGGTGCGGGGCGTCGCCGGCATGGCGCATCGGCACTCTTCGTAACTATGTCCATCTTTGTGCTACTGCGGCCGACGGTGCTGTTCGAGATGGGCTTTCAGCTTTCATGTGCCAGCGTCTTTGCCATTCTGTGCTTTTGCCCCTATGCGACCTACGCTTTGAGTGAGTTGGGTGTGCCATCGGGCTTTGCCAGCATGCTTTCCGTCACGCTGTGCTCGCAACTGGCGACACTTCCCATTACGATTCCTGCTTTTGGTATTTTCTCACTCATTGCTCCGCTGTCGAATGTGGTCATCGGTCCGGTGGTGAGTCTCCTGCTTGCTGTGTCGATCGTGCTGGTTCTCTTTTCGCTCGTGGCGCCGTTGCAAGCTTGGGCGCTCGTGGTGCCCATGATTGTCGCTCGTTGCGCGCTGTTCTTCGAGCAGCTCTTTGCCGCCGTTCCGGGTGCATCCGTGAGCGTGCCGCCCGATAGCATGTGGATTTACCTTGTGCCGTGTTTTCTGGGGATCCTTCTAGTCTGGTGGCCGCGCCCGCAGGCACGGCCTATGGCTGCCGGGCTTGTCTGCTTGGCGCTCCTGGTGGGGATTCCGTACATCTACTGGGATCGCTTCGCTCCGCCTTCGGTGACGGTGCTCGATGTGGGGCAGGCCGATGCGATCCTGGTTCGTCAGGGTGGCGCCGTGGCGCTCGTCGACTGTGGTCTCGATGAGCGCGTGGTAAGCGCGTTGGTTCGCAATAACGTCCACCATATCGACGCCGTCTTCGTGACACATTGGGATGAGGATCATTGGGGTGGCCTTCCTGATGTGCTCGATCAGTTTTCGGTTGGAACCATTGTGGTCGCGGCCGATGCGCTTGACGGCGCGCCTGCTGAGGTCCTGAATCGCCCCGGCGTAACGTATCGGCAGGTGGCTTGCGGAGACACGGTCGATATCGGCGCGTTTCGGACACGTGTGATGTGGCCGTTTGACACGGTGGATGGCGAGGGCAATGAGGACTCTCTTGTTTTGCTGCTTTCCTATGCTCAGGAAGGCAAGAGCTTGCGCGTGCTCCTCACTGGTGATGCCGAACTCGATCAAGAGCGCGAGTTTGTACAGGAGGTGGGTGATATCGATGTGCTCAAGCTAGGGCATCACGGCTCAAAAGTTTCCGTCGACACAGACCTGCTGGGCACGCTTAAGCCCGAGCTCTCTATCGCGAGTGCGGGCGAGGGCAACCGCTACGGCCATCCATCCGATGCCTGCATCGATGCCGTTAAGGAAGCGGGTGGTGCGTTCGCATGCACCATCGAACACGGCGACATTACCGTCTTGCCGACCGCGAAGGGCTTTGCGATGCGATGCCAGCGACCGTGATGCTGCCGTTGGCGCGGGACCTGCCCGTGGGCTAAAATGGCACGGTACGAATTCGAGGGTCTGCGAGAGGGGAGCGCAATGTCCGAAACCGGTCTGCTGCCGGCATATCTGATCGTCGGTACCGATGGGGTCAAGCGCGACCACGCCGTCTCGCGTATGAAAGCTCGCTTGGAAAAGTCGGGTATGGTTGAGTTCAACCTCGATGAACGCGACATGACGAAAGATCCCGATATCGAGTCGATCATCGGCTCACTCAATACCTTTCCCATGGGTAGCGAGTTTCGCCTGGTGATCCTCGACGGCTGCTCCAAGCTTGCCAAGGCGGTCTCGGAACCGCTCGTCGAGTACCTCGCAAGTCCCAGCCCCACAACGGTCTGTCTCATTATCGCCGACTCACTTGCCAAGAATACGCGCCTGTATAAGGCAATCGCCAAGATCGACAAGAAGGCTATCGTCGACTGCTCGGGTACCAAGCGCTGGGAACTGCCGCGCCGCGTGCAGCAGATGGCGACGCAGCACGGTAAGTCCATCTCGACGGCTGCTGCCGAGGAGCTCGTCTCGCGTTCGGGCGAAAACACGCGCATGCTCGATAACGACCTGGCAAAGCTCGCCCAGATGGTCGAGGCGCCCCAGATTGAGCTTGCCGACGTGGAGCGTTGGATCGTGCGTACGGCCGAGGTTCAGCCCTGGGACTTCCTCAATGCCGTCTCGGCTCGCGATATGCGGCGTTCGCTCGAGCTCTTTAAGCTTCTGCCCTCCAAGAGCTACGTGTGGACCTACACGCTGCTATGCGGTCGCATCCGTGAGCTGATCGTCGCCAAGGCGCTCGATGGGCGTGGGCAGGGGCGCGAGCTCGCCGCGACGCTCAAGCTTCAGGCCTGGCAGGTCAAGAACCACCTTACCTGGGCACGTCGTTTTTCGATGACCGAGCTCGTCGCCGCGCTCGAGGGTGCCGTCGATGTGGAGCTCGCGCTTAAGGGTTCGGCCGATTCTCAGACCGCGCTTTTGCTCTGGATTACGAACATCTTGAGAAAATCGTGATGATACCTGCCTATTTGACAAATTCGTTCTATCCCTTTGAGGGGGAGCGTGCTATAGTAGGCGCTTGCATGACCTCACCGTGTCTCAGAGGTGTCATACATTTTTTGCAAGGAACTCGAAAGGAACTCCAGAAGTGGCAAACATCAAGTCTCAGAAGAAGCGTATCCGCACCAATGAGGCAGCTCGCATGCGTAACAAGGCTGTCAAGTCCGAGCTCAAGACGCTGACCAAGCACGTTCAGTCCGCCGTCGCCGAGGGCGACGCCGAGAAGGCCCAGGCTGCCCTCAAGACCGTCACCAAGCGTCTCGACATGGCTGCCGCTAAGCATGTCATCCACAAGAACCAGGCTTCCAACCGCAAGTCCGGTCTTGCCAAGCTCGTGAACAGCATCAACGCCTAAGTTGTAAATTTCACACCACACAGATTACGCGCATAAATGGAGCCTGTTTTATGGAACAGGCTCCATTTTTTGTACCGCTCGGGTAAGATAGTCCGCATGAATACTTCAATTGACATTTCCCACATCCGCAACTTCTCGATCGTTGCACATATCGACCATGGCAAGTCCACGATCAGTGACCGCATCCTCGAGCTCACCCATACCGTCGATGAGCGCGACATGGAGTCGCAGCTGCTTGACACGATGGACATCGAGCGCGAGCGCGGCATTACGATCAAGTCCAATGCCGTCCGCGTGTCCTATGACGCCGACGACGGCGAGACGTATCAGTTCAACCTGATCGATACGCCGGGCCACGTGGACTTCACCTACGAGGTCTCGCGTTCGCTTGCCGCTTGCGAGGGCGCGGTGCTGGTCGTGGATGCCACCCAGGGCGTCGAGGCGCAGACCGTTTCCAATGCGACGCTCGCCATGAACGCCAACTTGGACATTGTTCCGGCCATCAACAAGATTGACCTTCCCTCGGCGCACCCCGACGAGGTCAAGACCGAGATCGAAGACGATCTGGCCATTCCCGCCGACGATGCCGTGTGCGTGTCGGGCAAGACCGGCGAGGGCATTCACGATCTGCTGGAGTCCATCGTCTTTTTGATCTCGCCTCCCAAGGGCGATGCAAATGCCCCTCTCAAGGCACTAATTCTGGATTCGTACTTCGATGAGTACCGCGGCGTCGTCGCCACGGTGCGTGTCTTTGACGGTTCCATCAAAAAGGGCGATACCCTGCGCATGATGCAGGCCAAGGGGGACTTCCTGGTCGATGGCGTGGGCGTTAAGCGCCCTGCCGAGACGCCGGTCGATGCTCTGACCGTCGGCGAGGTCGGCTACGTGGTCACGGGTCTGAAGGACCCCGAGGCCGTGCGCGTGGGCGATACCCTTACGTGGGCTTCGAACCCCTGCCCCGAGCCGCTGCCGGGCTACCGCGAGGCCAAGCCCATGGTCTACACGGGCCTGTTCCCCATCGACAACAAGGACTACGAGAACCTGCGCGACGCGCTCGATAAGCTGCATGTCAACGATCCGTCGTTGGTGTGGGAGCCTGAGACGTCGGTGGCGCTGGGCTTTGGCTTCCGCGTGGGCTTCCTGGGCCTGCTGCACATGGAGGTCGTCAAGGAGCGCCTGGAGCGCGAGTTCAATCTGGACCTGATCGCCACGAGCCCCTCGGTCGATTACCACGTGTACAAGACTGACGGCGAGATGCTCGATGTCCGCAGCCCGCAGGATCTGCCCGAGGCCACGCGCATCGAGCGTATTGAAGAGCCCTACCTCAAGGCAAAGATCATCTGTCCGCCCGAGTATACGGGTGCCGTCATGCAGCTCGCTATCGAGCACCGTGGCGTCACGACCGATATGATCCACCTGACGAGCAAATCGGTCGAGATGCGCTTTGATATGCCGCTCGCCGAGCTCATCTTGGACTTCTTCGACCAGCTCAAGAGCCGCACCAAGGGTTACGCCTCGCTCGACTACGAGTTCAACGAGTATCGCCCCTCCGAGCTCGTCAAGCTCGATATCCTGCTTTCGGGTGACGAGGTGGACGCGCTGTCGTTTATCGTACACAAGGATAAGGCTTATGGCCTGGCCCGCGGCCTGTGCGATAAGCTCAAGGAGATCATCCCGCGACAGCTGTTCGAGGTTCCTATCCAGGGCGCCATTGGCAACAAGATCATCGCCCGCTCCACCGTTAAGGCGCGCCGCAAGGACGTGCTGGCCAAGTGCTACGGCGGCGATATCTCGCGTAAGCGCAAGCTGCTCGAGAAGCAGAAAGAGGGCAAGAAGCGCATGAAGGCCATCGGCTCGGTCGAGGTTCCGCAGGAGGCCTTTATGGCGATTCTCAAGGTGGACGAGTAGGTCCATGACGCTTTCTGAATACAGCAAGCGGCTGCTGGGCGCCTATGCCGAGCAGCCGTTCCTTATGGCTCCCATGGCGGGCGTAACCGACCCCGCCTATCGCATCATGTGTCGCCGCCGCGGCGCCAACTTTGCCTACAGCGAGATGGTGAGCGTTGCAGGCCTTGCCTATGCCAGCAACAAGACGTGGCGCCTGGTGCTGCCGGCCGACGAGGAACAGCAGATTTGCGTGCAGCTCTTTGGTTCCAAGCCCGATCAGTTTGCGAGTGCCGTCGCTGCCGTCGAGGAACGCGTGGGCGATCGCCTGTCATTGATTGATATCAACATGGCCTGTCCGGCTCGCAAGGTCGTTACCAAGGGCGAGGGCTCGGCGCTTATGCGCACGCCCGACCTCGCCGAGAAGATTGTCGAGGCAGCGGTGGGTGCGGCGCATGTTCCCGTGACCGTGAAGATCCGCAAGGGTTTTTATGCCGAGGATCGCAATGCCGCAACGTTTGCCCAGATGCTCGAAGGGGCGGGCGCCTCTGCAGTTGCTGTGCACGGTCGTTGTGCCACGCAGCTCTATACGGGCCAGGCCGATTGGTCTGTCGTCGATGAGGTTGCCGAAGCCGTCGAGATTCCCGTGATTGGTTCGGGCGATGTGTTCTCGGCCGAGGACGCTGCTGAGCATCTGAGCGGTTCGGGTGCCAGCGCGGTGTTTATTGCGCGCGGTATCTACGGCAATCCCTGGGTGTTCGGCGATGCACGCGCCCTTGCACTCGATGGCACGCCGGTTCCTTCTCGCTCCTCGGTCGAGCGCCTGGAGGCCCTGCGTGAGCATCTGACGTTGACGCACGAGCTTCTGCCGCTTATGTCGCGCGCCCGTACGTATGCAAGCTGGTACTTAAAGGGTATGCCCCATGCCGCCGCCTGGCGCGGTCGGGTGGTGCGCTGTTCCACGTACGAGGAGTTTATGGCGCTGGTCGATGATATCGAGCGCGACGTGGTTGCCTGCGAGGCCGCCCTTGCCGCCGGCGAATCGGTGCCCGTTCATCCGCTGGAGGCCTAACGGTGGCCGTTACCGCGCTGTATGTGCACGTGCCGTTTTGCGCTCAAAAATGCCGCTATTGCGACTTTGACTCCCGCAGCGTGGCGCCGTGCGACCTGGACGCTGCGCTCGATGCCTATTTTGAGCAGTTGTACGCGCGCCTCGATGTCTTTGGCAACGCTGGGGCACTCAGGCAGGTCCGCACTGTCTACGTAGGCGGCGGCACGCCGTCGCTGGCGGGGGAGCGCCTGGTAGAACTCGCCCGGCGTATCTCTGCGTGGTGTAAGCCCGTTGAGTTTACCTGCGAAGCCAATCCAGAGTCGCTGACCGCTGAGCTCGCCACCACGCTTGCCGAGGCGGGTGTCACGCGCATCTCTCTGGGCGTGCAAACCCTCGACAATACCGAGTTGGCTGTCATTGGCCGCATTCATAATGCCGAACGGGCGCTTGAGGCTATCGCGACGGTGAAGGATGTTGGGCTCGATGTGTCGTGCGACCTTATGTGCGGGCTTCCTGGACAGACTATGTCGAGCTGGCAGTACACGCTTAATGGCGTGCTTGCGGCGGCCCCGCACCATGTGTCGGTCTATCCGCTCACGCTCGAGGAGGGCACGCCGCTTTACCGCATGGCGTGTCGTGACGAGTCGCTTGAGCCCGATGAGGATTTCCAAGCTGCATGTATGGACGTTGCGCGCGAGCGGCTGAGTTCGGCGGGCTACCATCCGTATGAGGTGGCGAGCTACGCGCTCGATGGGCATGAATGCGCTCATAATATCGCCTACTGGACCGGTCGGGGCTATCTTGGTTTGGGTCGTTCTGCCGCGGGTATGCTCGATGCCGAGGATTTCGATCGCTTGGCTGGACTGTTTCCTGGCGTGGCCCCCCGTGGTGACTTTCATCGCGTGCGTCTGGTCCAGCGCAACGATGACGCGACGGCGTTTGAGGCCGAGTACCTTACGCATCGCGAGGCGGCAGCAGAGGACCTGATGCTCGCTTGTCGCATGACGCGCGGTGTCGCGTCCGATCTGTTGGTTCGCGCGGCTCGTGTCATCCCTGCTGAGGAGCTGACAGCGGTTTGTGACCGCGCTCTTGAGCTTGGGCTTGCCGCTTGGGTGCCCGAGCACGGTGATACTCATGCGGAGCCTATCTCCTCTGTCGATGTCATCGCAGGTCGCGCCCGCGCCCGTTTAGCGCCGACCCACTTGGGCTGGCTCGATGGAAATATGCTGTTCGAGCTGTTTTGGGATCTAGCCTAGGCCGCTCGGGTAGAATTACCGAAATATATACGCTGCTGTGAGCAGGAGGTTGCCGCGCATGGCGACGATGAACGAAAAAGATTACTACGAGATTTTGGGCGTCTCCAAGGACGCCACCTCGCGTGATATTCAAAAGGCTTTCCAACAAAAGGCCCGCAAGCTCCATCCGGACGTCAATAAAGAGCCGGATGCCGAGGAAAAGTTTAAAGAGGTTTCCGAGGCTTACGCCGTGCTCTCTGACGAGCAGAAGCGTGCGCGTTACGATGCCATGCGTTCGGGCAATCCCTTTGCCGGTGCACCGACGGCTTCGCCCTATGGCGGTGGCTATGCCGGCAGCGCCGGTTACGGCAATCCCTTTGACGGCGGTTTTCCCTTTGGGGGCGCCTGGGGCCAGCCCCGTCGCGGCCAGGCGGCCTACAACCCCGAGAGTGGCGCCAACGTGGTCGTCGATATCAAGCTCGACGCCAAGGAGGCCAAGAGCGGTGCCCACAAGACCGTTCGCTACACCCGCTTTGACACCTGCGGACATTGCGGCGGATCGGGCTCCGTTTCGTCAGAGCATGCCCATACCTGCCCGAGCTGCGGTGGTCGCGGCCATATCGATGTCGACCTGTCCTTCCTGTTTGGTGCGGGCACGTTTCAGACGGTTTGTCCCGAGTGCGGCGGTTCCGGCAAGGTCGTTGCCGATCCGTGCCCCTATTGCGGTGGCAGCGGTCGTACCCGTGTGACCTCCGAGCAGACGATTGAGTTTCCCTCCGGCACGCATGATGGCGACGAGGTGCGCATCCCCAACATGGGACACGCCGGCACGAACGGCGCTTCGGGGGGTGACCTGGTCGGTCGTGCGCACGTTGAGGCCGAGCGCCTGGAGGGTAAGGCTCGCACCGGCTTCTACCTCATGGGTATCATCGCTCCGTTTTTGGTACTGTCAGCCATCTCGGGCGTGTTTTCCGCCTTTGCCATGATGTGCTTCATTCCCTTTGCCATGGGCTTGTTCATGGTGCTGTCGGACGGCGTGCTTCATCGCAGTCTGCTGTGGTGGAAGCGCGGCGCGATGCAGTTTGCCAATGGATTTGCCAACGGTTTTATGTTCGCGCTCGTGTCGGTTTGGTTCGCGAGCTGCTCACAGCGGGCCGTGCTTTCGCCGTACGGAATGCAATAACATCAAACCCTCTGTTTGCGCCCGGCCCGGCTTGGGTATAGGACGCACTGTGACAATAATGAAAGTTGGAAGGATTCGGTCGTGTCGGAAAATAGGGATTACTACGAGGTACTTGGCGTTGACAAGGATGCCGACGCGCGGACGATTAAACGCGCGTTTCTAAAGAAAGCCCGTACGGTACACCCGGATGTTTCGGACGACCCCGAGGCCGAGGCCAAGTTCAAAGAGCTCAACGAGGCCTATTCCGTTCTTTCCGATGAGCAGAAGCGTGCTAACTACGACCGTTACGGCACCGCGGACGGCCCCGGTGGCTCTGGCTATGTCGACATCAACGATATCTTTGGCGGCATGGGCATGGACGACCTGTTCTCGTCGTTCTTTGGCGGTGGCGCCGGTGGTGGCGCCCGTAGCCGTCGTGAGCGTCGTCGCGGACGTGACATGGCCATCTCGTTTTCGGTGACGCTCGAGGAGGCGGCGCTCGGTTGTAAAAAGACGATCAGCTATGATCGCCTTGCTCCCTGCGAGGATTGCAACGGCACCGGTAAGGCCGAGGGTGCACAGGAAAAGCAGTGCAGCCGCTGCCACGGCACAGGCTATGTGACGACGGTCCAGCGTTCTTTCCTGGGCCAGGTTCAGTCCTCTTCGCCCTGTCCCGACTGCCACGGCGAAGGCACGGTCATCGATCATCCCTGCGAGACCTGTGATGGCCAGGGCCGCACGCCTTCTCACGAAAAGATTGACATCGATATTCCCGCTGGTGTTTCGACCGGTCGTCAGCTGCGCGTGAGTGGTTTTGGCGAGGCCGGCCTTCGTGGCGAGCCGTCGGGCGACCTGATCGTCAACGTGCGTGTCGCCGACCACGAGCGTTTTAAGCGTAATGGCGATGACCTCTATCTGGTGAGCGATATCTCGATTGCGCAGGCCGCGCTCGGTTGCGAGATTGAGGTCGAGGGCATTATGCCTGACGAGGTCGTCAAGGTGTGTGTCCCCGCCGGCACACAGTACGGTGACACCGTGAGCGTCAATAACTACGGCATGCCGCGAATCGGCGGCGGCGGTTCGCGCGGTCGTCTGGTCGTGCAGCTGCGCGTGGTCGTCCCCACCAATCTCTCCAACAAGCAGCGCGTGCTGCTTCGCGCCTTTGCCGACGAGATGGGCGATGACGTCGCATCCGGTAAGAAGTCGGTGACTGACCGTATCAAGAGTGCCCTCGACGACATCCTCGATTAAGGAGCCCGTGTGCTCGCACCCCATATTTCCGTCGTCAACCTCGGTTGTCGTGTCAACCGGGTTGAGTCTGACCGTATCACTGCCGATCTTATGCGCCTGGGCTTTGCGATGGTGGAGCCCCGGGACGCCGAACTGATCGTTATCAATACCTGTGCCGTGACGGGGGAGGCCGAGGCCAAGACCCGCAAGGCCGTCCGTCACGCCCTGGCCTATCCGGGCGAGCCTTACGTGGTCGTAACTGGCTGCGTCGTCAACCTGCATCCCGAGGAGCTGCTGGAACTCTCCGACCGCGTGATCGCCGAACCATCCAAGATTGACGTCGCCGAGCGCGTCTGCGAGGTGCTGGGTGTCGAATCCGATAGCGTGCCCGCCTGCAGCGATGGCGACGTGGTCGATGCGCTCGGCCGTTCGCGGCTGGGCGTGAAGATCCAGGATGGCTGCAACCACCGCTGCACCTATTGCATCGTGTGGAAGGCCCGCGGCCCCGAGCGTTCCGTACCCGTCGAGTCCGTGCTCGAACAGGTGCGTGAAGCTCAGGAGGCCGGCGTGCCCGAGGTCGTGCTGACCGGCGTGAACCTGGGTGCCTATGACGGCAAGAGCGCGACCGACGAACATGTCGAGATCGATGAGCTGCTCCAGGCCATCATGGAGCGCACCGATATCGCCCACGTGCGCATCTCCTCGGTGGAGCCCATGGATATTTCCGAGCGCTTGCTCAAGGTGATGGCTCGCTATCCGAAGCGTATCGCGCCGTTTTTGCACCTGCCTGTGCAGTCTGGCTGCACGGCGACGCTGCATCGCATGGGCCGTCCCTATAGCGCCGAGGCGTTCGAGGACACGGTGCGCATGATTCGCGCTAACCTGCCCCAGGCTGCACTTTCGTGTGACGTTATCGTCGGTTTCCCTGGCGAGACGGACGAGGAGTTCGAGGAGTCGCTGGCGCTGTGCCGTCGCGTGGGCTTTTCGCGCATGCACGTGTTCCGCTATAGCAAGCGCCCCGGCACCCTCGCCGCCGACATGCCCGACCAGGTACCCCCTGAGGTCATGGCCGAGCGCAGCCGTCGCATGCGCGCCGCCGCACAGGAGCTTGCGATCGCCGATGCCCGCCGCCGCGTGGGCACGGTCGAGCGTGCGGTGCTCGAGTATGGCGACAACCTGACGCTCGGCTCGTTCCATCATGCCCGTCTTGATGATACCTGTGGACTCACAGCCCCGTGCCTGCTCGATGTTGCTATCATCGGAGTCGATGATTCCGGCTTGGTCCATGCACGCAGGGAGGTTCATGGAAGCCTCGAAGATTAGACTTACCGTTCCCGAGGGTATCGACCCCTCGCGCGTTTTGGGCGCCGGCGATGGCGCCCTTCGTGCACTCGAGAACTTGGTGCGCGCCCATGTGGTTGCCCGCGGTGACAGCGTTGCCGTGAGCGGCGATCCGGACGAGGTCGAGCTCGTGGCGCGCTTTTTCGAGCATGCTTTTCGCGAGGCGGCCGCCGGGCGCACGCTGTCTGCCGACGATGTCTCGCGATGCCTGGCGGTCTTGCGCGACGGCGAGCATAATGCCTCGTCGCTGCGCGATGACGTGCTGCTGGCGTATCGCGGTCGCGTCATCCGCCCCAAGACGCTCGGCCAAAAGCGCTATGTGGATGCCATTCGCTCGCATACCATCACGTTTGGCCTCGGTCCCGCCGGTACCGGTAAAACCTATCTGGCTATGGCACTCGCTGTCGCCGCGCTCAAGCGCCATGAGGTGGGCCGCCTGATCCTGACGCGCCCGGTTGTCGAGGCGGGGGAGAACTTGGGCTTTTTGCCCGGCACCCTCGAGGAAAAGATCGACCCGTATATGCGTCCGCTCTATGATGCCCTGTTTGACATGATGGATCGTGAGCGTACCGATGAGCTCATGGAGCGTGGCGTGATCGAGATCGCCCCGCTCGCCTACATGCGCGGTCGAACGCTGAGTGATGCCTTTGTGGTGCTCGATGAGGCACAAAACACGACGCCCGAGCAGATGAAGATGTTCCTGACGCGCCTGGGTTTTAATTCCAAGTTCGTGATTACCGGCGACCTGAGCCAGCGTGACCTGGTGGGTCGTCGCGGCGGTCTTGCCGATATCGAAAGGATTTTGGGTCGCGTCGACGATGTGGCGTTTTCTCACCTGGAGCGCGCCGACGTGGTGCGCCATGCCCTGGTGGGCCGTATCGTTGAGGCCTATGATGCATACGACGATGCGCGCGAGCAGCGCGCACACGATCGAAAGGAGTCCCGTTGAGTGTATTGATCAGCAACGATGCCGAGCTCGATACGCTGCTTGATGCCCAGGAGGTAGAGTACATCTGCGAGGTCGTGCTTGCCGCCGAGGGCGTTGAGCGTGAGGTCGAGATTTCCCTTTCGTATGTCGATGAGGACGAGATGCACGAGCTCAACCACGAATGGCGTGGCATCGATCGCACGACCGACGTGCTCTCGTTTGAATGTGACTCGGCCTTTGACGAGGACATTCCCGCCGATGAAACGCTCGAGCTCGGCGATATTATCCTGGCCCCTCAGGTTATTTCCCGTCAGGCTCCCGGCTTTGGTAATAGTCCTGCCGACGAGTGCCGCCTGATGCTCGTGCACGGAATGTTGCACCTGCTGGGTTACGACCACATCGAGGACGATGAGGCCGAGGTCATGGAGGCACGTGAGGATGCCATCCTGCGCGACTTGGCGCTTGAGCGCGGCGAGGACCCCAAGCTCGTCCACGTCGGCCCCATTACCAACCATGCCCACGACTAGGAGCCTTCTATGATTCCCGGATCGAACAAGGACCATCCGTCCTTTTTAAAGTCGTTCTCCTATGCCATGGAGGGCTTCGTCACCGCCGTCAAGACCGAGCGCAACATTAAGGTCATGCTCGTGGCGGGCGTGTGCACCGTCATTGCCGGCTGCATCGTGGGGCTCGATATTGCCGAGTGGGCTACGGTCATCATCTGCTGCGGCCTGGTGATTCACGGCGAGCTGTGTAATACCGCCATGGAGGCGATTGTCGACCTGGCGACCCAGGAGCTGCATCCGCTGGCCAAGCGCGCGAAGGATATCGCCGCTGCCTCTGTATACGTTCTTTCCATTACCGCCGCGATCGTGGGCCTGCTTGTCTTTGCTCACGCGCTCGACTTTATTTAGAAAGGGATTCCCATGTCCGACAATATGCAGCCTACTGATGAAGTTTTGGATGATGAGGTCCTGGACGAGGCTGAAGGTGCCGATTCGTTTGACGAGGTCGAGGAGTTCGACCCGTTTGAGGATATGAGCGACGAGGAACTCGATGCCCTGTGCGACGAGGATGAGAGCCTCGCGGGCTTTGGCGACGTGGAACCCGGTTTCCGCAGCGGTTTTGTGGCCCTGGTCGGTCGCCCCAACGCCGGCAAGTCCACGCTGCTCAACGCCTGTTACGGCAAGAAGGTCGCCATCACCTCTCCGGTAGCCCAGACGACCCGCCGCCGTATGCGTGCCGTAGTCAACCGCCCCGGTTACCAGCTGGTCTTCGTTGACACGCCGGGTATCCACAAGCCCAAGGACGGCCTGGGCTCCGAGCTTAATAAGAGCGCCCTGTTTGAGCTCAATGACGTAGACGTCGTCGCGTTTCTGATCGATGCTACCAAGCCGATCGGCAGGGGAGACGCCTGGGTTGCCGAGCGCGTCAAAAACGCCCGTTCCAAGAAGGTCCTGGTGCTCACCAAGGCCGATGAGGCCGTCCCCGCACAGGTCATGGAGCAGCTTAAGGCAGCCCACGAGCTCATGGAATATGACGACGAGATCGTGACGTCGTCGGTCAAGAACTTCAACGTCGATGCGTTCATCGAGACCGTCGCTCACTTTTTGCCCGAGGGCCCGCGCTGGTTCCCCGAGGACATGGGTACCGACGCGTCCGACGAGACCCTCGTGGCCGAGTTTGTGCGCGAGAAGGTCCTACGTCGCACCCGCGACGAGATCCCTCACTCCGTGGGCGTCATCTGTGACGCGCTCGAACAGACTAAGAAGGTCCTGCGCGTGCACGCCACGATTTATGTCGAGCGCGAGGGACAGAAGGGCATCATCATCGGCAAAGGTGGCGAGATGATCAAGCATATCGGCATCGATGCCCGTCGTGACCTTGAGCGTATCTTTGGCACTCAGGTCTTTTTGGAGCTCGACGTGAAGGTCAAGGCCGGCTGGCGCGATGACGAGGCGCAGATCCGCCGCTTTGGCTACAACGCCGAAGATTAAGCCTCGGCGTTCATGGCAGGCTCTCGCACATATCGCACAAAGGTGCTCGTCCTCGACAAGACCAAGCTCAAGGAAACCGATTTGATCTTGACGATGCTCGACGAACGGGGGCGGCAGGTGCGTGCCGTGGCTAAGGGCGCACGTAAGCCTGGCGGTCGTCTTGCTGCCCGCTGCGAGCTTTTCTGTACCGTCGATATGCTGCTCGCGCATGGACGGTCGCTCGACGTGGTTTCTCAGGCGGAGCTTATGGAGGCGCCGCTCGGTGCCACTCCTGACTACGAGACGACCTGTGCCGCCAGCGCGATTGCCGAGGTTGCGCGTGTGTGCTCGTTCGAGGATGCCGAGGATCCATTTACCTTTGCCATCACGCAGCGGGCGCTCACACTTGTAGGCAGCGGGCTCGACTCGGCACATATGGACCTGCTCGTGGCGGCCTTTGTCTTTAAGCTGCTGTCGCACGTTGGTTACCGACCCGATTTCTCGGCTTGCGTGCTGTGCGGAGACCCTATGCTGTCGTATTTTTCGCCCCAGGCGGGCGGCCTCATGTGCGGGTCGTGCGCGTCGAGCGTTCCGGGCGCCGAGCTGGTGTCGACCGGCGAGGTCGCATGGCTGCGTGCCCTCATGTCTATGACGTTCGATGGCCTTGTGGACGAACGGATCGATCCGCATACGGCTGCGTTTTTGCTCGGGCTTTCGCATGTTTGGGCCGCCACGCACACCGATCAGCGGCTCCGTGCGATGGAATTCATGTTGGGTCGGTGATGATGCGCAGGCGCGCGCCGCTTGTGGTAACATACCGACCTGTTGGTACCTCGACCTTGGATGCTCGCTCCACCGGCGGCTTCCCAGTCCGAGGCGAATAGAGTCGCCCGCGGGCGACGCGAAACGAAAGGTGAAACAATGACTGTTTCCAAAGAGCGCAAGGCGGAGCTGACCGCCCAGTTCGGTAACTCCCCGGTCGACACCGGTAACCCCAAGGTTCAGGTCGCCATCCTGTCCGAGCGCATCAAGGAGCTGACCGAGCACATGAAGTCCCACCAGAAGGACTTCCACACCCGTCGTGGCCTGCTTATGCTCGTTGGCCGCCGCCGTCGTCTTCTCTCCTACATCAAGAAGAACGACATCGTCGAGTACCGTGAGCTCATCAAGGCTCTGGGCATCCGCGACAACATCCAGTAAGGATTTGTACATGCTAAGAGCGTCCTGCGCAGCGGGGCGCTCTTTTTGTGTAAGAGCGTGAACAATCACGCTCTGAAGCGTGGCGGGGGCAGGGGGCCCGCGTCACATGAGAAGCCCGCAGGCAAGGGGCCTGTGGGGTGAAGGAGAACAATGACACTCGTATCCAAGACCTTTGAGCTGTACGGCAAGACCTACACCTTCGAGTCCGGCGAGCTTGCCAAGCAGGCCACCGGCGCTTGTCTGGTCAAGCAGGGTGACACCACGATGCTCGACACCGTGGTCGTCTCCAAGGAGCGCAAGAATTACGACTTCTTCCCGCTGACCGTCGACTTCAACGAGAAGATGTACGCTGCCGGCCGTATTCCGGGTGGCTACCTCAAGCGCGAGGGCCGTCCCAGCGAGAAGGCCACGCTCACGGCTCGTATGATCGACCGCCCGATCCGCCCGAGCTTCCCGGACGGCTTCCGCAACGAGGTGCATATCGTCGCCACCTCGCTCGTCGCCGACCAGGTTAACCCCTTCGACGTCATCAACGTCATGGGCGCCTCTTTGGCTATGACGCTCGGCGGCGTGCCCTTCGAGGGTCCGCTTGCCTGTGTACGCATCGGCCGCAACGTGGAGACCGGCGAGTTTATCGTCAACCCCACTTATGAGGAGCGCGAGAACTCCGACCTGGACCTGGAGCTGGGCGGCTCTGCCGACTTCATCTCGATGGTCGAGGCCGGCGCCGAGGAGATCTCCGAGGACGACATGCTCGCCGCTATGAAGTTTGGCCAGGAGGCCCTCGCTGCCTTCTGCCAGGCTCAGGACGAGTTCGTCGCCGAGTGGGAGCAGGTCAACGGCGCTATCGTCAAGAAGGAGTACCCGCTTGACCAGCCCGTCGAGGAGGTCCAGGAGCGCATCTTCGCCCACTACGACGAGATGGCCGCTGCCCTGCGCGACGCCGACAAGCTTTCCCGCATCGGTAAGGTCGAGGCTCTGAAGGAGTCCATCCGCGCCGAGTTCACCGACGAGGAGCAGGCCGCCTGGGAGCGCGAGATCCCCGTGGCGCTCAAGAAGCTCGAGAAGAAGGCCATGCGCACCATGGTCGTCGAGACCGGCGAGCGCGTCGACGGCCGTGCCGCCGACGAGATCCGTCCCATCATGGTGAAGGACAACTACCTGCCGCTCGTTCACGGCTCCGGCCTGTTCCAGCGTGGTCAGACCCAGGTGCTCTCCGTCCTGTCGCTCGGTATGCTCAACGAGGGCCAGCGTCTGGATACCATCGAGCCCACCGAGGGCAAGCGCTATATGCACCACTACAACTTCCCGCCGTTCTGCACCGGCGAGACCGGCCGCATGGGCAGCCCCAAGCGCCGCGAGATCGGTCACGGCAACCTGGCCGAGCGCGCTCTGCTTCCGGTGCTCCCCGACGAGAACGAGTTCCCCTACGCCATCCGCGTGGTCTCCGAGGTCATGGAGTCCAACGGCTCCTCTTCGATGGCTTCGACCTGCGGCTCCACGCTCGCCCTTATGGACGGTGGCGTGCCCATTAAGCGCCCGGTCTCCGGTATCGCCATGGGCCTGATCCAGGAGGAGGGCAAGACCGTGGTCCTGTCCGACATCCAGGGTCTCGAGGACTTCCTGGGCGACATGGACTTTAAGGTCACTGGTACCACCGAGGGCATCACCGCCCTACAGATGGACAACAAGGCCACCGGCCTCACCTTCGACATCCTGGCCCGCGCCCTGCAGCAGGCCAAGGAAGGTCGCGCCTTCATCCTGCAGAAGATGCTCGATGTGATCCCCGAGCCGCGTCATACCACGCGCAGCACCGCTCCGCGCATCGTCTCCATCCAGGTTCCGACCGATAAGATCCGCGACGTCATCGGTTCCGGCGGCAAGGTCATCCGCGGCATCCAGGACGAGACCGGCGCTTCGGTCGACATCCAGGAGGACGGCACCGTCTTTGTCGGCGGTACCGGCGAGTCTGTCGATCAGGCCGTCGAGCGCATCAAGCTCATCATCAAGGTTCCCGAGCCGGGCGAGGAGTACACCGGTCGTGTGGTCTCCATCCAGCCCTTCGGTGCCTTCGTCAACCTGCTGCCCGGCAAGGACGGCCTGCTGCACATCTCCCGCGTTGCCAAGGGTCGCGTGGAGAAGGTTGAGGACGTCCTCAACGTGGGCGACGAGGTCAAGGTCGTCGTCATCGAGGTCGACGATCGCGGCAAGATCTCGCTCGATCGTCTCGACAAGCCCGAGGCCCCGGCTCGCGCCGAGGGTGCCTCCGAGGGCGACGGCGAGCACTTCCAGCGTCGTGAGCGTCCGCGTCGCGAGCGCTCCGAGCGCAGCGACCGCCCGCGCCGTCCTGGCGACAACGGAGGCCGCAAGCCCCGCCGTCACCACGACGCCGAGTAACAGCTACACATAAGCAGCTCAACAAGGGCGACTCCGGACAGGGGTCGCCCTTTTGCTATTCCCGGCGGGATACACGGCTTCAGATGGGGCTTTGATGCATGGGTGGTCTGTTGTTGTGCAAATGGGTATCATACTGTGGTTACTGCATCGACTCTGTGATGCATGTTTGTACGTTCCCGACGGTCGGTTTGCCAGAAGCGCCCCGTCGGTTGTTCCAGACCCGTTTCGTAGAAAGGAAACAACACTCACCTATGGCAGCTAAAAAATCATCTCCCTTGAAGATCATCCCGCTCGGCGGCCTTGACGGCATCGGCAAGAACATGACGGTCTTCGAGTGCGGCGACGACATGGTGCTCGTCGACGCTGGCCTCATGTTCCCCGATGACTCGCAGCCCGGTATCGATCTGGTACTCCCGGATTACACCTACGTTCTGGAGAACGAGGAAAAGCTCCGCGGCATCGTCGTCACTCACGGCCACGAGGACCACACCGGTTCGCTTCCGTATCTGCTCCAGGATCTCAACAACAAGGTGCCCATCTTCTCGAGCAAGCTGACGCTCGGCTTTATCGAGGGCAAGCTCTCCGAGTTCCGCATTCGCGCACCCAAGTTCCGTGAGGTCAAGGGCGGCAGCCACGTCAATTTGGGTGGCATTTCGCTCGACTTCTTCTCGATGACGCACTCCATCCCGGGCGCTTTGGGCGTGTTCATCCGCACCAACCAGGGCACCGTTATGCACACCGGCGACTTTAAGCTCGACCAGACGCCCATCGACGGCGTCACGCCCGACTATGCCGCCATCAGCCGCTTTGCCAAGCAGGGCATCGACCTGCTGCTGTCCGACTCCACCAACGCCACGGTCCCCGGCTTTACCAAGTCCGAGGCCGAGGTTGGCCCCAATCTGCTGCATGCCATCAAGAATGCTCCGGGCCGCGTGTTCGTCGCGTCGTTCTCGAGCCACATCCATCGACTGCAGCAGATCTGCGACGCCGCCCGCAAGTGCGGCCGCAAGGTCGTCGTGACCGGTCGTTCCATGCTCACCAACACCCGTGTGGCGCGCGAGCTCGGTTATCTCAACATCGATGATGCCGATATCATCGATGCCTTCGATATCGATAACCTGCCCGACGACAAGATCGTCGTCATGTGCACCGGTTCGCAGGGCGAGCCCCTGTCGGCCCTTTCGCGCATGGCCAACGGCGAGCACAAGACGCTCTCCATCCACGAGGGCGATACCGTCATCCTCTCGGCAACGCCGGTCCCCGGTAACGAGAAGGCCGTTCAGCAGGTCGTCAACAGCCTCGCCAAGCTTGGCTGCGACGTGTGGGATAAGAACCGCGCCCTCGTTCACGTCTCGGGTCACGGTAGCCAGGAGGAGCTCAAGCTCCTGATGGCCATGGCCAAGCCTACGTACTTTATGCCGGTCCACGGCGAGGCCGTGCATCTGCGCGCCCATGCCCAGCTTGCCCGTAAGATGGGCATCAAGGATGATCATATCTTTATCCTCGACAACGGAGATACGCTCGAGATGCGTGGCGGTATCGTCAAGCGCGGTACGCCCGTCGAGTCCGGCGTCGTCTACGTTGACGGACTGCGAATCGGCGATACCGACCCTATCGTTCTGCGCGATCGCCAGAAGCTTGCCAACGACGGTATGGTCACGGCTGTCGCTATCGTTTCGCTCAAGCACAAGAAGATCGAGGCCATCGAGTTCTCGGGCCGTGGCGTCTCCTTTGCCATCGACGATCAGTTCTCCGACGACGCCTCGGCGTCTATCATGAAGACGATCGAGAAGGGCAAGTTCAGCTTTACGAGCAGCGGTTCCGATGCCATTCGCAAGGCCGTGCGCGACTCGCTCTCTAACTTTATCTGGAGCCGTACGCGCACTCGTCCGATGATCATCCCGGTCGTCATGGAGGTTTAGTTTGGCGCGCGGATCTGCACAAAACGCCAAAGGCAATAAAGCCAACAACCAACCGGCATCTGCTAAGGGTGCCGGTTCCCATCTTCGTGCCAATAAGGGCCACGAGGCCGACTTCGACGATTTTGAGCCCCTGGTCGAGCCTTCGGCCAACCGTGATATCGCCGGCGTGGTCATTGCCGTTTTGGCGATTGCGTCCTTCATTGCCGTGATTTCGCCGGCGACCGCACCCGTTACGGCTGCGGTTGCCGGTTTCTACCACCTGGGCTTTGGTCTGGGCGCCTACGTGCTGCCGATTGTCATTTTGCTGTTTGCCGCCACTCTCTTTTTAGGCGAGGATTCGCCGCTCAACGTGCGCTCTGTTGCGGGCGGTGCCGTGGTCTTTATCGCCGTCGTCTCCATTCTCTCGCTGATGGTGCCGGGTACGAGCGACTCGTGCGATCTTATGTTTACGCAGCAAAACCTGTCCGCCGCGGGTGGCTACATCGGTGCGTTTATTGCGAGCGCGCTGCAGAATGCCCTGGGTAAGCCTATCGCGATGGTGGTCCTGTTGGGTCTGGCCGTCGTTGGCTTTGTCATCATCGGCTTTTCGGTGGGCGGCGTTTTGCGCTCTGCCCGCGACCGTGCGGCCGATTTTGCCGAGCGCCGTCGTGCCGACGTCAACGCGAGTCCGTGGGGTGACGACGAAGCCCTGTCGGTGCCCGGCGTTGTCCGTCCGCACCTGAGCATTCTTCGTCAAAAGGGCTCCGATGCTGCCGTGACCACGGTCATGGGCAACGATGCGGCCCCGGTTTTGGACGATGACGATGACGACGAGGATCCGTTTGTCGACGTGTCCGATGCCGTGGAGGCCGAGCGCGCTAAGACGACGCTGCTGCCGCGCCGTCATGCCAAGAAGGGCAAGACGGTTCCCAAACTCAATACGAGTGAGCCCGACCCGTCTTGGTCCGAGAGCGAGATTGAGCTTACCGAGGGTGATGTCGAGGACGACGAGTCCCCGCTCGAGACTGCTAAAACCACCTTGCTGCCGCGTCGTCAGGCAAAGCGCGGTCAGGTGACCGGCCAGCTTTCGATGGAGTACGATCCGGACAAGGTCGACGAGTCCGAACCGCCGTTTGCCGTGAATCCCGTCTCGGCTGCCCCTCAAATCCCTGATTTCCTCAAGCATCCCAAGGTTGCCGATGCGCCTGTTGTGAGCGCTGCCGAGGCGTCTACTTCGAGCGATGGGGGAGCGGACAATGCCCCCGCGGATAACGAGGGCGAAGAAGAGGACGGCCTTAAGCTTCCGCCGCTCGAAATCCTGCATGCAAACTCTCAGTCCGCTTCTGCCGCGTCTTCGGACAAGGAGCTGGAACAGACCGCTGAGTCGCTGCAGTCCACGCTGCTTGAGTTTGGCCGTAGCGCTCGCGTCGTCGGCTGGATTGCCGGTCCCACGGTGACGACCTTTAAGCTGCAGCCCGGCGAGGGCGAGCGCGTGAGCAAGATTTCGAGCCTTGAGGACGACATCGCACTGTCGCTTGCTGCACAGTCCGTGCGTATCTTTGCGCCGATTCCCGGCACCTCGCTCGTGGGTATCGAGATTCCCAATCGCAAGCGTCAGAACGTCAACTTGGGCGACGTGTTGCCCTATGTTAAGGGCGGTCCGCTCGAGCTTGCTATCGGCCGCGATGCAGAGGGCACGCCGGTCGTCGCCGACCTCGCTAAGATGCCCCACCTGCTGATCGCCGGTACCACGGGTTCCGGTAAGTCGGTCATGATCAACTCCATCATCACGACTCTGCTCATGCGCGCCCTTCCTGAGGACGTTCGCTTGATCATGGTCGATCCCAAGCGCGTCGAGCTCGCAGGCTATAACGGCCTGCCGCATCTTTACGTGCCCGTAGTGACCGAGCCCAAGCAGGCCGCGAGTGCCTTGCAGTGGGCGGTGTCCGAGATGGAGCGCCGCCTGAAGGTCTTCGAGCGCCTGAACGTGCGCAAGATCTCGACCTATAACGAAAAGCAGGCCGCCGGCGAGTTTGAGCATTACGATAACCCGCCGCAAAAGATGCCCTACCTGGTCATCATCATCGACGAGCTCTCAGACCTGATGATGGTTGCCGGCAAGGATGTCGAGGCGTCGATTGTGCGTATCGCCCAGCTGGGCCGTGCCGCCGGTATCCACCTTATCGTGGCGACTCAGCGTCCGAGCTCTAACGTGGTGACGGGTCTCATCAAGGCAAACATTACCAACCGTATCGCCTTCAACGTCGCAACGGGCATCGACTCCCGCGTCATCATCGACCAGATGGGTGCCGAAAAGCTCACCGGCTTGGGTGACATGCTGTTCTCAAAGGTCGACTGGGGCAAGCCCCGTCGTATCCAGGGCTGTTTTGTTTCGGATGACGAGATCAACGAGATTGTCGAGTTCGTCAAGTCGCAAAGTGAGCCCGACTACCATGAGGAGATCCTGTCGGCTGTGGCACCTGCCTCCATGTCCATGGCAGGTGGCGGCGGCATCGTTCGTATCGGCGTTGCCGAGCCTCAGGACGACGATCCGCTTATTTGGGAAGCCGCTCATATTGTGGTGGAATCGCAGCTGGGCTCCACATCTGGCCTGCAGCGCCGCCTGAAGGTTGGCTATGCGCGCGCCGGGCGTATTATGGACATGCTGGAAGAAAAGGGTGTCGTCGGTCCGCCCGACGGTTCCAAGCCGCGCGAGGTCCTGCTGGATGAAGAAGGCCTTGCCGCGCTGGAATCCGTCGACGCCGAGATGGCACGTGAAGATCGTGAGTTTGGAGGATTCTGATGGCTGCACGCTTTGGTGACATGCTGCTCGAGCAGCGTCGCCGAATGGGCCTTTCCATTCAGCAGGTCGCCAACACCATCAAAATCAGGCCGCAGATCATCGAGTTTTTCGAGAATGGCAATTTTGCATCGATGCCTCCGCGCGGCTATGCGCAGGGCATGATTTCGAGTTATGCGCGCTTTTTGGGCCTCAATCCGCGGGAGGTCGTCAACGCTTATTTTGACGATCTGATGGCATATGAGCGCGAGACGTCGCAGCAGGGTGGTCGTTTTCAGGACGCCGCAGGCTACGTCAATTCGCGCTCCTCGGTTGACAACGGCCGCTTCCTGATGGTTCAGGGCGGGCGTTCGACGCGTTATGGCCAGCGCCCTCAGCAGGCTGGCTATATTACCGAGACGGGCTCGAGCGAGGAGATTCGTTCCCAGCGCGATCGTTTTCGCAGCACGCCGGCGCCTGAGGAGCGCGCACTCCCCGCTGCCCGCGGTGTCGCACGAGACCCTCGTGCCGGCTACGGCGATGGTGGTTATTCCGATCGCGGGTACCGTGGCGTTTCTTCCGGTCGTCCGCGCGGCGGCTATGCAGACGCCGATACTACGCAGGTGACGCCTCGCCTTCGATCCCAGTCACAACCTTATAGCCATCGCTCCTCAGAGCTTCGTTCGGGCCAGCGCAACTACCAGGGTCGCGGCGAGCTCGCCCCCCGCTCAGGTCAGCGCAATATGCAGCGTCAGGGTAGTTATCGCGGTCGTTCCGACAATAACCGCGGTCGCATGCCCCAAGGCACTGGTCGCGGTGGTTCAAATCGTGAACGCGGCGGTGGGCGTGCTCCCCAGAACAACGGTCTCGATCCTCGTATCGTTTACGCCGGCATCGGTGCCGTGGCGCTGCTGTTGATCGTGCTCATCGTGGTGCTCCTACGTGGCTGCGGCTCCTCGGCGCCCGATTCGACGCCCGAGACGCCCGTTGCCACCAAGACAACGACTAAGAAGTCTTCCAAGAAGACCGAATCCGTCGATGAGGATGAAGATGCCGATGAGGCGACGGACGAGTCCACCGATTCGGACGCCGCCAAGACGACGGCCAAGAAGGAGGAGAACGAGGTCACAAAGGTCAAGATCTCCGTTGCCAAGGGCAAGACTGCTTGGATTGAGGTCAAGGTTGATGGCAAGTCGGTCTATGGCGCCCAGGCGACCGGACCCTTTGAGCAGGAATACACGCCCGAGTCCTCGATCGAGATCACCACGTCCAAGCCTTCCGATGTCACCGTTACCAAGAACGGCGAAAAGGTTCGCTACGACACTAAGACGTCGGGCGTGGCACGCGTGACGATCACCGTTCCCAAGAAGGAGACGACCGACTCCAAGGACGGCGAGAGCTCCGACGGCACCGATGGCACCGATGGCACCGACGGAACCGATGGAACCGATACCCAGTCCACGGACGGCACCGATACCGCCACCGACGGGCAGACTACGCCTTATTCAGACGACTATTCGTACGACAGCTACTAAGCCGCTCGTAAGCGAAAGGATTAACCATGGCTAAAGATTCCAGCTTCGACGTCGTGTCCGAGGTCAATATGCAGGAGGTCGACAATGCCTTCCAGCAGACCACGCGCGAGATTTCCCAGCGCTATGACCTGAAGGACTCCGGCGCCACGATCGAGCTTTCGAAGGGCGACAAGCTCTTTACGATCAACGCCCCGGCCGACTTTGTCTCCAAGCAGATCGTCGATGTCCTGAGCTCCAAGCTCATCAAGCGCGGTATCGATCTTAAGGCCGTGTCCTGGGATGCGCCTCAGGCTGCATCGGGCGGTACCGTGCGCGTGCTCGGTCACATCGTCGAGGGTATCGACCAGACGACTGCCAAGAAGATCAATAAGGACATTAAGGATCAGAAGCTCAAGGTCAAGGTGACGATCGAGGCCGACAAACTGCGTGTTTCCTCTGCTTCCAAGGATGCGCTGCAGACCGTGATCCAGTTCCTGCGCGACCAGGACTACGGTCAGCCGCTGCAGTTCACCAACTACCGCTAATTCATTCGAAAGGACCGCTCTCCAACATGGATACTCCGTTGGGCTCCGCACTCTATATCACCCTCGGGTGCGCCAAGAACGAGGTCGATACCGACCGTATGCGTTCGCTGCTGACCGCCGCGGGCTACGAGGAGGCATTCGATCCGCAGGATGCCGATATCGCCATCGTCAATACGTGCTCGTTCCTTGCCTCTGCAACGTCCGAGAGCATCGAGACCACGCTCGAGCTTGCCAATGAGGTGCAGGACGGCGTTCGTTCCTGCCCGATCGTCATGTGCGGCTGTGTGCCGTCACGCTACGGCGACGACCTGCCCGACGAGCTGCCCGAAGTTGCGGCCTTTGTGAAGGCCGACGAGGAAGACGGCATCGTGGCGGTCATCGATGACGTGCTGGGTGTCGAGCGCGAGATTGCCGCCTATATTCCGCAGGTCAAGCGTACCGTCGAGGGCGCTGTCGCCTACGTCAAGATCTCCGATGGCTGCAACCGCTTCTGTAGCTTCTGCATGATCCCGTATATCCGCGGTCGTTATCACTCGCGCAATGCCGAGAGCATTATCTCCGAGGTTCGCGACCTGGTCGCCGGTGGTGTGCGCGAGATCGTACTGATCGGTCAGGACACGGGCATCTGGGGTACCGACTTTGCCGACGAGGACCTCGCCGAGGGCGAGCCGCGCAATCTGGCGCAGCTGTTGCAGGCCGTTGCTGAGGCGGTGCGTCCTCATAACGTGTGGGTCCGCGTACTCTACCTGCAGCCCGAGGGCATGACTGACGAGCTTATCGAGACCATTCGCGATACGCCCGAGGTGCTGCCCTATATCGATATCCCCGTGCAGCACTGCGATGCGCGCATCCTTAAGGCCATGCGTCGCTCCGGTTCGCGCCAGGAGCTCGAGGATCTGTTCCGCGACCTGCGCGAGCGCATCCCCGGTATTGTGATTCGCTCCACGGCCATGGTTGGCTTCCCGACCGAGACCGACGACGAGTTCCGCGATCTTATCGACTTTATGGACACCGTCGGCTTTGACTACACGAGCGTCTTTGCCTACTCGCGTGAGGAGGGCAGCCTGGCCGCCAAGATGGAGGGGCAGGTCGATGAGGAGGTCAAGCTCGAGCGCGCCCAGGAGGCTATGGACCTGTCCGAGTCGCTCGGCTTTGCCGCGACTGCCGCGCACGTGGGCGAGCGCGCCCAGGTGATCGTCGACGGTATCGAGGAGACCGAAGACGGTGCCGAGCTCATCGGACATGCCTGGTTCCAGGCGCCCGATTCCGATGGCGCGGTGCATCTGGATGCCAGCGAGGCATCTGTGGGCGATATTCTGACGGTCGAGTTTACCGATAGCTTCTGCTACGAGCTTATCGGTCATGTTGTGGAGTAGGAGAGCGTCGTGGCTAACGAGAGCAATAAGGAACTGACGAGTGTCTGGACGCCCGCCAACATCGTGACGTGCGTGCGTATCGTCTTTATTCCGGTGTTCATGATCGTGTCGGCGCTGTCTCACACAAGCGTTGCCGGTACGGATTGGAGCACCTTCGACGGCCCGCTCGCCGCCGCCGCCTTTATTCTGTACGTCATCCTGTCGTGCACAGACAAGGTTGATGGCTACCTGGCTCGTTCGCGCAACGAGATCACCGACTTCGGTAAGTTCCTGGATCCCATCGCCGATAAGTTGCTCGTGTTCTCGGCCCTGCTGCTGTTCTTGGACTTTGGTGCCGTTACTGTGTGGTCGGTGTTCATCATCCTGTTCCGCGAGCTGCTGGTGAGCGCCCTGCGCATGGTCGCGAGTGCGGCCGGTGTGGTCGTTGCCGCCGATAAGCTCGGCAAGTACAAGACGGCGACCACGATGGTCTCCATCTGCGGCTACCTGTGCGTCTTTGCGATGACCGGCCTCCAGTTGGGGCCTGCGGAGCTGTTGCTCGGTCTCTATGGCGTCTCACGCTTCCTGTACGCCGTGGCCGTTATCCTGACCGTTATCTCGGGCGCTCAGTACTTCTGGAACTGCCGCAAGATCGTCTTTTCGGTCTAGGTCCTGGTGGGCATGACGAAATCATTTGAGCAGATTGCCGCGCACAATGAAGAGCTCGCAGCCGATATCGTCGAGCGTGCAAGCGTTCGTGGTGTGACGGTATCGACGGCTGAATCTCTAACAGCGGGCATGATCGCCTCGACGATCGCCGATATCCCCGGTGCCTCGGCGGTGCTGCGCGGCGGTGCGGTGACGTACTGCGACGAGATTAAGCATCGCGTGCTCGGCGTTAAGCAAGAGACGCTCGACCACTATACCGCGGTGTCGTATCAGACGGCGCGAGAGATGGCTGCCGGTTCGCTGGAGCTGTATCAGAGCGATATTGCCGTGAGCGCGACGGGCTATGCCGGCCCCGGTGGAGGCACCGAAGACGATCCGGCTGGCACTTTTTATATTGGTTGGGCGTATCGCTCGGCCGATGGGGGAGTGCCGGTCGTGGACTCCATTCGTTGTCACTATGAGGGCGATCGTTCGTGTGTTCGTGCCCATGCGGTCGCGGAGGCACTGGGTCGCATTGTCTGTGTGCTCGATTCTATGGAATAGACGTGTTTTAAGGGGCCTCCGGGCCCCTTAATTGTGGAGATAGGGACCTCCGGCGAATTTGATCTTTGTGCAGGTAGTAGTCGTAATCTTGCTCGTCATGCCTTGCTTGGTTCACCTGCGGTCAAGTTTTTGGTCAGTTTTTGGTCGGCGTTTGGTTGGGTTTTGGAAAGGTCGGCTGCATATGATTTATCTGAACGGTTGACCACGAACAGCCGTTCGTTTATTATCGATGCAGGTTGTTAAGAGGAGGGCTATTCATGGCCAAGAATTCAGGTCCCGTACGTACCGTTCATGCTCGCACGACGGGTAAAGAGCGCGATGAGATGATCGCCACCACCAAGGCCGAGATCGAGAAGAAATTCGGCCAGGGTTCCATCATGAGGTACGGTGACGGTGGTCCCGAGCTCGAGGTCGAGGCCATTCCCACGGGCGCCCTGGCCCTCGATGCCGCTCTGGGCATCGGCGGCGTGCCGCGCGGACGTATCGTCGAGATTTACGGCCCCGAGTCCTCCGGTAAGACAACGCTTTCGCTCGAGATTTTGGCAGAGGCCCAGGCTATGGGCGGCGTCGTGGCATTTATTGATGCCGAGCACGCGCTCGATCCCACGTATGCCGCGCGTATCGGCGTGGACATCGATGAGGTCCTCATTTCCCAGCCCGATACGGGCGAGCAGGCGCTCGAGATCGTCGACATGCTCGTTCGCTCTGGCGCCATCGACGCCATTGTCGTCGACTCTGTCGCCGCTTTGACTCCGCGTGCCGAGATCGAGGGCGAGATCGGCGACACTACGGTCGGCCTTCAAGCCCGTCTGATGAGCCAGGCGCTCCGTAAGCTCGCAGGCTCGCTCGCCAAATCTAAAACGACCTGCATCTTCATTAACCAGCTGCGCGAGAAGATCGGCGTCATGTTCGGCAACCCCGAGACTACGACGGGCGGCCGCGCCCTCAAGTTCTTCTCTTCGGTGCGCATCGATATTCGCCGCATCGACAGCATCAAGCTCAAGGACGAGGTTATCGGCAATCGCGTGCGTGCCAAGGTCGTCAAGAACAAGGTGGCCGCTCCGTTCCGCTCGGCCGAGTTTGACATCATGTACGGCACGGGCATCTCTAAGGAGGGCTCGATTCTGGACATGGCCGTCGAGTGCGGTATCTGCAAAAAGATGGGTTCTTGGTTTGCTTACGGTGAGGACAAGCTCGGTAATGGTCGCGAGGCCGCTAAGGCCTTCCTGCGCGAGCACCCCGATTGTGCTGACGAGATCGAGCATAAGGTTCGCCTCGCCTGCGGCCTTGAATTCGATGACGATGCTCCGTCCGAGGTCGAGCTGACCGATCAGCCCGAAACTGAGGAGTTCGATGAGCTTTACGCCATCGATGGCTCCGCGATGCTCGATGACGACGAGTAGCGGTTGCCCTCATGTCGTATACGGTGACCGAGGCAACGGTCGTCTTCCCCGATAAGAAGGCGACCTCCTCGTTCTCGAGTGGGTATGCATCAAAAAAGCCTTGTGCACATATCGACTGCGAGCTCGAGGGTGGTTTTGAACGATCCATCTGGATTCCTGTTCGTGTTGCGCGCCTGTTTCTTAAAAATCGCCCCGAACTTCCCTGCGATTGGGATGAGTTTCGCGAGGCGGTACAGCTCATTGAGCGTAAATGCGCGCTTACCATGGTGACTGAGATGCTGTCGCGCCGCGACCATGCCACGGGCGAAATCCGTGACAAGCTCGCTCGTTACGGATTTCACCAACCCGCAATTGATTTCGCCGTCCAGCGTGCCACTGAGTTTCGCTTTTTAGATGAGAACCGCTTTTGTTCGTACTTTATCGAGGGGCGCAAACGACGTGGCTGGGGACAGCGCAAGATTGAGACCGAGCTCAAGCGCCGCCATGTCGTGCTCGATGATATCCCCGGCTATCCCGAGGATTATTTTGCCGTGGAGGACGACTTGGCTCGCGCATCGGCTTTACTCGCGAAGCGTCGTGTTCCCGAGACACGTGGATTCGAAAAGCTCGTCCGGTTTTTGATGGGTAAGGGCTTTTCGTACCACATCGCCGCCGATGCCGTTAAGGCGCGTCTCGATGCCGAACATGAGGAATGTGCAGTTTAGACACATGTGGTTTGCGTACCCGCCGTTCACCGCGTTTTAGTCGCCGTACCGGGTCCATTTATTTGACAGTTGTTACGGTTCAACGTACGATAAACACTGTCATTTGCTTTGTGATATGTGCTCATCTTTGATGAGTTTGTTTATATGTTTATCTGTATCCGACCCGCATAAGCTGCGCCCATATTACTCAAATGTCGTGAGCCGTTCGCAAGGACGGTTCGCTTTGTTGTGTAACGAATCCATAAAAAGGAGTGAGCATGCCTATTATCGCAGCGCTCGTTGGCATCGTTTTGGGTGCCATCGCCGCCATTACCTACATGCGCACCGCCAAGCAGGGTAGTCTTCACGAGGCCGACGAAAAGATCCAGTCGGCTCACGCACAGGCTGAGTCCCTAATCGGTGATGCAAAGCGTCAGGCCGAGACCCTCAAAAAAGAGGCTCTGCTTGAGGCAAAGGAAGAGATCATCAAGAATAAGCAGGCTGCCGAGGCCGAGGACAAGCAGCGTAAGAGCGAGATTCGTACGCTCGAGAACCGTGTGATGCAGCGCGAGGAGTCCCTCGATCGCCGCAACGATGCCCTCGACAAGCGTGAACATCAGCTGTCCAGCCAGGCTGGCCAGGTCGAGAAGCGCTCCCGTGAGCTTGAGGAGCTTTGCGCCAAGCAGACCTCGGAGCTCGAGCGCATCGCCGACCTGACCCGCGAGGATGCTCACAAGGAACTCCTCGACAAGGTTCGTGGCGAGGTTACCCACGAGGCCGCTACGATCATCCGTGAGTCCGAGCAGCAGGTTCGCGCCGAGTGCCACAAGACCGCTCAGGAGATCTTGTCCCTGGCGATTCAGCGCTGCGCCGCCGATCACACTGCTGAGGTCACCGTTACCTCCGTGCATATTCCGTCTGACGACCTGAAGGGTCGCATCATCGGCCGCGAGGGTCGCAACATCCGCACCTTCGAGCAGGTTTCCGGCGTCAACCTTGTGATCGACGACACGCCTGAGACCGTCGTGCTTTCGAGCTTCGATCCGGTCCGTCGCGAGACCGCCCGCGTCGCCCTTGAGAACCTTATTGCTGACGGCCGCATTCACCCCGCCCGCATCGAGGAGATGTATCACAAGGCCGCCGACTTGGTTCAGCAGCGCGTGCGCGAGGCTGGCGAACAGGCTGCCTTCGATACCGGTATCCACGATCTGCATCCCGAGATCGTTAAGACCCTGGGTGCTCTTCGCTACCGCACCTCGTTTGGTCAGAACGTGCTCCAGCATTCCCTTGAGGTTTCCGACCTGTGCGGCGTGATGGCTTCCGAGCTTGGCCTGGACGTTGTGACTGCAAAGCGTGCCGGCCTGCTGCACGACCTTGGCAAGGCTATCGACCATGACGTTGAGGGTCCGCATGCCGTTATCGGCGCCGAGCTCGCCCGTCGCTATGGCGAGAAGCCCGTTATCGTTCACGCTATCGAGGCTCACCACGCCGACGTCGACCCCAACACGGTGCTCGATGTTCTGGTCCAGGCTGCCGATGCCGTTTCTGCCTCTCGCCCCGGTGCCCGTCGCGAATCGGCCGAGAACTACATCAAGCGTCTTGAGAAGCTCGAGGAGATCGCCAATTCCCATGACGGCGTCGAGCGTACCTATGCCATGCAGGCTGGTCGCGAGGTCCACGTCATGGTTCAGCCGGACAAGATTTCCGATGCTCAGTCCACGGTCTTGGCTCATGACATCGCCCATCAGATCGAGGAAGAGATGGAGTATCCCGGTCAGGTGCGCGTCGTCGTGATTCGCGAGAGCCGCGCTGTTGATATCGCTAAATAACATGAACGACGCGAACGAGCTCATCTCATTTATCGCGTCGATGTCGGGGGAGGGCAACCTTCGCGTCGAGGAGAACCTTGGCGAGGGGTATGTCCGCCTCCGCGTTTCGGAAGCTGAACGGCGCCAGGCAAAGCACGACATTCAGCATGTCGAGGATATTGTCATCGAAATGCTGCGCAACGCTCGTGATGCCGGCGCCGACAAGGTCTATCTCGCTACGACCAAGGAAGATGGTGTCCGTACGCTCGTCTTTCTGGATAACGGCTCGGGTGTGCCGCAGGATATGCAGGAGCGCATCTTCGATGCCCGCGTTACTTCCAAGCTTGAGAGCATGAAGATGGACCGTTGGGGTGTTCACGGTCGAGGCATGGCATTGTTCTCGATTAAGCAGAACGCCGACGAGGCGCTCGTTGTCGCGTCTGATGTTGACCTTGGCTCGGTCTTTAAGGTGAGCGTCGCTACCGACCGCCTTGGCGAGCGCGCCGATCAGTCCAGCTGGCCTCAGGCCGTGAAGGATGAGGACGGTCACTATGTCTGCGCCCGTGGCCCTCACAACATCATTCGCGCCGCCTGTGAGTTTGCCCTCGAGGAGCTGCGCGCCTGTGATGTCTATTTGGGGTCTCCGTCCGAGATTGCCGCGACGTTGCATGCGCAGGCCTCCAGCCGTCTCGATGCTTCTCGTCTTTTGTTTATCGATGACGAAGCCGAGCTTCCCGTGGTGGATCGTCTGGGTCTTGCTTCGGATGCGGAAGACTTTATCCGTATCTGTTCGGGTTTGGGCCTTGAGATGTCCGAGCGTACGGCGCATCGTATCTTGGCGGGCCAGATTAAGCCCGTTCGCGGTGTGACCGCACGTCTGCTACGCGAGCGCGATTCGTCCTCACATGCGTCTGCTCCGGTTGATCTCGCCAAAGATCGTCGCGGGCTGCGTATCGCCAAGGACGACATGGCGCAGTTCTCGCGAGCCGTCGAGCGCGACTTTAACGATCTTGCATCGCGGTACTATCTCAACCTTTGCGGCGACCCCAAGATTCGTGTTTCGCGTGATCGTATTACCGTGACGTTCGATCTTGCCAAAGAGGAATAGCATCTTTACCGAGTCCGTTCGGTACGATACAGTTATTGCAGTTAAAACGTACTTTTAAACGCAGGAGTTTCTTCATGGATTGCCTGAAGGTATCAAGCAAATCATCGCCCGCGTCCGTTGCCGGCGCCATTGCCGGCATGGTCAAAGATGGTGTTCCCGTCAATATTCAGTGTGTCGGCGCGGGCGCCGTCAACCAGGCCATTAAGGCTGTGGCCATTGCACGCGGATTTTTGATTCCGACCGGGTTTGATATTTCCTGCGCGCCGGTGTTCTCCGACATCCTCATCAACGGGGAGTCGCGCACGGCCATCCGTCTTTCTATTTACGTTCATCAGATTAATCGAGCTGCTATGGATAACGTTGTGATGGACGACGTTAAGCCTGTGGCATAGAGTTTTTACTCTTTGCCCGCCCTCTTTGATTCCGCCTATTCCACCTCGTTAGGACTTATACACATGGACCAGGGTTCCGTACGCGATATTCTTGCCGGTAAAACCTACTTCATCCGCACCTTTGGCTGCCAGATGAATCAGCACGACTCCGAGCGCGTGAGTGGCCTGCTCGACTCGTATGGCTGCCTTATGGCGCTCGATCCGGAGCATGCTGACATTGTCGTGTTCATGACGTGCTGCGTTCGAGAGGCCGCTGACACCCGTCTGTACGGTCAGTGCAACTCTTGTAAGAGCCTCCCGCCTTCGCCCTCGGGCAAGCGCGTGGTCGCCGTGGGCGGCTGCATCGCGCAGCGCGACGGCGAGGGCCTGCTCACGAATGTCGATAACGTCAATGTCATCTTTGGTACGCATTCTATCGCGCATGTTGCCGAGCTCATTGCCGAGGCATTCTTGGACGGCAAGCGTCATATTCGCACCAACGAGCACGAGGACACGGATGCTATGAGCATGCCGTGGCATCGTGAGACCCAGTATCACGCCTGGGTCCCCATTATGACGGGCTGTAATAACTTCTGCACTTATTGCATCGTGCCGTATGTGCGCGGTCGCGAAAAGAGTCGCCCTTTCGAGGAGATTGTCGACGAGGTGACCGGTCTAGTACGCCAGGGCGTGCGTGAGATTACGCTTCTGGGTCAAAACGTCAACTCCTATGGTCGCGACCTGTTTGGCAAGCCGCGCTTTGCCGACCTGCTGCGCGCCGTGGGCGATACGGGTGTAGAGCGTATTTTCTTTACTTCCTCGCACCCCAAAGACCTGCTGCCCGAGACCATCGACGCTATGGCCGAGACGCCTGCCGTCATGCCGCAACTGCACCTGGCAGTTCAGTCGGGCTCGACGCGCATCCTTAAAGAGATGAACCGTCGCTATACGCGCGAGGATTATCTGGGGCTTGTCGATCGCATCCGCAATCGCATGCCCGATATCGCGCTTTCGACCGATATCATCGTGGGCTTCCCCGGCGAGACCGAGGAAGACTTTGAGCAGACGTTCTCGCTTGCCGAGACGGTCCGTTATGCTCAGGCCTATACGTTTATCTACTCCAAGCGCGCCGGTACTCCGGCCGCCGAGATTGACGATCCCACGCCGCATGAGGTGATTCTTGAGCGCTTCAACCGTCTGGTGGAGGTTATCGAGACCACAGCGCACGAGTATAACCAGGGTGAGCTCCACACCGTTGTGCCGGCGCTTATTGAGGGTACGAGCAAAAAGAATGACGCGATGCTGCTGGGCAAGAGTCCTAAGAATCAGACTGTTCATGCACCGATTCCCGAGGGCTACAGCATCGATCAGTTGATTGGCAAGATTGTCGATGTTGACGTCGACGTTGCCAAGACGTGGTATCTGTCCGGATCCGTTGTGGGCGAGCCGCGCTAATGATTTCTTCCGGGGCAGGTCTTTCCGCCGTTGCGATTGTCGGTCCGACTGCGGTTGGCAAAAGTGATGTCGCAGATCGTTTGGCGTCTCGCCTTTCGTCCGAAGTGCTGTCGTGTGACGCGATGCAAATATATAGAGGCATGGATATCGGCACTGCCAAGATGGCACCCGAGGAATGCACGGCGCCTCTACGCCTGGTCGATATTGTTGAACCGGGCGTTGCATATTCTGCAGCGTTGTATCAGGCAGACGCTCGTGTACATGTTGAGCGCTTGCTGGGCGAGGGCCGCCTACCGGTGTTTTGCGGGGGCACGGGCTTGTATCTCAAGGCGGCCCTGGATGAGATGGATTTTCCCTCGGGCGAACTTGAGGACGATCGCCGCGCGGGGTATCAGGAGCTTGCCGAGCGCATTGGCGAGGAAGCGCTACACGCGCTGCTTGCTGAGCGTGACCCCGAGTCCGCTGCGGTCATCCATCCCCATAATGTTCGTCGTGTGATTCGCGCGCTCGAAATGCACGATGACGGTGTGTCCTACGCGCAGCAAAAGTCGCAGTTTAGTGTTCCGCGCGAGCATTATCACGCTCTGTGGTTTGGATTGATGCGTAATCGCGAGGCGCTTTACGAGCGTATTAACCTACGCGTCGATCTGATGTTTGAGCAGGGTCTTATTGATGAGGTTCGCGGTCTTATGGACCAGGGGCTGAGAGATGCCCTGACTTCGATGCAAGCGATTGGCTATAAAGAGATTATCGATGCCTTTGACGGCGTGATTTCCATGGATGAGGCTCGCGAACTCATCAAGATGCGTTCGCGTCGCTATGCCAAGCGTCAGCTTTCGTGGTTTAAACGCGATGACCGCATCGTGTGGTTCGACATGGACGAGTTTACGATCGATGAGGTCGTTGAGGATATCCTTCACCGTATCGAGGCGGCCTAATGGCTCGATTTCCCCTCGTTCCCACGGCGCCTGAGCCCGAACGTGCCGTTCTTGTCGGAGTTGAGTGGCGCGATAACGCCTGGCCGCTTGATCGTTCGCTTGACGAGCTTGAGCGCCTGGCCCATACGGCTGGCGCCCAGTGCGTGGCGCGTTTGTCACAACGTCTGGTTAAGCCGTATCCAAAATCGTTTATCGGCTCCGGAAAGGTTGAGGAGCTTTGCGGGCTCGTACATCGTATGGATGCCGATGTTGTTATCTTCGACGACGATTTAACGCCCTCGCAGCAGTCGTATCTTGAGAAAGCCGTGGGCGAACCGGTTAAGATTATCGATCGCACGGCGTTGATTCTCGATATCTTTGGCCTGCACGCTCAGACCCGTGAGGGCCGCCTGCAGGTGCAGCTAGCCCAATTGCAGTATCTGTTGCCCCGCTTGCGCGGTATGTGGAGCCATCTTGCTAAAGAGCAGACACGCGGTGGCATTGGCTCGCGCTTTGGCCAGGGCGAAAGCCAGCTCGAGGTTGACCGACGTTTGATTCGCAACAAGATTGCCGCGCTTCGTCGTGAGCTTAAGCAGGTCGAACAGCGCCGCGATGTCCAGTCAAAGAGTCGTATCGAGTCGCCGGCGTTTCGCGTTGCCCTAGCCGGTTATACCAATGCCGGTAAGTCGACGTTGCTCAATCGCCTGACCGGGTCCACGGTGCTTTCTCAGGACAAATTGTTCGCCACGCTCGATCCGACGACGCGCTCGTATCGCTTGCCCGGTGGTCGTGGTATGACCATTACCGATACCGTTGGCTTTATTCAAAAGCTACCGCATGGTCTCGTTGATGCCTTTAAGTCCACGCTGTCTGAGGTCCTTGGTGCTGACCTGGTCCTTAAAGTTGTGGATGCCTCTGACGAGGACTACGAGCGCCAGCTTGAGGCGGTCGATCGCGTTCTTGACGAGATCGGTGCCGGTGAGCGTTTGACGCTTACGGTGTTCAATAAAATCGACCTACTCGATAGCGTCGATCGATTGAGTTTCCATCGTCGCTATCCCGAGGCCGTGCTGTTCTCGGCCCAGACGGGCGAGGGGCTCGACGATCTCGTCGACCGTATTGCTCGTGAGGCAGCTGCCACCGATGTGTTGCTCTCCGCTGATATCCCGTATCGCGAGGGCGCCCTCATTACGCTGGTGCATGAGCAGGGAACCCTTCTGCATGAGGAATATCTAGAGGACGGCGTTCGCATTGTGGCAAAGATGCCGGCCCGAATCGCGCCGCGTCTTGAGCGCTATCGTACGGAATAAACGAGCTCTAGTACGCCTAGAATGACAGGCTGATGGAGCAGGTAGAACGATAAGGCATGCCGACCGAGGACTGCGAGCGCCGGGATGGGATTGGCGTATGCCCATGCCGGCGCTTCGTGGCTTGATGCTTGTGCATCCTGGGCAGTAAAGAAGCCGGTAAGGTACATAAAGACAAACGGAATGAGCGGATAGTAGTCTCCCGAAACAAAATCCGGGCCCGGGAATCCAAGCCATGCCAGGTAGGGGAGTGGGTAGACAGCCTTTGGAATGCCCCAGGTTAGGGCAAAAAGAACAAGGCACGCTGCGATGCCCCACGAGACCGGTATTTTTTGAAGTAACGGACGGGTGAGTGCAACCACCGCGGTGCACGCCGCCATGCAATAAATGATGCCAAAGTTTACCGAATCGTCGACTGATACCAGTGTAGTTGCAATCCATACGACCAAAGCTGCGGCCGCGTACTTGAGGGCGCGCTTAACGTTATTACGCGAGAGCGTGCACATCCAACCGGCGATAAACAAAAATACCCAGCTGATACTTGCGCGCCAGATATCCTGGAAAACCGTTTCGGTAAACCATGGCATATCCCATCCATATAGGTAGGCCAAATCGTAGCAGGCGTGAAAACCTGCCATCGACAGCATCGTAAACCCGCGGATGGTATCAAATATGGTGATGCGATTTTGCATTACGAGAACCGGCGCATTAATCCGACAACCTTACCCAAAATAACGGGGTTCGTCGCATAGATGGGCTCCATAGTGTCGTTCTCGGGCTGCAAGCGCACGCGCCCCTGCTCCTTGTAGAACGTCTTGACAGTCGCCGAGCCATCGATCATAGCCACGACGATTTCGCCGTTCATCGCGCTCTTTTGCTCGCGAACGATAATGTAGTCACCGTTGTAGATGCCGACATTGATCATTGAGCTGCCGTGCACTTCAAGGATAAAGGAGCCCTGGTCTGTGGCGATTTCGGTCGGGATGGTAAAGGTGTCCTCGATATTTTGTTCGGCCAGAATGGGAATCCCAGCCGCGACGCGACCGACGAGCGGCAGCGAGACCGTTCCGCGGGGCGCCGTGGGTTCATCGGATTTGGAAATCGAGACAGAGGATCCGTCCTCATCAAAGAGCTCTAGGGCGCGAGGCTTGGTGGCATCGCGCTTGAGCAGTCCTCGAGCCTCCAGGGCAGAGAGATGAGCATGCACCGTGCTGGGGGAGGAGAGGCCTACGGCCGATGCCATCTCGCGCACACTGGGCGGATAGCCCTTCTCCTGCTGATATTCCTTGATGAAGTCGTAAATCTGCTGCTGACGCTTGGTAATTTTGCGAGCCATCAGGGGATCCTCTCTGCCAATGTCAAACAAATGTTCGATTATTGCTTGACAGGAACAACTGTTCGAAGATAATAATAACCGAACATTCGTTCTCGCGCTAGACATTTTTGTCCGCGCGGCTTGATAAAACTGTTCTCAGCAAAACACGCGAGAGGAGAACATGATGAACGCAACGGATATGGTCCAGGGAAACCTCGCCCTTAAGCTCGAGACGCCTGCGGCACCGGCTTTCACGGTTGTCAAAGGCGGCCGATCTGGTTTCCAAACACTGCCTGGCAAGCCCGTCCGCAGCAAGTGCGTCGCCACGACATCGGCTCCCGTTGCCCTAAAGGTCTCGACGATTGTCGCCTTGGCCGTTGCGCTCACGCTTTTCTTTGTACTTGCTACCTCGATCTTCAGCGCTCGTCACGCCGCATATGCCGAGTCGGCATCCAACGTTACCTACGAGACCGTCCGTGTTCAGTCTGGCGATTCCTTGTGGTCGCTTGCCCAGGAGCATCCGATTGAAGGTCTTTCCACGCAGGAGACCTCTGATATGATCCGCAACGTCAATCACCTGGAGCATGGCTCGCTCGATGCCGGTGCGCATCTTAAAGTTCCCGCACGTTCCTAAGATTTAAGTACCGTCGCATGGTACCCTTGTAATCGTTTTAGAGGAGGTACCATGCGCTGTCCTAAATGCGGCAAGGCACATACCCGCGTTGTTGATTCCCGCATGCAGGAATCTAATAACACCATCAAGCGCCGTCGCGAATGCTGCTCATGCAATTATCGCTTTACGACATTTGAGCGTTGTGAAGACCCTATCGAGGTCATTAAGTCAGACGGATCCAAGCAACGGTTCGATCGCAATAAGCTGCTGGTCGGTTTGATGCGCGCCACGATCAAGCGAGATATCGACACTAAAAAGCTCAATGACATCATTGACGATATTGAGGTCGAGCTTCGCTCCCGTACGCTTACGGCCGTTACGTCCCATGAGCTGGGCGATATGGTTCTTAAGCGGTTGGCCAAGATCGATAAAGTGGCCTACATCCGCTTTGCCTCGGTCTATCGCGATTTCAAAGACGTCGATGAGTTTCTGCAAGAGCTCGACAAGCTAAGGTGATTTCATGTCCAACATTACCGTTAACATTAAACGTCTCGACCCAACCGTCGAGCTACCCAAATACGCCCATCCCACGGATGCCGGTCTTGACCTCCGAGCCAACGAGGATTGCACCCTCAAGCCTTTTGAGCGTCGCCTGGTCTCCACGGGCCTAGCTGTCGCTCTGCCCGACGGCTACGCCGGCTTCGTCCAGCCCCGCAGCGGCCTGGCCATTAAGCAAGGCCTGTCCATAGTCAACACTCCTGGCCTCATCGACGCCCACTACCGAGGAGAGCTCAAAGTCATCCTCATCAACCTAGACCCCACGAACAACATCCAAATCAACAAAGGCGACCGCATCGCCCAGCTCGTCATCCAAGAAGTCCCCACGGTCAACCTCGTAGAAGCAGAAGAACTAGACGAAACCGACCGAGGCAAAGGAGGCTTCGGCTCCAGCGGCGTAGCTTAGGGGTGCTCGTATCCCTCCCGCCCGCCTCTCACACATATCATTCCATGCTCAAACATTCTCGCTTCGCTTCGCTCGCTGCGAAACTGCGCGTGGAACGATATGTGTGAGAGACGGCCGGGCGGCTACTCACTTGAAAAATACTTACTTTTCTAGTAAGCCGACGCGACGATGGGGCGCCCCCTTTGTCGCGTCGGCTTACTATATTTATTTTTTTCGGTTTCGCCTTTGCAGGTTCTAGTGGTGGGGAACCTGGTGTAACTGCTAGCACGTAAACGTAGCTGCTCGGCGGGAGCCGCCCATATATCGTTCCACGCGCAGTTTCGCAGCGCAGCGAGAATGTTTGAGCATGGAATGATATATGGGCGGCTCCCGCCGAGCAGCGGACATTAAGACGCTAGCGGATATGCGCGGGTTTTCCGCCCCAGTAGAAGCGGCAGAATGCGCGTTTTCTTTTCTGGGGTTTGCCTACGAGCTCCATGGTGGCGACGGCGATGTCTTCGGCTGCGTGGGGACGGCGTAGTACTTCGCCGTTGATGAGTAGGGCTTTAAGCGACTCCGGATGATCGTGCAGGTGGCGCAACGTCACGATGAGCTCTCGTGCCGTGGTGACGTGCATGCTGGCGCCCATGCCGGTGAGCATAGTGGTGTTGGCCTTTTCCTGGCCATAGGACTTGCCCAGCAGGATCATCGGCAGATGTGCGCATAGGCACTCGGTGACCGTTAGTCCGCCCGATTTGAGGATTGCCAGGTCGCAGCCGTGCATGAGGGCCGCCATGTCGTCGACATAGTCCAACACCGTGACGTTCTCGAGCTTCATGGCATCGAAGAGCGTCTTCAGCCGGGTGGCATACTCCACGTCTTTGCCCGGCAAAAAGACAAAGTGCATGTCTTCGAAGCTGCGCAGAAAGGGGAGTGTGTGGTCCATCGCCGCGCGAAAGCGGACGTAAGGCTGAGGCAAACTGGCACCGGCCATTACCAGTACGACGGTCTTGTCGATGGGGAGGTTGAACTTGGCTAGCTCTTCCTCGCGATCGTAATCCGTGTCGAATCCGGCGCGAATAGGAATGCCGGTAATGCGAATCTTTGTCTCGGGCACCTTGCGTGGACGCAGCGTTTCGGCCATAAATTCGTTGGCAACACAGAAGAGGTCGGTGTCCTTGTGGGGCCACCAGCCCTCGACTTCGTAGTCGGTCGGTACGCAGATGACCGGATAATCGATACCCGTAATAACGCGGGCGCCCACGGCAACATTGGCTGCTGTGATGTGCGTTGCGACCACGGCTATGGGCCTGCGGCTACGAATATATTCATTGAAGGCGGGGAACATAATTCGCGACCATGCCGTGCCGCCACCCCAGAGAAGATGTCCCGTAAGCGTATATCGCCAGGTCAGGTCGTAAATGGGGCGCGTGGCTCCCGTAAAAGAAGCCGCGGTCTTATTGCCGTCGAATTTAATTCGTCCAAAATCAAGGATATCGAGCACTTCAATATCAACATCTTCGGGGATGCCATTGGTGCCGCGGATGAGGTCGAATGCCTGCGCAATCGCATTTGCGGCGGCCTTGTGGCCCGAGCCGACCGAGGCGTGCACGATGGTCACGAGAGGTTTTTGCTGAGCCAAGAGCGTGGATTGCTCCGATTGGGGAGTGCTGTGCGTGAGCAGGGGAGCGTCGTCGCTCGTCTGCGTCTGATCCATCGATAACTCCCCTTCGACGTTGTAATACGGATTTATCATTGTAGTGCATGAGTGTCACGTTCACGTAAATTTGGGTATGAGCGCAAAGAACGACAACGTTTCGATGAGAGGACTCTTCATGACTACCGATCAGACAATCGATGTTGCGATTATCGGCGGCGGACCCGCGGGCTATGCTGCCGCTATTTATGCAGCGCGCGCCAACCTGACGACGACCGTCTTTGAGCAGGGCATGTCTGGCGGACAGATCGCCACATCCAACGAGATTGAGAATTATCCTGGCATTCCGCTACTGAGCGGTGCCGAACTTGGTGAGCGGTTTCAACAGCATGCTGAAGGCCTGGGGGCTCAGGTTGAATGGAGTATGGTGACAGGCGTCGATTACGATGCCGATGCGGCACAATTTACCATCCATCATGATATGGGCGATACAGCGGCCAAGAGCGTTATTGCGTGCATGGGCGCCACGCCGCGTCCTGCGGGTTTTGTTGGCGAGGACACGTATCGCGGTCGTGGCGTTTCGTACTGCGCGACGTGTGACGGTATGTTCTTCCGTGGCAAGCAGGTTTTTGTTATCGGAGGCGGCAATTCGGCATGTGAGGAGGCGCTGTTCCTGTCCGACATTGCCAGCAGCGTGACCATCGTGTTGCGTCGCGATCAGTTCCGTGCACCCGAGGGCGTTGTGAATAAGGTGCTTGCTAAGGACAATATTTCAGTTAGGTACCAAACTAGTATTGTTGAGCTTTCCGGTGAAGTAATGCCCACGTCAATCACGTTCAAGGACAATGCGACTGGTGAAATGCACACTGAGTTCTTTGAACCTGGCTCATTTGGCATTTTTGTCTTTACCGGCACGCAACCTCATACCGAGCTTGTTGAGCATCTAGTCGATCTGGCTCCCGACGGCGGCATCCTTACCGACGATTCGATGGCCACCCGTACGCCCGGATTATTCGCAGCCGGCGATATCCGTTCCAAGCGTTTACGCCAGGTTGTGACCGCCGTTTCGGACGGAGCCATAGCGGCAACCAGCGCATACGCTTTCCTACGTGGATAAGTACGATAATATATCTTATGTAAGGTTGTTATCTTTAAACAAAGTGGTTGGACGGTGCTTCAACGTGCTGTCCAACCACTTTTACTTAGCGGCTATGTGGTATGCAAAACTAGATAACCTAGAATACAATATAGAAAACGATCGGAGGCCTCTTATGAACCACGTCAAACATGTTATCCCGATGTCCGATACATCGGTCAGCATTAAGCCGGAGGATATTCAGCCGACGGTGCTGCCGGATGCATTTATTCAGTCCGATATGGTGGGTAAACTCAACGCGTTGAGCCTGCCACGCTATGATCAGCTGCCCAACGTAACGCTCTATCGCGATCAGGTTATTGAATATGTTGCGCTGTGGATGGAGCCGCTTTCGATTTGCGTAGAGCAGCCCGTTATCACGCCTTCGATGATCAATAACTACGTGAAGGTCGGCCTCGTTCCTGCTCCGGTTAAAAAGCAGTATGGCCGTGAGCAGATTGCGCGTCTCATCGCCATTTGTATCTTTAAGCAGGTGCTGCCCATCGCTGCGGTTCAGGCGCTCTTTAATATTCAGCGCTTGAGTTACGACGCTCCGACGGCTTTCGATTATGTAGTCGATCAACTTGAGGCATCGATTCGTGCGGCGTTTTCCGTCGAGCAGACTCCCGTGCCCGATACCGCACACCAGGTTACGCGCGAATCGCTGCTCGTACGCAGTGCGGTTTCGTCTTTTGTATCGAAGGCGTACCTGATGAGCTACCTTAAGTTTAATGGGTTTAATAGCTAATCGAGGCATAAGACGGGCGGGATAAAGAGCCATTGGCCCCTTATCCCGCCCGTGCGTTTGTTTAGTTGGACATTATCGGCCCGAAGCCACGTCCATGCCGTAGCCGATGATGAGGCCGTGCATCTCGGCATAGTATGAATCTAACCCGTTACAGGGCATGATGATAGTCTTGGAGCCTGGCCAGCGCTCCACAATGCGGCTGGTAAGCGCCTGGGCTCCAGATTCGTTCTCAACGTGATCGATGATGACCTCGCCGCCCGTGAAACCCTCGGCCTCCATGGTGTCGACAATCTTGGTGAGCATCTTCTTTTCGCCGCGCGTGTGCCCAACGAGTTCAATTTTGCCCGCTTCGCTCGCCGTGCCCAAAATGCGGATATTGAGCTTGTTGGCAATGACGCCGGCTGCCTTAGGAATGCGTCCGGCCTTCGCAAGGTTTTCGTAATTACACAGGCTAAAGAGGATCTTGCTGTTCTGCTCCAAGCTATCAAAGTAAGCGCAGGCGTCCTCAAAGGAAACATCCGGGTTACACGCAAGGTATCGATCAAACAGTAAGAAGATCAGGTCCATCTTGCCGCCCGCTGCCCGCGAATTGACCAGGTGAATCTGGCGGTTGGGCTCCTCGGCAAGTACCATATCGCGTGCCGTAGCAGCAGCATTGTAGCTTCCCGAGACGCCCTCAGAGATGGGCATGCAGATCGTCTTGTCGGCAAGTCTGAAGAGTTCGGCCCACTCCCCTACGCTTGGACAGGCGCTCGAAGAAGCGCTCGACTCCGCCTGCACGGCGCAATTGAGCTCGTGAACATCGAGCGAGAGGTCGTCAACGAATTCACGCTCCCCCACTCGGATCTTAAGGGGTGCAAATGCAAAGGTGGTATGAGGTGCGGTTGGTTGCCAATCGCGAAGATTGCAGCTCGAATCGGAGATAAGTGCCCAGCTCATTGAGGGTCCTTTCTAATTGTTCCCCAACAATTATAGCCATCTTTTTGATTGATCAGTACGGCTATCTAGTTTTGAATACTAGATAGCCGTACTGATCATATGCCAAACGGTAAGGGAAAAAAGAATGGGCCTCGTGACTCAAGATCGCGAGGCCCACGTTCGTTCGCTGCAGTAATAAATTAGTAGCGCACGAAAATGTAATTGTTGTTCATGCCAGCAGCGACGGAGCTGATGATGACGCCCGTTTTGTAGTCGGAAGCATGGATCATCTGACCATTACCGATATAGATGCCTGTATGGTAGGAGTTAACCACAACATCGCCGGGTTGCGGATCGGACACGCGGGTCCAACCCATGAAGGTGCCGGTGGTGCCCAGGCGGCAATAGCGGCCCGTGAGGCAATAGCTTACAAAACCGGAGCAGTCAAAGCTGTTCGGTCCAATGCCGCCCCAGGAATAAGCGTATCCGAGCTTGCTGTAGGCGCGCGAAACAACGGTACCGCCGTCAACGGACTGGCTCGGTGCGGAAGGCGTCGGAGTCGGAGCGGGCGTCACGGGCTGCGGCGTGGGGGCAGGAGCGGGCGCGGGCGCGGGCGTGTTGCCGCCGCCGTTGTTGGTCGTACCGCCACCATTGTTGGTGTTCTCGGTCGTACCGGCAGTGTCGTTGCTCACCGTGGCCTTTTCGGCGGTGCTGGCATTGATGCCAGCCTGAAGCGCGGCGTTGACCTCGGCCTCGGCAGCAAGCTCGGCCTGCAGCTGTGAATCCAGGGAGTTCACGACACTCTGGGCCTCAGCCTGCTGGGCATTGAGCTCGTCGACCTTCTTCTGCGTCGCGGCGACGTTCTTCTCCTGCTCGGTCTGCTTATCGGTGAGCTGCTGCTTAAGGTCCTTGACCTCCTGAATGGTCTGGGCCTGCTTGTCGGAAACCTTACCGTAGTAGAACAGACGGTTGAGCATGTCGCCCAGATCGTCGACGCCCGTCAGAACCTGAAGGAGACTCAGACCGCCAGTCTTGTACTCACCGGCAACGTAGCTCGAAAGCTTTGCCTGACCCTCGGCAATCTCTTGCTGCTTTTGCGTGATCTCGCCTGCAGTCTGATCAAGCTCCTGCGTCTGTGCGGAGAGTTCTTCATGAATTTGCTGGGTTTGGGTGCCAATCTGCTCGAGTTTGGTACGAGCAGCGGCAAGGTCGGATGCGGTATCGGCATAGGCCGGAGCCACGAGGCCCAGGCCCAAAACACAAGCGAGGGTTGCCGTAGCAGCGCAGCGTGCCATGTTTTTGTGCGTGTTTGCTGTGCGCATGGAGCTTCCTTTCCGGTATCTAAGGGTAGCGGCTAGTCCACCGTTACCAGGCTAAAGAGCTCAACGTCCTCGTTAGAAGGCGTGAGCTTCTTGCGCGGGTTGAGAAACGCAAGCTCAAGGATACAACCGTAGCCCACAAGCTTTGCGCCCATATCTCGCACCAGTTTACCTGTTGCCTCGACGGTTCCGCCCGTCGCGACCAAGTCGTCCAGAATCAACACGGTATCTTTAGAGCTGATGGCATCGGCGTGGATCTCGATAGAATCCGTTCCATACTCGAGCTCGTAGCTCTCGCTTACCGTCTTGCGCGGCAGTTTGCCCGGCTTACGTGCGGGAACAAAGCCGGCACCCAGGGCGACGGCCACGGGCACACCGACCATAAAGCCGCGGGCCTCGGGTCCTACGACCTTGGTAATGCCCATGCCAGCAAAATGCTCAGCCAGGGCATCCACCATGGCCTTCAGGGCCTCGGGATTGCCAAAGAGCGGTGTGATGTCCTTAAAGACGACTCCGGGCTCGGGATAGTCGGGGATATCGACGATATGAGATTCGAAGTCGTACATGGCGTGACCTTTCATGGATTGCCGGGTGAACGGCGGCTATTTACCCGCGTTAGCAGACGAGCTATGCGAGGGGACGACGACCTTGGACGGCTGCACAAGCGACTCGTCATGCGCGGTAACCGCGGGAACGCTTGCCCCATCGCTTTTAGCCTTGGAGGATTCGGAACGCGCGATCTCCTCATCGAGAGCATCGATGTCAGCGTCCTCGACCACGGCGTTGAGCGACTCAAAGACACGGTTCTTAAGGAGCGCGGTGTGCACACCTTCGGTGAGGTCATGCAACTTTTTAAAAGCGCGCTCGAGCTTGGCGTCGCGCTCGTCATCGGAGGTATCCATGCCGAGCATACTCACGAGAACCTGCTCAAACATCGAAGACTCGCGGTTTGCCGACGATACGTACTGTCGTAGGTTGCGCGGCTCAATATGGAAGCGCGACAGCTCCGAGCAGTAACGGATAATCGGGAAATCTCGGCCATCGACGAGCTCTCGGTTCTGCGGGCTCTTGATGATGCGGATAAGATCGTTCTCGGCAAGGGAGCGGATAAACGAGATCTCGACGCCGAGCATATCGGGAATAGTCTCGATGGGATGCAGCTTTTGCTTGGTCTCCTTGGGCTCCGTCTTAAGCGGAACATCGGACAGAAGACCCACCTCGTAAGCCAAAGTGGACAGGTCCGTTGCGTTTTCCAAGCGCTGCTTAATGACGTTGAGCGGCATGTAGCGGGTCTTCTGCAAGTGCAGGATGACCTCGAGACGGTCAACGTCCTCCTTTGAGTACTGACGATAGCCCTTAGGCGTACGATGAGGGGTGATGAGCCCCTCATCTTCTAGAAATCTAATTTTTGAGTTCGATAGATCGGGGTATGCGCCTCGAAGAAGGTTGACGACTTGGCCGATACTCAGATAGTTTCGTTCGGCCATTACCTACTCACCGGTTTCGATGCGCTCCGGCGTGCTCTCGTGGTAGATGAGCGTGAACGTACCGATCTGAACGGAAGAGCCGTCGTGCAGCGGAGCACCGTTGACGATGGCGCCGTCAACCCAGGTGCCGTTGAGCGAGCCCAGATCCTCAATACGGGCGCCCAAGCCCTCACGAATAATGCGTGCGTGGCTGCGCGAGACGGTCATGTCGTTGAGGAAGATGCCGTTCGCGGGATCGCGGCCGATGGTGGTCACGTCGTCCTCGAGCTCAAAGGCAGCTCCGGTCTGCGGTCCCTTGACGATGGACAGAACAGGAGCGGTGATGCGCACGTTGGCCATAAGGTCGGGAACGGTGACATCGCTCGAAGGAACGCGGAAAACGCAGGTAGCGTCCGCAGTCTTATCGTTCTGAGGCGTATTGTTAACCTTGTTGTCCATGACAACCCCTATCTAACGCGGCCACGCCGCAAAGAATGAACCGTACGTAATCATACCCCAATGAATCAGTCTTCGATTTCGGGGTTGAGAAAGTCGGTGTCCTCGTCCTCGGGATGCGCGATGGCCTGTTTAATGGCCGCCCCTCCCTTAATGGAATAGATGACAGCGGTGAGCATGGAGAAGATCACGCCGCCGTACACAAAGAAGATGCCGAGGGGCACCGAGCTGCCATTGAGGCCTGGGAATGCCGTGAACGTGGCGGGCAGCAGATGCCAGCCGTCTATGATGGGGAACCCAAGCAGCATGAGTGAGAAGCCGGTCATGAGCAGCGCCGTGGCAATCTTGCCGGGAAAGACGACATCGATGGGACGACGGTGATAATGGCGCACGATGAGCGTGCCGATACCCAGGTAGATATCGCGGCCGATAATGAGCACGCAGACCCAGATGGGAAGCTCGCCGCGGACTACCAGGCCCAACACGCCGGTAAACAGCAGTGCACGGTCGCAGATGGGGTCCATAACCTTGCCGAGCCACGAGACCGTTTTGGTCATGCGGGCAATCTGACCGTCCATCCAGTCGGTGGAGGCCGCAATAGCATAGATGACAATGGCGACGACACGGTTGTTGTCCGTCACAAACAGGTACAGAAAGACGAGCGTGAGGACCAGGCGCGTAAAGGTAATGAAATTGGAGATCGTGAAGATCTTATTCGACGGGTAATCGGAAGTGCCGATAAGCTCCTTTTTGATCTTCTTCTTGATGCCCACAGGACTCCCCCGCTGGTAAACGACAAAACTTTCGATACTATACCCGTTCTAGCGATGTCTATCCAGCGTAAGCGTAGAGAGTCCAGACATATGGAGGACGGTATTGAGCGGAACAGTCGTTGATTCTTCGTTGCTTAATCTGTTGATTCTTAACAAAAAAGGTCAGGCACTTAGTGCCTGACCTGCAAACTTCTGGTCGGGACGACTGGATTCGAACCAGCGACCCCTTGACCCCCAGTCAAGTGCGCTACCAAGCTGCGCCACGTCCCGAAGCTTTTGTTTGTTGCTCTGCTCTCGCTCGCAACAGGAAGTATATTAACCCGAAACTTTGTCCTTGTGCAAGAACTTTTTTACAAATTTTGAAGCAAGTCCAAAATTGTATCTGCGAGCTGGGGTTTTGTTAGCACGGGGAGTTCTTGCGTGCCCGCTGTGCTCACAATCCAGGCCTTGTTGGTATCGGTTCCAAAGCCTGAATCGGCGCGCGAGACATCGTTGGCGATAATGGCATCGCAGCCCTTGCGGGTCAATTTACGCTCGGCGTACTCGACGACGTTATCGGTCTCGGCGGCAAAGCCGATCACGCGGCGATCGCCCTTTTGGCGTGAGAGCTCGGCCAAGATGTCAACGGTCTCGACGAGCTCGATTCGATCCAGGCGCTCGTTGGTCTTTTTGAGTTTATGGTCCGCCGGGGCCGCAGGCGTGTAGTCGGCGACGGCAGCGGCACAAATGGCTGCATCGGCCGTCTGGAAGGCGCTCAGCGCTGCCTGGAGCATTTCTGCGGCGGTCTGTACGCGCACGCACTCCACACCGCAGGGAACGTCGATCGATGTCGGTCCCAGCACGAGCGTGACGGCGGCTCCGCGGCGTGCGGCCTCCCCCGCCAGGGCGATGCCCATCTTGCCCGATGAACGGTTGCCTATAAAACGTACGGGATCGATCGGCTCGTGCGTGGGGCCGGCGGTGATCACGATGTGCTTGTCCGCAAGGTCCTGAGGTACCGGGTTGAGCTCCTCGCAGACGGCCTCGACGATGTCCTCGGGCTCGCTCATGCGTCCCGTGTCCACGTCACCGCAGGCAAGGTAGCCGCTGCCGGGCCCCACCACATGGACACCGCGCTCGCGCAGCGTGGCCATATTGGCCTGCGTCGCCGGCGCCTTCCACATACCGTTGTTCATGGCGGGTGCGACCACGATGGGTCGCGGTGTGGCAAGCAGCGTGGTGGAGATGAGGTCGTCGGCGATACCGTTTGCCATCTTGGCGATGATATTGGCCGTCGCGGGCGCCATGACCACCAGATCGGGCTCCTGCGCCAGCGAAATGTGGTGGATGGGGTCGGAGGGGTCGTCAAACAGACCCACGGCAACGGGTTCGTGGGTGAGCGCACGGAAGGTGAGCGGGCCCACAAACTCGGTGGCATGCTCACTCATGACGACCTTGACGTGCGCGCCGCGCTTTTGCAGCAGGCGCACGATATTGCACGACTTATAGGCGGCGATCCCGCCGGTAATGCCCAGCAGGATCGTTTTTCCCTCAAGTTGCATTGAATTGTTGGGTGCTGCCGTCATCGTTAGGCTTCCTTGCTGGGGAGCACGAGCAGGCGGTGGCAGTACGGGCAGTGCGTGATCTCGCTACCGTCGTGGTTGAGGTCGCTCATGGACGACGCCTGCAGCGCGGTGTGGCAGACCGTGGGGATGTTACCCTTGATGGTCTCGACTGCCAGGCCGCGGAACTGCTTGAGCAGGCGCTCGTAATCGGTGAGCACGTCAGTCGGAAGCGTAGCGGCCAGTGCGGTGCGCTCCTTGGTGGCGGCATCGATCTGGGCCTGGAGGTCGGCGGCCTTGGCGCGGGCGGCCTTGGTATCGGCCTTCACACCCTCCTCGAACTTGGCGATGATGGCCTGCGCGCGAGCCTCGCGGTCGAGCGCTTCCTTGTGGGCGACGACGACGTCCTTGCGGGTGTGCACGATCTTGTCCAGACGCTTGGCCAGGGTGGCGAGCTCATTCTCCAGGTCCTGCACCTCGCGGTAATCAGAGCCGTCAACGTGGCGCTTCTTGGCGGCCTCGATGGCGTTGTTGGTCTGGATCTCGGTGGTGTTGAGGTCGTCGAGCTCAATGTCCAGATCCTTGCGCTGGGCGTAGAGCTTGGTCATCTCGGACTTGAGCTTTACATAGGTCTTGCGCTTGGAAGCGAGCTCCTTGAGCTCCGGCATATTGGCAAGTTCGCTCTTGTTGCGGGCGAGCTCCAAATCGATCTGTTGCAGCTTGAGTAGCGTAGCGCCGGCGCTCATAAGTTCTCTCCTTTTGTCACAGTCCACCATTGGCAAGGTTTCAGTATTTTAATCGCATGACGGGGGTCGACCCCGGCGTCAACTGCAGAGTTCATCAATATATCAACGAACGGCTCCTCGGAGCGGTCATGGCCGAGCAAAACCACTGGCAGCCCGCGCAAGGCAAGGTCTTGCGCCACGTGGTAGCCCGCCTCGCCCGTCACGACAACATCCGCACCGGCGGCAATGGCGAGCTCTCCAAAGTCGCCCAAGGAGCCGCCCAAAATGGCGAGGTTGCGGCACGGGTGCTCGGCATCGCCCCACACACGGGGGTCGCTGCCAAACGCCGTGGCGGCGCGCGTGGCAAGGTCGCGCAGCGTGCACGGATCGTTGAGCGTTGCTAACGCGCCCAGACCGGTTGACTCGGGGTCGTCCACGTGCTCCAGCGAGCTTGCGGGCGCGGCGTCCAACAGCTCACTTAGGCAGGCGCGCGCCTCGTGCGAGCGGTCCAGATTGGTATGGAGCGAGATGATACTCACCCCGCAGCGGGCAGCCTCGTAGAGCGCCGCACTGCACTGGGGACGCATCGCGCTAGGCGGACAAAAGGCCTCGGGCGCCTTGATATAGATGGGATGATGCGTCAGCAACACGTTGGCGCCGGCCTCGAGAGCGCGATGCACGTTGGCCTCGGTCGCGTCGAGCGCGCAGGCAACGCCGCGGATCTCGTCGTCGGGGTCGCCGACGGATAAGCCTACATGATCCCAACCTTCGGCGTCCGTCTTGGGATAGCGTGCCAGCAGTGCGCGCTCGAGTTCGGCGACGATCATGCGGCACCCACGATCGACAGCAGCGCCTGGGCAAAGTCGTCCAGATCGCCCGGATTCACACGGTCATCGAAGGAGATGCGCAATGCGCCCAACGCCTGCTCGCGACCGATGCCCATCGCGCTCAAAACGTGGCTGGGGTCCATGCTGCCGCTCGAGCATGCCGAGCCTGCCGACACCTCAAAGCCGGCGGCGTCGAGCTTGATGATGAGCTCCTCGGAGTCCATGCCGTCAATGTAGATCGATACCATGCCGGGCAGACGGTCGGCATGCGCATAGTCGCCCATCGTGGCGTGAATGCGCGGATGGGCCGTAAGCGTGGCGTAGAGCTTGTCGGAAAGGGCTTGCAGCTTCTCACGCTCCTCGGCCACATGGGGCGTCAGCGTGCAGGCGGCAGCGGCAAAGGCGAGCTGCGTGCGCAGGTCCTGCGTGCCGGCACGTCGTCCGGCTTCCTGTCCGCCGCCAAAGATTCGGGGGCGCAGCGGCGTGCGGTTCTTAAGGTAGAGCGCACCGGATGCCACAGGGCCGCCGATCTTATGCGCGGCAACGGACATTGCGTCGACACCCAGCTCGGCGGCATCGAGCGGAATATGCAGATAGCCCTGGATGGCATCGGTGTGGAACAGGGCGCCTGCGGTGTGCGCAGCCGCGGCAAGCTCGCGGATAGGCTGCACCACGCCGGTCTCGTTGTTGGCGACCATGATACTCACGAGCGCGACGTCGTCGCCGAGCAAGTCGCTCAGCGCGGCAAGCTCGATGTAGCCCGCACGGCAGGGCTGCACTAGGTCGACGGTAAAGCCGGCAGCGCGCAGCAGCGGCAGGTTGTCCAGGATCGAATCGTGCTCGATGGCAGATACGATCACGCGCCCGCGCTTGCGGTCGCGCTGACGAGCGCCCTCGGCAAGACCGAGGAGCGCCAGCTGGTTGGCCTCGGTGCCGCCGTTGGTAAGGATGATCTCGGACGGGCGAACGCGCGCGCCAAAGCTACGGGCAATCTCGCGACGTGCCACCTCCAGGCGCGCGGCGGCCTTGCGGCCGAGCGAATGCAGCGAGTTGGGGTTGACGCCGGCAAGCTCGCTGTCGTCATATTCGCGCTGCGCAAGGAGCGCCTCGGCGCGCATGGGCGTCGAGGCGGCATAGTCAAGATTCACGGGTATGCGGTTTTGACCTGCGGTCATAAGGTTTTATGCCTCCTGTGCGGCCTCGTTGCCCAGCTTCTGCAGCAGCGCAACCTCAGCAGCGGGATCTTCGGACTTAAATACGGCGGAACCGGCCACCAGGACATTTGCGCCAGCCTTAACGACCTCGGCGATGTTCTTGGAAGAGATACCGCCGTCGACCTCGATGAGGGGCGAAACGCCGTGGCGCTCACTCATGGTCGTAAGCTCATGCAGCTTTGCAATGGTGCCCGGGATAAAGCTCTGGCCGCCAAAGCCGGGGTTCACGCTCATGAGCAGCACCATGTCGACAACGTCGATGATGCTTTCGAGCACGCAGACGGGCGTGGCGGGGTTGAGCACCACGCCGGCCTTGACGCCGCGCTGCTGCAGATGGGTGAGCGTGCGGTGCAGATGCGTGGAAGCCTCGTAGTGCACGGTGATCATGTCGGCACCGGCGTCGGCGTACCAATCGACCGTCTCGTCGGGGTTCGACACCATCAGGTGCGCATCGACCGGAACATCGGTGGAGCGCTTGACGGCCCTAAGGATGTCAACGCCAAAGGTCAGGTTGCCGGTAAAGTGACCGTCCATGACGTCGAAGTGCACGTAGTCGGCACCGGCGATCTTGTCGAGCTCGCCCTTGAGGTTGGCCATGTCGGCCGAAAGGACGGACGGAGCGATTTTGATAGAACCCATGGTAGTAGCCTTTCTGCGCTAGTCGGCGAGTCCGTAGAACTCTTGAGAGGGGACGCGATCGGTGAGAATTTCGAGCGCTCTATCCAAAGTAACACCGTTGTAGAGCGTTTGCTCCACGGCAAAGGTGAGCGGAATGTCTACGCCCAGTGAACGGGCGAGCTCGCTGACGCTGCGGGCCGCGACGGCACCCTCGACCACCATATGCGTGCGCTCCTGATACTCGTCGAGCGACACGCCGTGGGCAAACTCGAAGCCAAAGGTGCGGTTGCGCGAATGCTCGGAGGTGCAGGTGGCAATGAGGTCACCCATGCCGGCAAGCCCCATGCAGGTCATGGCTTGACCGCCGCGGGCGTGTACCAGGCGGCTGATCTCGGCCAGACCGCGCGTCATGATGAGGGCGAGCGTGTTATCGCCCGCGCCGGTACCGGCAGAGATGCCGCACACGATGGCGATGACGTTTTTCATGGCGCCGCAGACCTCGACGCCCGTCATGTCCTGCGACAGGTAGATGCGGAAGGCCGTGGATAGGAGCAGGTTCTTAAAGGTCTCCCCTATCTGCGGATCTTCGCTGGCGATGACGGCGGCCGAAAGCCCGCCGCGGCAGATCTCCTCGGCATGGTTGGGGCCGGAGAGCGCCGCCACGCGCGACTCGTTGCCGATCTCGCTGGCGATGACCTCGCTCATGAGCAGGCCGGACTCGGGCTCGATGCCCTTGGTGAGGCACAGAACCGGCGTCTCGTCCGCGATGAACGGCGCCGCCTGGTGGCAAACGCCACGCAGGTGCGTCGAAGGCACGGCAAAGATGATGGCCTCCGCGCCGTCGAGCGCCTGGGCCAGATTCGTCGTGGCGACAACGTTTTCCGGCAGCACGTAGTCCACCAGATAGCGGGGGTTGCGATGCTCGCCGTTAATGCCGGCGGCCGTCTGCTCGCTATGGGCGCACATGATCACGCGCTCGGCTCGCGCGGCGGCAAGGCCAGCGACGGCGGTTCCCCAGGAGCCGGAGCCAATCAGCGCAACATTCATGACTCTCTCCTACTTATCGTCGGGCTCGGTGACGCGCTTGGTAAACGAGAGCTTGGACTCCTTACCGGTCATGAGCTTTTTGATGTTCGCGCGATGGGCCCACACCACGGTGATGCCGATTAGCGCCATGCAAAACTTGAGGCCCAGGCTGCTGTACGGAAAGACCGCGCAGGCAGCGATGGGAAGTCCGATGGCAGCGGCGAGCGAGCCCACCGACACGAACTTGGTGATGGCGACGGCCACGATAAACATGCCCAGCAGCGATAGGCCAATGGGCCAGTACCAGGCAAGAATTACGCCCAGGCCCACGGCGATACCCTTACCGCCGTGGAAGTTGAGGTAGGGCGAGAAGATATGTCCCCACACGGCAGCCAGGCAAATGACGCCGAGCATCCAGTCGCCGGCGGCACCGGGAGCCATGATGCTCACAGGGAAGCCATAGCCCACGCTCGCGATGAGCGGACGGGCGATAAGGACGCAGATAGCGCCCTTAAGGCAGTCGAGCAGTAGCGTGAGCGCCGCGACCTTGGGGCCGGCTACACGCAGGGCGTTGGTGGTGCCGATGTTGCCGGAGCCCGCCTTGCGAATGTCCGTGTGGTTGAACACGCGGCCCAGGATCAGGCCAAACGGAATCGCTCCGATAAAGAACGAAACCACGGCGCAGATGGCGGTCTGCAGAATCGGATTAAGCATCCTTTTGCTCCTTCTTCCTAAAGAAGAGTCGAATGGGCGTACCGGCAAAATCGAAGGTCGAGCGCATGCGGTTTTCCACGTAGCGCTGGTAGGTGTCGTTGACCAGGTCGCTGTGGTTGACGAAGAACGTGAACGTCGGCGGGTTGACGCCCGTCTGGGTCACGTAGTGCATGCGCAGGCGGCGCTTGCCGTCCACCACGGTGTGGCCAAACTCGCGCAGGTCGGTGAGGAATGTGTTAAGGCGCGAGGTGCTGATCTTTTGCGAACGCGTCTTCTCGGCGGCATCGACCATGCCCCAGATCTTTTCGATGCTGCGGCCGGTCAGAGCAGAGATGCGCAGGTACTGGGCCCAGGGAGCCATGACGCCCAGACGGCGGTCGACGGTCTCCATGCAGGCCTCGCGCTTGCGGTCGTCGTCGAGCAGGTCCCACTTGTTGAGCAGCACGACGATGGCGCAGCCGCGCTCGATGGCCAAGCCCATGACCTTCTGGTCCTGCTCGGTAACGCCCACGGAGGCGTCGACGACAAGCAGCGCCACGTCGGCGCGATCGATGGCGCGCAGGCCGCGGACCATGGAGTAGTACTCGATGTTCTCGTATACGGTGCTCTTCTTGCGAATGCCCGCGGTGTCGACCATGCGGTAATGCTTGCCGTTGCGCTCGACGACGGTATCGATGGCGTCGCGCGTGGTGCCGGCGATATTGGACACGATGGAGCGGTCGGCACCCAGGATGCGGTTGAACAGCGACGACTTACCGGCGTTGGGGCGGCCGATGATGGCCACATTCAGTGCATCGGGGAACTCGTCGGCGACCTCGTCCTCTTCCTCGGGGAGCAAGGCCACGATGTCGTCGAGCAGGTCGCCCGTGCCGTGGCCATGCAGAGCCGAGAGCGGCGTGGGCTCACCGATGCCGAGCGAATAGAACTCCCAGATGCTGTCGTTCTCGCGATCGGGGTTGTCGAGCTTGTTAACCAGCAGAAAGACCGGCTTGTCGCAGCGCTTGAGCATGCGGGCGACCGACTCGTCCTCCTCGGTGACGCCGGTGCGGCCGTCGACCACAAACAGGATGACGGCGGCTTCCTCGGCGGCGGCGAGCGCCTGGTCGCGGATGGACGTGGCAAACACGTCATCGCTCTTGAGCGGTTCGATGCCGCCCGTGTCGACGATGGTGAACTCGCGGCCGTTCCAATCGGCCGTGTGGTACGAGCGGTCGCGCGTGACGCCGCGGGACTCGTGGACGATGGCGTCCGAGGTCTGGGCCAGGCGGTTAACGAGCGTGGACTTGCCCACGTTGGGGCGTCCGACGACGGCGACGATAGGTTTCATCTGCTCTCCTTTAATGGGTAGGGTCAGTGGAAGTGTTAGAGTCTGCGGGCACAATGCCAAGGATGCGCTCCAGGGTATCGAGCAGCTCATGCGGCATGGTCGACACCACATGAACCTCGGCGCCGCGACTGGTAAGGCTTGCGAGTAAATCGTCACGATGATACTCGTCAAGCGTCATGCCGTCAGCGTTGAACATGAGCTTAGGCACAAAGAGCATAACCCCCGACAGATCTTGGGGCAGCTGCTCCAGAATGTCACACGCGACGATGAGGCCGGTCACGTCCACGTTGCCGCCAAAGTAGCGGTTCTTGATGGCTGTGACGGTGCCGGCGAGACCATACGGCGACTCCACAAAGCGCGCCACGGTGTCGCGTGCGCTGGCGCCCGAGAGGCACAGCAGGTGTTGGCTGCGGGCGTCGATGGCCTCGCGGACGCGGGCCAGACGCTCGGCGTCGGCGGCAAGCACGTCGTCGGTCTCGTCCAGATACGAGCGGATCATGCCAATGCCGTCGTAGTACTGCGGGTAACCGTCGTAAAAGTCTGCCTCGGGAGGATCGATGCCGGCGTCCAGATAGAACTCGTCGCTCATCTGGAAGGTGTGGCGGCCAAAGCGCTCATAGGCGCGGTCCTGGAACGGTCGAATCATGGCGATGGTCTCGCGCGCTAGCTCGGGTTTGTCGCTGTAGGACCAGCTAAAACGGTTCTGATGCTTGGTAAAACCGAGCGGCACAATGCCCAGGCTGGTGATTTGCTCGTGCTCCTCGCAAAAGCGCAGGGTCTTTTCCAGCTCCTCGCCGTCGTTCATGCCGGGGCACAACACGATCTGCGCATGAATCTCTATGCCGGCGGCCATGATGGCCTCGAGCACATCCATGCCGCGCTGGGCGTTGCGGCCCATCATGCGGCGGCGGACGTCGGGGCTTACGGCGTGGACCGACACGTTCATGGGGCTCATGTTGCGTTGGATGACGTTTTGCACGTCCTCGTCGGTGAGGTTCGTGAGCGTGACAAAGTTGCCCTGCAAAAAGCTTAGGCGATAGTCGTCATCGCGAATATAGAGCGTGGAGCGGCCGCCCTTGGGGAGCATCGTCATAAAGCAGAACACGCAGGCGTTCACACAGGTGCGCATGCCATCGAAGATAGGGCCATCGAACTCAAGGCCCCAGTCCTCTCCTGGGAAGCGGTCGAGCTCGACGGAGGTGACGGTGTTGTCGCGCGGATCGAAAACCTCCAGGTCGACGGTATCATCGTCGGCCTCCCAGAGCCACACAATCATGTCGGTGAGCTGCTCGCCATTGACCGTGAGCACGCGCATGCCCGGCTCGATGCCCACATCCCATGCGGGCGACTCGGGACGCACGTTCTTAACGAGCGCGCCCTCACCCGGCTCGGGGTCGCGGCTGCGCCCGTAATCGGCCACCTCGGCGGCGTATGCGGGTACGGTCTGGTCCATGATTAGCGGCAAAGCTCCTTGATGCGCGCAACGGCGCGTTCGATGTGTTCTTGCGGGGTGGAAGCGCCGGCGGTGATGCCGATGTGGTGAGCGTCGGTAAACCACGCGGCCTGGAGCTCGGAAGCTTCCTCGATGTGATACGTGCACTCGCAGGCGTCTGCGCAAATCTGCGCCAGGCGGCGGGTGTTGCCCGAGTTCTTGCCGCCCACCACGACCATGCAGTCGCAGCGGTTGGCAAGTGTGGCTGCCGCCTGTTGACGCTCACTCGTGGCGGCGCAGATGGTGTTGATCACACGCAGCTCCTGCACGTGCGGGGTGATAGCTGCCACGACCTCGGCGAGGTTCTGCGCGGTCTGGGTGGTCTGCACAACCAGGCCTACCTTGCCCTTGAGCGACAAGGCGTTGGCGTCGGCGGCACAGCTCACGACCTGCGCATCATCGCCGGCGTGACCCAGAATGCCCTCGACCTCGGGATGGCCCGGCTCACCCACGACGAGTACGCGATAGCCCTCGCGCACCAGCCGCTCGGCGGCCACGTGGACCTTCTTGACGTAAGGGCAGGTGGCGTCGACCACGTTGAGATCGCGCTTGCGGGCAGTATCGATCACCTGTGGCACCACGCCGTGGGCGCGGATGATCACGGTACCCGACGATGCGTCGTCCAGGTTCTCGGCCAAGCCAACGCCTGCCTCAGCGAGCTCGCGTACCACGATGGGGTTATGGATGAGCGGACCCAAGGTATGGACCTGAGTGCTCTCCCCTGCCTGCGGCGCGGCTGCCAGCGCCATGTCGAGCGCGCGCTGTACGCCGTAGCAAGTGCCGGCGTGGGCTGCAATCTCGATGATGGGCGCGCCGTCCTGGTCGGACGCAGTCGCGGCAGTGTTCGTCACGTTTTCACTCATGGCTAGAACCTGCCCGGATGCTCGGCGCACAGGTCGTCTCGCATGGCGTAGACGCGGCTCATGGCCTCGGACTCAAACCATTCCAGGCGCTCCGTGCGCTTAAGCCCAGCCGGTGCGTCGGAAAGCGAGACGGCCTTGCCGGCGCGGATCCAGCACTTCTTGGGACGCATGATCTTTTTGCCCGCGGGCGTGATGTCGGACCAGCCGCAGATGGCGAGCGGGTTGACGGGCGCCTTGCCCATCTGGGCGATGAGCGCAAAACCGCCGTGGACCTCGGGTTTGATCTCGCGCGAGCGGATGCGCGTGCCCTCGGGGAAGATCAGGACGTCCTCGCCGCGCTGCAGCGCATGCTGGGCGGCGCGCAGGCACTTCATATCGGCAGTACCACGCTCCACGGGGATGCCGCCAACGCGGCTAAAGGCCCAGCGCACAATCTTGCTCTTGGCGAACTCGGACTTAAAGATGGGACGAATGCGGCGCCCCCCAAAGAACAGCGCCGTCTCCACGGCCAAGAGCTCGGCCATCGAGGTGTGGTTGCAGATGACCACGCTGCCGCGGCCGTCCTGGCGCTCAAACAGCAGATCGGCATCCTCGACCTTCCAACGCCACATGAGCTTGGAGAAGGCCCAAAGGATGACCATAACCACGACGACGGTGCCGCGGATGAGCGCCGGGAACTCGGCGTAGGGGGCGTTGTAATAGTCCTCTGGCGTCTGCTTAAACAGGCGCATGAGCTACCTCCTTTGGTTGATGAGGTCCTCGATGATACGAACGACCTCGTCGATGGTGTGAGCGGTGGAGTCGACGTGCACGGCGTCCTCGGCGGGCACGAGCGGGGCGACCTCGCGGCTGCTGTCGAGCTTGTCGCGCTGCTTAAGGGCGTCGAGGGTCTCGTCGACCTCGGCCTCGAGCAGCTCGGATGTGAGCGGCTGGGCGTCGTTTTGGTGACGCTGCAGCACGCGGCGGCGGGCGCGCTCGCGCGGGTCGGCGGTCAGGAAGACCTTGACCTGCGCGTTGGGGAACACGACGGTTCCGATGTCGCGACCCTCGGCCACGATATCGCGGTCCTCTGCGGCACGGCGCTGATGGATGAGCATGGCGGCGCGCACGCCCGGGTAGGCCGAGACCTTGGACACGTTGGCGTCGACCTGCGGGGTGCGAATGGCAGCCGAAGCGTCCTGGCCGTCGATGGTCAGGCGCGTGTCCTCGCCGGTGCCGTTGGTAAAGCGGATCTCGATCTGCTCGGCGAGGGCGTCGATGGCCGCCTCGTTATCCAGATCGATGCCGCGGTCGAGCGCGGCGAAGGTGACGGCGCGATACATGGCGCCCGTGTCGAGCTTGTTAAAGCCCAGCTGGCGGGCGATCTCCTTGGCGATGGTGGACTTGCCGGAACCGGCGGGGCCGTCGATGGCGACGATCATGCAATGCTTCCTTTCGATGGTTGGCGTGCTGGTATGGTTCGCGGGCGTTGGGGCGCGGCGGGTTGCCTAGCCCGTGTAGCGCTCGCGGTAGGTGTTGCGCTTTGGCGCGGAGCCGTGGCTGCCGTGATGACGCGTGCGGCTGGCGGGGGTTTCCTGGGGCTTGTCACCGCGCATGGCGCTGGCCTGCTTGGGAGGGATGCCACCGCTTTTGAGGATCTGCACCTCGCGGTCGGTGAGCTCGCGCCACGAGCCTTTGGCCACGCCCTCGAGCTCAAGGCCGGCAAAGTTGCAGCGATGCAGACGGATTACCGGGTGGTGAATCTTGCTCAGCATGCGCTTAACCTGATTCTTGCGACCCTCGCGGATGATGACCTCGACGGCGGTGGTGCCGGGCTTGACGCCCTGTGGCGCCACGGCCTCGGCCTCGCGTGCGGTGATGACGCGGCAGATTGCCGGCTGGCATAGGCCGTCGTCGAGCTCGATGCCATGGCGGAGCGGGTCTAGATCGCGTTCGGTCAGCTGCCCGTCCACGAGTGCCTGGTAGGTCTTATAGACATGCTTGCTGGGGTGCAGCAGGTCCTGTGACAGGTCGCCGTCGGTGGTAAAGAGCAAAAGGCCCGTGGTGTCACGGTCCAGGCGGCCCACCGGGAACAGTCCCGGAAAGCGGTCGCGGGGGACCAGATCGGCCACACAAGGGCGCTCCTGCGGGTCGCTCATAGTGGTGAGGTAGCCGGTCGGTTTGTAGAGCATCAGGTACACGGCGCCCTGGTTGAGCTTGACGGGCATGCCGTCGACCTCAATGTGATCATGGTCGACATCGACCTTGGTGCCCAGTTCGGTCGCGACCTGGTCGTTAACGGTCACGCGGCCGGCGGTCATCAGGTCCTCCGAGCCACGGCGGCTCGCCACGCCCGCGCGCGCCAAAAAGCGCTGCAGGCGCATGGTGTGCGGATAGACGTGCTGGGCGTCGCCCGCGGGCGTTGTGGCGTCCGTGGCGCTTGCGGTGCACGTCTCCCCTACTTCGTTAGTCCTCGTCATGCAAATCCTCCGAGGTCTCGTCGACGATCAGGGTGTCCTCTTCCTCGACTGCCTCAACATCTTCAACATCGGTATCGAGCAGTTCGCGCTCTTCATCCAGATCCTCGGCTTGCTCCTCCAGCGTGGACTGAATGCTGCGGCCGCTCAAGCGCTCGCGGATAAACTGGCGCGACTGCTCGTCGGGGGCAAACTGCTCCAGATCGGGCAGGTCGCGGGTGGAGCGCAGGCCGAACTTTTCCAAGAAGGTGTTGGTCGTGCCGTAGATGATGGCCTGACCGCGCTGGGGGTCGCGGCCGAGCTCGCGCACCAGACCCTTGTCGACGAGCGACGCGATGACGCCGTCGGAGTTGACGCCGCGGATGCCCTTGACCACCTCGCGCGTCACAGGCTGGTGGTAGGCGATCACGGCTAAGGTTTCGAGCGCCGCTTGCGACAACTTTTGCGTATCCCAGCTCAGCACGTAAGCCTCGACCACATCGTGGTAGGCGGGGTGCGTAAACAGGCGCCAGCCGCCGGCGACCTCGCGCAGCTGAAAGCCACGGTTGGCCTCCTCGTACTCAACCTTGAGCTCGGCGAGCAGCGACGCGCACTCGCCGGGGGCGATATCCAGTGCGCCGGCCAGCGCGGGCGCACTCACCGGGTCGCTCGACACCAGCAGCAGTGCCTCGAGGGCGCCTTTGAGGCTGTTTGCCTCCAGCGTGGAAAGGGTTGACATGGTTGGTCGCTCCTATTCGGTGAGCTCGGGGCCCTCGCCGGGCACGTATGCCTCGGCGCCCTCGACGCGGTTGATTTGAATGGTTCCAAAGATCTCGTCCTGGCTCAGCGTGAGCGAGCCGCGCTTGGCGAGCTCGAGCATGGCCAGGAAGGTGACGACGAGCTGCTCGGTGGTGGCGTCGCCGTCCAACAGCTCGCGGAAGGTGCAGGTTTGGTGCGTCGTGGTAAAGCGGTCGACCGAGGCCACGGTCAGGTCGAGCGGCACGCGATGGGGTGCCACGTGCTCGGCCTCCAGCAGAAAGGTCTGGCGCTTGCCGTCCAAGTCGGCGCAGATGACGGCGAGGCCGCGCAGGGTAATGCCGGCCAGATAGTCGGGCATTAGGCCCAAAAACTCGGGGTCGGGGCCGGCCACGCGCGGATGCATGCGGCTTTCGGCCTGCATGCGGGCACCGAGGGCTGCCGCCGCGCCCTTAAACTGCTTGTAGGCAATTAGGCGCTGGATCAGGACCTCGCGCAGGGCGTCGCCGTCGAGCGCGCTGAGCTCCTCGAGGTCTTCGTCGAACTCGTCATCGTCGTCATCGACTTTGCTCGGGGCCTCCTGCGGCACCAGAGAGGCAGCCTTGATGTCCAAAAGGGTTGCCGCCACCAGCAAAAAGTCGCTCGCCACGTCCAGGTCTAGCGCCTCGATGCGCTCGGCCTCGGCAAGGTATTGCTCGGCCACCTCGCTGATAGAGATGGCGCCGATATCTACTTTTTGGCGGGTTACCAGCTGCAGCAGTAGGTCGAACGGTCCGCTGTAGACCTGCGTCGACACGCGATACGACATCTTCGACCTCCTTTGACGGCGCCTTCGCGGCGCGGTTTGGGTGCATGTTGCGACCGTTTTGCACGGTCGACCTGTAAGTTTACCTTAGATGCCGGCGATTGCGAAGTTGAGCAGCTGCTCAGCAAGCGGATACACGGTAACGTCGAAATACCGGCCGATCACGTCGATGCCGGTCCACATGGGCAGCAGGTACAGCACCAGGATGAGGATGGGCATAGCATATTGCTGCAGATGGTAGTAGTTGTTGAGCGCCTTGCCCTTGAGGAAGGGCACGATGATCGACGAGCCGTCGAGCGGCGGGATCGGGATGAGGTTGAAGAACGCAAGCGACAGGTTGACCACGATGAACGTGGCGCCGAAGTTCATGATCTGCGATGCCACGGCAAAGGATATGCTGGTGTAGAGGTTGCCATAGGTCAGGCGCATGAGGGCGGCAGCAAGACACGCGAGTGCGATGTTCGATGCGGGGCCGGCTACGCTCACCAGGACCTCGTCGCGCTTGGGGTGCTTGAGGTTGTTGAGGTAGACGGGTACGGGTTTGGCGAAGGCGAACACCGGGCCACCGGCTGCGAGCATGAGCAGCGGCAGGATGATGGTGCCAAACGGGTCGATATGGTTGAGCGGGTTGAGCGAGACGCGGCCGCGCGAGCGAGCCGTTTTGTCGCCGAGCGCCCAGGCTGCGGCGGCGTGCGCGCTCTCGTGGATCACGATGCCAACGATGACGGCAACGGCACTGGCGAGCAGGTTCATGATGTAGCTGCTGGACATAACGCTCCCCTAGCGGACGCGGCGCGAGGCGCGCGTGAGCAGGTAGTCAATTACAAACAGGATCACAGCGACGATAGCATAATCCAGGCGGAACACACCGCCAAAAGGCGACGTGATGACGCCGTAGCCGGCGATAGCGCTCGGAAGCGCGCGCGAAAGCTCAACGACAAAGCCCACGATCTGCAACTTGGCGGTGAGGCCGCTAAAGCACAGCAGCACGGTCATCGCGCTCATAAAGATGCCGCAGATGCGACAAGCAATGGCGATGATGCTCATCGCCACGGCAGCGGCCTTACGAGAGTTCACGCGCGGTCTCCTCTTCGATCTGGGTGGAAAGCTCCAGCCATTCGTCCTCGAGCTTGGGCAGCTCTTGCTTAAGCCCGTTATATTCCCCCAGCGCGGCGTTGAACTTGTCCTGATCGGCATAAAGCTCTTCGCTTGCCATCAATTCCATAAGCTCGTCATAGCGGGCACGCTTTTTGTCGAGCTCCGTCTCGATCTTCTTGAGCTGGTTACGCACGCCCTTGAGTTTTTTGTTGAGCGCGGCGCGGGCCTGGGCCTCGGCGCGCTTTTGCTCCTTGGTCTTTTTGCCCTCGGCAGGCTTGGGTGCGGCGGCGGGGGTGTCGGCCTGGCCGGCGCTGGCTTTGGTGGACTTGGCCGCGGCAGGCACGCTCTCCGTGGACGCCTCGGCGGCGGCGCGGGCTGCGAGGTCCTCGCGCTTGTAGAGGTAGTAGTCGTAGTCGCCGTCGTAGACCGTGACCTTGCCGTCGCGGATGTCAATGATGCGGTTGGCAACGGCGCGTACCAGGTGCTCGTCGTGGCTGATCAGCACGATGGTGCCGGGGAAGTTTTGCAGGGCGTTCTCGAGCATATCCACCGAGTCGATGTCCAGGTGGTTGGTGGGCTCGTCCAGGCACAGGAGCGCCTCGGGGGCCACAAGCATCTTGGCGAGCGCCAGACGCGCCTTTTCGCCGCCGGAGAGGACGCGGACCTGCTTCTCGATGGAATCGTTGTCGCTAAACAGGAAGGCGCCCAGCAGGCTGCGCTGCTGCGGCACAGTCCACTTGGGCGTAACGGTGTCGATCTCTTGCAGGACGGTGTTGGACTCGGTCATGCCCTCGAGTGCGTGCTGGGCGTAGTAGGCCACACCCACGTTGGTGCCCAGATCGCGGGTGCCGGTGGTGGGTGGCTCCAGGCCGGCGAGGATCTTCATGAGCGTTGACTTGCCGGCGCCGTTGGGGCCGACGAGTGCCACGTGCTCGCCGCGGTAGAGCTTGAGGTCGATGTCGCTGTAGATGTGCTTGTTGCCGTAGGACTTAGAGACGCCCTCGAGCCCCACGACCATGTCGCCGGAGCGCGGCGGGTCAGGGAACTTAAAGTCGATGTGCTTGTGGCCTTCTGGCAGGATGACGAGCTCCTTTTTGATTTGCTCGATCTTGCGGATGCGCTCCTGGGCCTGGGCGGCCTTGGTGGGCTTGTAGCGGAACTTGTCGACGAAGACCTGCATGTGGGCGATGTCGCGCTCCTGGGCGGCGCGCTTGGCGCGCATCTGCTCCAGGTTGTCCTCGCGCTGCTTGAGGTAGCTGCTGTAGTTGCCAGTGTAGGTGGTCACGCGGCGGTTTTCGAGCGCGGCCACGTGGTCGACGCAGGCGTCCATGAAGGCGCGGTCGTGGCTGACGATGAGGACGGCGCCGTCGTAGTTGGCAATAAAGCCGCGCAGCCACTGGACGCTCTCGAGGTCCAGGTGGTTGGTGGGCTCGTCCAGAAGCAGCAAGTCGGGGTGGCGCAGGAAGAGCTTGGCAAGCGCAATGCGCATCTGCCAGCCGCCCGAGAACTCGGAGCACGGGCGCTCAAAGTCGGTAACCTTGAAACCCAGGCCGGACAGGATTTTACGGGCGTTGCTCTCGAGCTCGTAGCCGCCCAGGTGCTCAAAGCGGTCCTGGACCTGGCCGTACTCGTTGAGGAGCGCGTCGACGTCCTTCCCCTGTTCGGAGAGCTCGGTGATCTGGGCTTGTAGCTCGTTGGCGCGTTCGCCCATGCGGCGGATTTCCTTGGCGGCGGCCATGACCTCGGCAAGGATGGTGGTGTCCTTTTGCTCTAGGTTGGTTTCCTGCTCTAGGTAGCCCACCTGGCAGTCCTTGGCGTACTGGATCTGACCGGCGTCGGGGCTGTCGATGCCCATGATGATCTTGAGCATGGTGGTTTTGCCGGCGCCATTGGGTCCAACGAGCGCAAAGCGCTCGCCGGGGTTGATCTGGAAGGACGCGCCGCTAAAGAGGACGCGCGCGCCGAAGCTTTTTTCGATCTTGTCGACCAGGAGGATCATGGTGCCGCCTTTGACCTTGTGTGCCTATATGAAAAAAGGCCCCAACTTGCGTTGGAGCCTCATTCAATGCTCGGGTGGAGACGAGGGGGATCGAACCCCTGACCTCTTGACTGCCAGTCAAGCGCTCTCCCAGCT
>NZ_JBDGAY010000003.1:0-51187 GCF_040910245.1 Collinsella aerofaciens
CATCCGGAGGCGCCCGATCGGCGGCCCCTCGGGGCTTGCCCGTATCGTAGGCAATGCGCCGAATGCTCGCCATCGAATTTTATCGATAGCCTATTTCAGACTGTAATGGGCGGGCACCGTGGCTGGTGTCCGCCCCCCCTGGCATGGAAGGTTTAAGCCTGTGTGATTTGCGAGCTAGCGTGCCTGCTTGACCTTTGCCGCTGCCTCGACAAACGACTTCCACAGGTTAAAGTCGGTCTCGAGCGTCTTCCACGTGTACTCGGGGTGCCATTGCACGCCTAGACAGAACGGCTGACCTTCGACCTCGATGCACTCGGGAACGCCGTCGGTTGCCTTGGCGACCAAGCGCGTGCTTTTACCCAGACGATCGACGCAGCAGTGGTGTGCGGAGTTGGTCTGGATCAGCCTGTGCCCGCCAACCGCGCGCTCCAACAGCGAACCCGGCACGACCTCGACGGGATGCACGGGGTCGTTGAGCGCGTGGGTGTGGCGCCACTGCGTGCGGCCCTCGCGAGCGCCCAGGCTTGGCACGTCCATGCACAGGGTGCCGCCGGTAGCGACGTTGAGCAGCTGTGTGCCGCGGCACGTGGTAAAGAGCGGCTTTTTGGCGCGAAGCACTTCGCCGACCAGCTTAAACTCAAAGCTATCGCGGATCTCGCAGCAGAGGGTGGGGTCGTAGGGTCGATCATCGCCCCAGCGCTTGGGATTGACATCGGGGCCGCCGGGAATGGCGATGCCGTCGGCGAAATCGACGTAATGACGGATAACCTCAATGTCCTCGGTGATGGACATCTGCAGCGGCAGGCCGCCGGCGGCAAGGATGGCATCGACAAAGACGCTTGCGATTTCCTCGTTGGGGGAGAGCGTCTCGCTTAAAAACGGCTTTGCATCTTCCCAACGCGGCGCGACGAGGATGAGCGGACGGTCGGCGGGGGCGACGTCGACGTGCGGGGTATAGGACGAGGAAGTACGGGTTCCGATCATAGGTGTTGCTTTCGAATCCGGGTGGACATGGCACAGGGGTGCGCGGGGCAAACGCTGGCGATGAATTTGCCCGCGTGGCAATTGGGTTAGTGGCCCTTGATGGAGTTGAGGAAGTCCTGGGCGCGCTTGGTCTGGGGGTGGCTGAAGAACTCGTCGGGCGTGCCGGTTTCCACGATCTGGCCGTCGGCCATAAAGACGACGCGATCGGCCACGCGGCGGGCAAAGTTCATCTCGTGGGTGATGACGATCATCGTCATACCTTGCTGCGCCAAGCGCACCATGACCTCGAGCACCTCGTTGATCATCTCGGGGTCAAGGGCGCTCGTGGGCTCGTCAAAAAGCATTGCCTTGGGTTGCATGGCAAGCGAGCGGGCGATGGCCACGCGCTGCTGCTGGCCACCCGAGAGCTGTGCGGGCACCTTATCGGCCTGCTCGGCAACGCCCACGCGGCCCAGCAGGTCCATGGCGCGCTCACGGGCCTCGTCCTTGGAGACGCCCAGCACGTCGACCGGTCCCAGCATGACGTTCTGCAGTACGGTCATATGTGCGAACAGGTTGAACTGCTGAAACACCATGCCCAGTTCGGCGCGCATGCGGGCAAGATCCTTGCCTTCCTGCGGCAGGGGCTCGCCCTCGATGAGGATCTCGCCCGAGTCGATGGTCTCCAAGCGGTTGATGGTGCGGCACATGGTCGACTTGCCCGAACCCGAGGGGCCAATCACCACGACGACTTCGCCGCGGTCGACCGACAGATTGATGTCGTTGAGAACGTGCAGGTCGCCATAGTGCTTATCGACGTGTTTGAGCTCGATCAGCGGCTGATTGCCGGTGGAAGAGGTGCTCTGTGCCATGGTGCTCGGCTCCTTATGACTCGAAATGGTAAAGCGTTAGCGGATGATGGTCGCACCGGTCTTGTGCGAAACGTAGACGGCAGCCTTGTTGATCGCGACGTTGATGAGGATGTAGATGACCGCGATTACCAGGTAGACCGATACGAGTGCATCGTAGTTGGTAATGAGCACGCGGGCATTTTGCATGAGGTCGGGGTAGCTCACCACATAGGCGACGGTGGTGTCCTTGACCACGATCACAAGCTGCGAAATCAACGACGGAATGATAAATCGAATAGCCTGCGGCAATACGATTTTAAAGGTGATTTTAGCCTTGGAGAGACCGAGCGCCTGGGCGGCTTCGACCTGGCCGCGCGGCACGGCGTTGACGCCGGCGCGGAAGATCTCGGCAAGTACGCCGGCCGCAGCGAGCGCGACGGGAAGCGTGAGCATCCAAAACGACGGCAGCGCGATCTTGTACTGGGGCAGCACCAAAAAGAAGAAGTAGATGAACAGCAGGCTCGGCACGCCGCGGAAGAAATCGGTGAGTACGCGGCAGACCAGCTGCAGCGGCTTAATATCGCTCGTGCGGCCGAGCATAAGGGCTAAGCCCAGCACCAGCGCGATTGCGCCAGCGGTGAGTGCGACTTTAACGGTGCCCTCAAAGCCGGCAAGCAAGAACTTCCAGGTGGTGAGGTGCGTAAAGAAATACCAATAGTGGACCGAAAGCTGGCCGGTCACATAAAAGCGCTGCAACACGAGGACGATGAGCGCAGCGACGGCAATAAGCGAGATGGCGGTGCCGATGCGAATCTTGGCGCGCATCTTGGGGCCGGGAGCCTCGTAGAGCGCATCGCGCATGGTAAGCTCAGGGGAGGAGTGCTTGCTCATCGGAGGATCCTCACCTTCTTATCGATGTAGTTGCCAATGTGGCTCACCACAAAGGCCGTGCCCAGGTAGCCGAGCGCCGAGATAAAGAACGCGGCGACGCCACCGAGCGAGCGCGTGTTGATATAGCTCACCACGCCGGTGAGCTCTTGCGGCTTAAGCGGCACCTGGCTGCCGAGCGCAGTGGTGAGCATGACGGCGATAAAGAGGTTGGTCATGGGCAGCACGCTCGAGCGCAGCGCTTGCGGAATCACGATCTTGGCGAGGATGCGGTTAAAGCTCATGCCCAGCGAGCGGGCGGCTTCCACCTGGCCGACGCCGACGGTGTTGATGCCACTCATAAAGTTCTCGGAACCAAAGGCAGAACCCAAGAGCACCGTAGCGACGATAACGCAGGTGCGGTAGGGCAGAACGACCTTGAGCGGCGGCAGCGCGTAGACGACGATGATAAGCAGCGCGATGCCGGGGATGTTACGGAAGACCTGGACATACAGGTCGCCAAAGATGCGCAGCGGCTTGAGCGGCGACACACGCATCACGGTGACGGCGACGGCCAGCACCATGGCGATGGCAAACGACTCAAGCGTCATGCCCCAGGTCGCTAACAGCGCGTCGATATAGTTCTGGCCATAGAGCGACCAGAGTTCGGAGAGACTCATGCGGACCTCCCGCCGATAAGGAAAGGGGCTCCCGTGTGTACGGAAGCCCCGACAACTCAGTGAGGAAACAGTTTACCGCAATAAAGCGCATCATGCGTTTCCGTATGGTTTCGTTGCGGCCGTTACCAGGCTTGCTGCCTAGGCGCCGATCTCGGGCAGCTCGGGAACGTTGGTGTCGCCCGTACGGTCGCCGATGCAGATCTGCCACAGCTCGGTCCAGGTACCATCGTCTTCGATCTTCTTGAGGAAGTCGTTGACAAAGGCGACGCCGTCGGAATCGAGCGGCAGACCGATGCCATAGGGCTCCTTGCTGCCGAAGGGCTTGCCGGCGATCTTGTACTTGCCGGGCTCGCGGACCAGGGCGCTCTGCTGCATGTTGTTATCGATGACGTAGGCGTCAACACGGCCCTGCTGGAGTGCCTGGCGGGCCTCCTCGTCGGTCTTGAACTCCTGCTGGCTGGCCTTGGGGACAAACTCCTCCAGGATGGCGGGGCCGTTGGAGCCGGACTGGACGGCGACGTTCTTATCGACCAGGTCGTCGACGCTCTTGATGTCGTCGTTGTCGGCGAGCACTAGGATAGCCTGCTGGGTGTAGTAGTAGGGACCGGCAAAGGAGACGAGCTTCTTGCGCTCGTCAGTGATGGTGTAGGTGGCAAAGACGGCGTCGACCTGGCCGTTCTGCAGGACGGACTCGCGCGTGTCCGAGGTCACCTGGGTGATCTCGACCTTGTTCTCGCCCAGAATGTAGTTGGACAGGAGCTGTGCGATACCGGCGTCGAAGCCGCGGGTCTGACCGTCTTTCTCGTTGAGGAGGGAGAAGAGCGTGGAGGTCTGAACGCCGCCAATCTTAAAGACGCCGGCGTCCTTGACGGCCGTGGCCCAGGTGCTGGCGGCGATGGCATCGTCATCGGCCTTGGGGCCGTCGTTGACGAGCTTGTCGAATGCCTTGGCATCGAGCGTGGCGGAAACCTCGGTATCCTCGGAGCTCTTGGAAGAGCCGGCGGCGGAACCCTTGTCGGCCTCGGCGCTGGTGTCGGAGCAGCCAGCAAGACCAAGGCCGGCGACGGTTGCGAAGGTGGCGGCGACGAAGCCGCGGCGGTCGAGAACGACCTGCTGGGAGAGGTTCTTGCTCATAGGAGAACACCTTTCTCAAAAAATCCTAGTGGTTGAGTAGAGTTATACCCTATTGCGCTCGGAAGGGTCAACACGAAATAACTCAGAAACATACTTGCCTTATGGGTAATTCTACCTACCACAAAGGGACAGGCACCTTCGTGGTGGTTTTGGCCGATGCGGCGGCATGCCTTGTTGCTTTGTCTCGATCTGTAACATCCGCAGCCATTTTTGCCGAGTAACTGTTACAGATCGAGATTTTCTCTTCAGGGGGATTCGAATGTCTCAATCTGTAACATCTGGACGGCCAAAAGGTCTCTATCTGTTACAGATTGAGACAAAGGTCAGGGACTAAGACGTCTTGTCTAGATCTGTAACAGTTAGACGGGAATTCGGGCCCTAGATGTTACAGATTGAGATAATCGCGTCGCGAAAATAAAAACCTCCGCAGGGGTGCTTCCCTTGCGGAGGTTTTCTTACTCGTTGAGTAGCCTTACGGCTTCGGCGGCCATGTTCTCGACCGTCATGCCGTTCTGCGCGAGCAGTTCGTTGGGGTCGTAGCGGTCGGGGAAGCCCTTGGCGATGCCGAAGGTGCGCGTGCGCAACTGCGTGCATGCCAGATAACATGCCACGCGCTCGCCCCAGCCGCCGTCCAAGATGCCGTCCTCGAGGGTGACGACGACGCGATGCTCGGCGGCAAGGCTGTCGAGGAACTCGCGGTCGAGCTCGGTTGCGAAGCGCGGGTTGACGAGCGTGGTCTCGATGCCGTACTCGGCAGCCAAGCGGTTTGCCACGCGCTCGCCCAGCTCAAAGAAATCGCCAAGCGCGAGCACGGCAACGTCGCGGCCCTGACGCACCACGTTGTAGCGAACGGCGCTGTAGTCGGTGTCCTCAGCGGGCGCCAAATCGGGGCGGCTTACCAGGCCGATGCCCGGTACACGGATCGCCACAGGATGCTCGCGATGGTCGAGCGACCAGCTCAGCATGGACAGATATTCCTCCATGCAGGCCGGCGCTAGGTAGTGCATGTTGGGAAGACCGCCCAGCATGGAAATATCGAAGAACGAGAGGTGCGTCTCGGATGTGGTGCCAAAGATCGACGCGCCAAACACCAAGATGGTTGCGGGGGCATCGTTGAGGCACAGGTCGTGCCACAGCTCGTCGTAGGCGCGCTGCAAAAACGTGCCGTACACACCAAAGACTGGCTTGGCGCCCGAGCGCGCAAGCGCGGTGGCAAAGGTCACGGCGTGCTCCTCGGCAATGCCCACGTCGACAAACTGCTTGCCGGCGGCAGCGCGAAGCTCGGGTGTAAAGCCCATGATGTAGGGCGTGGCGGCCGTGATGCCCACGACCTGCGGATCGCGCTCGATGGCGGCGCTGAGCGCCTCGCCCGTAATGTCGGCATAGGTGCGCGGCGCAGGCTCGCTCGGATGGCCCGGGCAGAGCTTGCGGCCGGTCGCCATGTCAAAGGGGCCTACGTGATGCCAGCGCTCGGGGTCGTTTTGGGCTGGCTCAAAGCCCTTGCCCTTGGCGGTCGAGACGTGGAGCACGATGGGGTGATCGATATTGCGCAGCTCCTGCAGCGCGTCGACGAGGGTCAACACATCGTTACCGGCGTCCAGGTAGCGGTAGTCGAGCCCCATCGCGCGGAAAACGTTACGCTCACAGGTGCCGTTGCTGGCGCGCAGCTCGGCCAGATTGCGATAGAGACCACCGTGGTTCTCGGCAATGGACTGGTCGTTATCATTGACGATGATGATCAGGTTGCTATCGAGTTCGGCGGCATTGTTGAAGCCCTCAAACGCCAGGCCACCCGAAAGCGAGCCGTCGCCAATAACAGTAATGACGTTATACGTGTCACCCGCCAGGTCGCGCGCGTGGGCAAGGCCGCAGCCCAAACTCACCGAGGTCGAGGTATGCCCCATGGCAAACAGGTCATGCCCAGACTCGTCGGGATTGGCAAAGCCAGAAGCCTCACCATAACGCTCCGGATCGATATAGGTATACGCGCGCCCGGTCAGCGCCTTGTGGGCGTAGGTCTGGTGCGAAACGTCAAAGACAATCTTGTCGATGGGGGAGTTAAACACGCGATGGAGCGCGACCGTGAGCTCAACGACGCCTAGGTTGGGGGCAACGTGTCCGCCGACAGCGGCGGAGCTTTCGAGGATGGCGTGGCGAATCTCGCCGCAGAGCAGCGGAAGCTCGGCGCGGTCGAGAGCCTTGACGTCCTCGGGCGTTGTCGTTTGCGTAAGCAGCATCGTTGTGGGTTACTCCATGCGAATCGAGCGCCGGCGCTCCCTCGGCCGACACAATTGCACAAGACAGTCTCGCACATTTTGGCGTTTGATATGTGACGGCGGCGCGGTAATTCGACAACTGGTGGGGCAAAACGTTTTGTCCGATGCCATACTGATACATTCGATGATGATTTTTTCAATACGTGCAGGCCGTGGCTTGCCGCCGTGAGCCGCTGGAAGGAGGCAGCATGTCCGATGCCGTTCGTGCCGAGACAGTCGCGCACGAGGTCGACGATGCCGCCCGCCAGCTCGCCCAGGCGGGCCGCTTGGACCTGACGCGCGAGTTTATCCAGCATGGCGACGTGACGGTCTATGCACATGTGACCTCGGTGGCGCGGGCGAGCCTGTCCTTTGCCGAGCGCCTGGGCCGCGTCGGTGTCTCGGTCGACCGCGCCTCGTTGCTGCGCGGGGCCCTGCTGCACGATTACTTTCTCTATGACTGGCACGATCCCGACCCAAGCCATCGGCTGCATGGCTTTCGCCACCCGTTTTTTGCCCTAGCACGTGCGGAGGAAGATTTTGAGCTGACGTCGCGCGAGCGGAACATTATCGTGCGGCATATGTTTCCGCTGGTGCCGGTGCCGCCGACGTGTCGTGAGGCATGGATTGTATGCCTGGCAGATAAATGGTGTGCTCTGCGCGAGACAGTCGCCGGCCGTCTGCCGCGCAAGGACGAGACGGACGATAGCGTGAGTAAAGCATCGAGCGAAAAGAGGAGAGGGTAGACGGTGGAAACCGCGATTGATATGGCGTTTGGCGGCGCGACGCTTGCCGCCTGCCCACTCTCGGCACTGGTGCTCTCGTTTGCCTTTTACGGGTTTTGCGGCTGGGCATGGGAGTCGACAGTATGTGCCATGCTCAATCACGGACGATTTGCCAACAGTGGCTTTTTGCTGGGGCCGTGCTGCCCCATCTATGGCGCGGGCGGCATTGCCTGCTGGCTTTTGCTGCGCGGGATTCCGGATGCCTCGAGCCAGTTTGTCGCCGCGGCGCTTGTATGCAGCGTAATCGAGTACAGCGTAGGCGTGCTGTTGGAAAAAACAACGGGCGCTCGCTTTTGGGATTACTCGCACTTGCCGTTTAACCTGCACGGACGTATCTGCCTGTACTGGGCCTGCGCGTTTGGCCTGGGTGCGTTGTGCATTTGTCGTTTAGTGGAGCCGGCATTGCTGGGACTGCTTGGCCATCTGCCGGTGCTGATTGTGCGGCTGTCCGCCTTTATCGTCGCGGTCGCGATGATGGTCGACGCGGCGTGCTCGTTGGCGAGCTGGCGGCGTCTGTCCGATCAGCTGGAGCGCGTCCGAGCCGACCTTGCCGACCGCATCAACGAGTCGCTTGCCGATGCCTCGGACTCAATGCTCGAGCGCATTCCCGAATCGACGATTGATTCGGTGGCACAGACGCACATCCGTAGCCGTGCCGTTAACGCGTGGCTGGCCGAGCTGGGTGACGCCGCGCTCGATGCCCTGTGCGAGAAGGCTTCGATGCCGACGTTTATCGCGGATGGTGCTCGCGGCCTGGCGCTTGCCGCCCGCCGCGTGGCCGATGCCGCGCCGAGCATGCCGCGTCCGTCGCTCAGTCGTCGCATTGCCGGCAAGCGCATGAGCCGCCCGGTGCCGAGCGTGTCACTCAGCCGCCGCGACCTACGCTTCTTTAACGCCTTCCCGCGTCTGCGCATCAATCGCTACGAAGGTGTCATTCGGGCTACCGACCTCCGCGACCGAGCCCGCGAGCTGTTCCGCCGCTAGCCGGGACGGGCACGCTCACGGCTTCCTTGCTCGCGTATTTCCCGTTCGTTTCGCGCCCGTTGCCGCGCCGTTTCCAAGATTGCGGCAGCATTTCCATTCGACAACGCAGCGTTTAACAACGCCGTATCTGGTCTACACCAGTTGCCTCTCGGCCGCATTATGGGCGCCGACAACGTTCATGCGATCAAGGGGGAGCGAATGTACGATACGGGATCGACAACGTTTATGCTCATCTGCACCATGCTCGTGTTTTTAATGACACCGGGTCTGGCGTTTTTCTATGGCGGCCTGTCCAGGCGAAAAAATGTCATCAACACCATGCTTATGTGCTTTGGCGCCATTGGCCTGGTTGGTGTGCTGTGGGTTGTTGCCGGCTGGTCGCTGGCCTACGGCGGCGACGGTTCCAGCCCGTTTATTGGAGGCCTTGACCAGCTGCTGTGCCTGCCGGTACTCAACCAGATGCTGCAGGCGGCCGAGGGCACCGCGTCGGACGGCGCCGTCTACCCGGAGATTATCAACATCGCCTTCCAGATGGCGTTTGCCATGATCACTGCTGCTATCGTCACGGGTAGCCTGGCAGGTCGCGTTAAGTTTGGTGCCATGACGGCCTTCCTGGGCATTTGGCTGCTCGTGGTCTATGCGCCGCTCGCCCACATGGTCTGGGGCGGCGAGGGCTCCTTTATCGGTGACATGATCGGCGCGCTCGACTTTGCCGGCGGCGACGTGGTGCACATTTCGTCCGGTCTCACGGGCCTGATTCTCTGCTTAATGCTCAGCCGTCGTCGTGGCTTTGGCATGGTGAGCTACCGTCCGCATAACGTGCCGTTTGTGGCGCTGGGCGCCGGCCTGCTTTGGTTTGGCTGGTTTGGCTTTAACGGCGGCAGCGAGTTTAAGGCCGACGCCGCTGCGGCACTCGCCATCCTCAACACCGTGACGGCCAGCGCGGCGGGCATGGTCTCGTGGCTTGCCGTCGAGCGCGTGCATACCGGCCGCCCCACGCTGGTGGGCGCCAGCACCGGTCTGGTTGCGGGCCTTGTGGTGGTCACGCCGGGTGCGGGCTTTGTCGAGCCGTGGGCAGCGCTGGTCATGGGTCTGATCGTATCGCCCGTCTGCTATCTGGCTATCAGCCATCTTAAGACCAAGTTTGGCTACGACGATGCACTCGATGCGTTTGGTTGCCACGGTATCGGCGGAATTTTGGGCGGCGTGCTCACGGGTCTGTTCTGTGTGCCGGAGCTTTCGTGGACCGGTAAGGGCGGTCTGTTCTACACGGGCGACGTGTCGCTGCTCATCTCTCAGATCTTGGGCATTGTGGTGACGGTCGCTATTGTGCTGGTGCTCGATTTGGTGATCGCCGCGGTGGTCAAGGCGCTGTTCCACGGCAGCCTGCGCGTGGACGAGGCCGACGAGGCGCTGGGCCTGGATGCGAGTCAGCACGGCGAGAGCGCATATCCCTCCTTCTCGGGACTTGACTAGCGGCTTCCCCAGGCACCGCACCTTGGGTTTCAAACCGTCGCTTGCGTACAAAAGTACGCGGCGCTCCTCTTTCAACCCAATCTGCGGCACCTGGGAAACCCGCGTCTCATGTAAAGGGATACGTTGATTATTGAGAGGAATTCATTATGAAAAAGATCACGGCTATCGTGCGCCAGGAAAAGCTTGAGGTTCTTAAAGACGCGCTGTTTGCTGCTGATGTTCGCGGTATGACTATCAACCAGGTGCAGGGTTGCGGCGCACAGCATGGCTGGAAGGAATACGTGCGCGGCAACGAGTTGCTTGTCAACACGATCCCTAAGGTACAGTTCACCCTTATTTGCGCCGACGAGCATGTCGACGGCATTGTCGAGATTATCTGCAACGCCGCACGCACCGGAGCCGTCGGCGATGGCAAGATCTGGGTCGAGCCGGTCGAGGAAGTCATCCGCATCCGTACCGGCGAACACGGCCCCGCCGCGGTGTAGGACAATCTTTCGCCTGACGGGCGCGCCTCTCTCGGGGCGCGCCCGTTCTCGTCTACAATATCGTGCAGACGAAGGAGAGGCATGCCCATGATCAAGATGTTTGCGAGTGACTTAGACGGAACGCTGCTGAATGCCCTACACGAGGCCGACGGAACCATCCGCCGCGCCATTCGCGAGCTGACCGAAGCCGGGCTGCATGTGGTTCCCGCGACCGGACGCTCGACGCTGCCGATCGGCGAGCATGGCTTCACAGGTCTGGCACTCGACGCCTGCTGCTCCAACGGATCCATCGTGCGCGACAGCCATGGTGAGGTGCTCAAGACCTGGACCATCGACCCGCAGGTTACCGAGGAGCTGCTCAAAGCGTTCCCGGACATTTGCTTCGACTGCTCCACGCCCGACGGCATGTTCTCGAGCGGTTCGTTCGAGATGCACCAGGCGGGCTTTAAAAAGGACAGTCCTATCAAGCGCATCGTGATGCGCGGCATGCGTGCACGTGGCGGGTATCACGAGGAACAGTATTTCGACCAGTCGATCGGTGACATCCTGCGTCATGACGTGTGCAAAATCAACTGCCGCGTGACCTCGCCCGAGCTGGAGCGCGACCTTAAGGCATATTTGGCTGAGCGATCGGACCGTGTGGTCAACGCGCCGTTCGATCCGGTGATGTTCGAGATCACGGACGTGGCGTGCAACAAGGGCGAGAGCGTGGCGTGGCTGGCGGGCTACTACGGTATTGCCGAGGACGAGGTCGCGGTCTACGGCGACGGCGGCAACGACATTGCCATGCTCAAACGCTTCCGCCACAGCTACGCGACCAAAAACGCAAGCGATGCCGCCAAGGCCGCCGCGAGCGCGACCATCGGCAGCTGCATGGTCCACGCCGTCCCCAAACACATGCTCGCCACCATGCACAAGCAAAATTCCCGCACCGTCATCGAATAATGTGACAAAGGGACAGCCCCTTTTTCACGAGAACCCTGCACCTTTGGCATGCGAACATATATTCGTATATATAACTAAGTTTTGATAGAATCGGTATCGTTGGCGGCAGTTCCATGTGCCGGGCAGCGCCCTCCATCTGATGGGAGGTGATGCCCATGACCGATTTGATTGATTTCGTGAGGCTTCTGACTGCTTTGGTCTCGTTCTTCACGGCGCTTGTCGGCCTTTCCGAGGCACTCAAGCAGCGTTCGAAGCGCAACAGAAGGGGTCGCCGCCGCTAAGGCGTTGACCCCCTAATGCAAACAACGGCGCTGCCCAGCTAGCTACAACTTGGGCTGCCGTCGACACTATTCTACCCACGAATGACATTTTGGACAATTGGTAATGCCGCTTCAAAAGCCAGGCACAACTGGCACAACCTAGGCGGCCGCTGAATGTGGCAAAGGGACCGTCCCTTTGTCACAACCCAAATATTGCCTTTACGTGTTGATGCACACGGTGTGCAATAATACTCGCACTGTGCAATAGCGCACAGGCTGAGTAACAAGGAGGACGCTTGTCCCAGCTCGAGAAATGTGATCGCCGGTCCCTTCGCTCGCAGCGTGCCCTTCGCCAGGCACTTGCCAGCGAGCTTGCCGAAAGCGGCGACCTTTCGCGCATTAATGTCGCGTCGCTCACCGAGCGTGCCGGCCTTACGCGCCGCACGTTCTATTCGCACTACCGCGATATCCCCGACTTTATCAGCCAGATCGAGAACGGCCTGCTTGCCGAGATTCGCGAGCGGGTGGAGCTTATCACCGCAGCTCAATTACCTGATCTTTACCGCAACATCGACGAGCTCGAGCCGGCACCCGGTTCGGTTGAGCTGCTTCGCTATCTTGCGGCTAATCGCGACCTTATCGGGGCCTTGCTGGGCCCGAGCGGCGACCCCGCCTTTATTAAAAAGATCATCGACACCGCGCGTGAGGCTGTGGTGCCGCGTGCGCAGACGGGCATTTTGGGCCTGGCGCTGGGCACGTTCTTTGACTACTACGTCACCTACGTCGTGAGTGCCGAGGTCGGCATGATTCAGCGCTGGTTTGAGCGTGGGCTCACCGAATCGCCCGAGGCCATGGCGCGCATTATGACGGTGCTCGCTTTTGTGCGCCCTGGTGACCTGTATGGCCAACCCATCGATATCAACGTGCCGGAATACGGCATGAAGCTATTGAACCTGCAGCTCGAGGACACGGCCGACACCGCCGCAACCATCGAGTCCAACAACTAAGAGGAGAGACAATGAGCAAACTCGTCGAGGGCATCAAGGACCGCATGGTCGCTGCTGCGCGCGAGGCCGCACCCGCCGTGGTGGACGCCGCGCAGAAGGCCGCGACCGCGGCTGCCGAGAAAGTTGCTGAGGCGGTTGCCGAGGCCAAGAATGCGGCGGGGGAGACGCTTGCCGCCGACGCAGCCACGTCCGCCGCTACCGAGCCCGCAGTCGCCACCGCCGCCCACGCCCCCGAAGGCGCGATCTTCAACCCCGACAACGCCCACGGCAACCTGCACCTGGGCATCGACGTGGGCTCCACTACCGTTAAGCTTGCCGTGCTCAACGACGACAACCAGATCGTGTACGCCAAGTACCAGCGCCATCACACCGATGTCCGCGCTTGCGCCCGTGACCTGTTCGAGGGTGCTGCGACCGTGCTGCCGACGGCCCAAATGACCTGCGCCATTACCGGCTCGGGCGGTTTGCTGCTGTCCCAGTGGCTCGAGCTGGAGTTTGTCCAGGAGGTCATCGCCAGCAAACGCGCCGTCGAGACCCTCATCCCGGCCACCGACGTCGCCATCGAGCTGGGCGGCGAGGACGCCAAGATCATCTACTTCGATAACGGCATCGAGCAGCGCATGAACGGTACCTGCGCCGGCGGTACGGGCGCGTTCATCGACCAGATGGCAACCCTGCTGCACACCGACGCGAGCGGCCTCAACGAGCTCGCGGCCAACGCCACCACCATCTATCCCATCGCCAGCCGCTGCGGCGTCTTTGCCAAGACCGACGTCCAGCCGCTGCTCAACGAGGGCGCCCGTCCCGAGGACGTGGCCGCCTCCATCTTCCAGGCCGTCGTGACCCAGACCATCTCGGGTCTGGCGTGCGGCCGTCCCATTCGCGGCAACGTCGCCTTCCTGGGCGGCCCGCTGCAGTATCTCTCCGAGCTGCGCCACCGCTTCTATCTCACGCTCAACCTGGACGAGGAGCACCGCATTGTGCCCCAAAACGCCCACCTGTTTGTGGCGAGCGGCGCCGCCATGGCGCACGAGTCCAACAAGCTCAGCACGTTCCCGCAGCTCATCGAGGCTATCGACAGCTTGGGCGACACGCAGGGTGCTGAGGTCGAGCGCCTGGACCCGCTCTTTGCCACCGACGAGGACTTTGCCGAGTTCAAGGGTCGCCACGACACCGAGGTCGTCCCCAAGGGCAAGCTCGACGGCTACACCGGCCGTGTGTTCATCGGCATCGACGCCGGTTCCACCACCATGAAGGCCGCGCTCGTGGGCGAGGACGGCCAGCTGCTGCACACCTGGTACGGCAACAACAACGGCGACATCCTGGGCACGGCCAAGGTCATCATGGCCGATTTCTACAACCACATCCCTGCGGGCTGTACCATCGGCCACGTGACCACCACGGGCTACGGCGAGGCACTGCTCATCGAGGCCCTCAAGGCCGATTCCGGCGAGATCGAGACCGTCGCGCACCTGCGCGGCGCCAAGGCATTCCTGCCCGGCGTCGAGTTTATCCTGGACATTGGCGGCCAGGACATGAAGTGTCTGCGCGTCAAGGACGGCGTCATCGAGCACATCATGCTCAACGAGGCTTGCTCGTCGGGCTGCGGCAGCTTTATCGAGAGTTTCGCCGTGTCTATGAACATGGACGTGCGCGCGTTCGCCGATGCCGCCATCCATGCTAAGGCTCCCGTCGACCTGGGCAGCCGCTGCACGGTCTTTATGAACTCGCGCGTCAAGCAGGCGCAAAAGGAAGGCGCCACGGTGGGCGACATCGCGGCCGGCCTGTCCTATTCCGTCATCAAGAACGCCCTGTTCAAGGTCATTAAGCTGCGCGACCCCAAGGAGATCGGCAGCCAGGTGATCGTCCAGGGCGGCACCTTTATGTCCGATGCTACGCTGCGTGCGTTTGAGCAGCTCACCGGCGTTCATGCCGTACGTCCCGACATCGCCGGCTGCATGGGCGCCTACGGTGCGGCCCTGCTCGCCCGCGATCGTGCCGGCGCCGACGGCACTTCGACCATCCTTTCTGCCGAGGACATCGCGCACCTCACCGTGACGCAAAAGCATGTCCGCTGCGGTCGCTGCTCCAACAACTGCCAGCTTACCGTCAACGACTTTGGCGGCGGTAGGCGCTTCATTACCGGCAACCGCTGCGAGAAGGGCGCCGGCCACAAAAAGCAGAAGACTGAGGCCCCCAACCTTTTCAAAAAGAAAAACGAGCTGCTCTTTAACCGCGAGATCCTGAGTCCCGACGAGGCCCCGCGCGGCACCGTGGGTATCCCGCGCGCACTCAACATGTACGAGAACTACCCCTTCTGGCACGCGTTCTTTACGCGCCTGGGCTTTAGCGTGCAGCTGTCCGACCAGTCGAGCAAAAAGACCTACCAGGCGGGCATCGAGTCCATGCCGTCCGAGAGCGTGTGCTACCCGGCAAAGATGAGCCACGGCCATGTGATGAACCTCATCGACCGCGATGTCGACTTCATCTGGATGCCGTGCGTGCGCTGGGAGCGCAAGGAGGATCCGACGGCTGGCAACTGTTACAACTGCCCCATCGTCATGAGCTACCCCACAGCGCTGGCGCTCAACATCGACGAGATTCGCGAACAGAACATCGAGTTCCTGTATCCGTTTGTGCCGTATCACGATAAGACCGAGCTTAAGCGCCGTCTGTACCAGGTGCTCGCCGTCGACCGTGTGGCCGATGCGCAAGCCGGTCGCGGTCGCGTGCGCGGTCCCAAGATCACGCGCTCCGAGGTCGATGCCGCCGTCAACGCTGCTTTTGAGGCCGATGCGCGTTTCCACGAGGATATCCAGACCATGGGCGAGGAGGCTCTTAAGTGGGTCGAGGACCATGGCGGTCACGGCATCGTGCTCGCCGGTCGTCCCTACCATAACGACCCCGAGATCAACCACGCCCTGCCCGAACTTATCTCGAGCTTTGGCTTTGCGGTCTTTACCGAGGATTCGCTTGCGCATCTGGTAAAGCCCGAGCGTCCGATTCGCGTCGTCGACCAGTGGATGTACCACAGCCGCCTGTACGCCGTCGCCCGTTTTGTGACGATGCGCAACGACCTGGACCTGATCCAGCTCAATTCCTTCGGCTGCGGCCTGGACGCTCTGACCACCGATCAGGTGCAGGAGATTCTGGAAGCCAGCGGCAAGATCTACACCGTGCTTAAGATCGACGAGGTGTCTAACCTGGGTGCCGCGCGCATCCGCATCCGCTCGCTCATGGCAGCGCTCAAGGACCAGGAGGCCGAGCGCTTGGCCGAGGCCACGGCCGCGGGCGAGGCCTACGAGCAGGGCGATGCCGCGCCGGTGGCGCCCTCCACGGACGCCCCCGCGTTCGCGAGCCGCAAGTACACGTTCGAGGCGCAGCGTGAGAGCGCATCGACCGCGTGGCCCAAGGTGCCCTTTACCGAGCAGATGCGCGAGGAGGGCTACACCATCCTGTGCCCGCAGATGGCGCCGATCCACTTTGACCTGGTCAAAGAGGTGTTCCGCGGTGCTGGCTACAACTTGGAGCTGCTGCCCTCGACCGATCACGACGCCGTCGAGGCCGGCCTGCGCTACGTGAACAACGACATTTGCTACCCGTCGATCCTGGTGACGGGCCAGATTATGGAGGCCATCGAGAGCGGTCGGTACGACCTGTCCAAGACGGCCGTGGTTATCAGCCAGACCGGCGGCGGCTGCCGTGCCACCAACTACATCGCACTCATCCGCAAGGCCCTGCGCGAGAGCGGCCACCCCGAGATCCCGGTGATCTCGCTTTCGGCCGTGGCGCTCGGTGAGGACAACCCCGGCTTTAAGATTACGCCGGCACTGCTTAAGCAGGCAGTCTACGCAGTGCTCTTTGGTGACGTCATGATGCAGATGCTCTATCGTTGCCGCCCGTACGAGGCCACGCCCGGTGCCGCCAACGCACTCTACGAGGAGTACATGGCGCGCGCCCGCAAGCTGGCGCCTAAGTTCAACAGGCACAACTACACCAAGTTGTGCCGCGAGGCCATCCGCGCGTTCGACACCATGCCGCTTGTGGGCGAGGGTACCAAGCCGCGCGTGGGCGTGGTTGGCGAGATCCTGGTCAAGTTCCATCCCACGGCCAACAACCACGTGGTCGATGTCATTGAGCGCGAGGGCTGCGAGGCTGTGGTGCCGGGTCTGCTCGACTTCTTCCTGTACTCCATGAGCAACGCCGAGCTACAGAAGGACGAGCTGGGAAGCTCTGCTACCACGCGCGCTGGTATGCAGGCGCTCATCAAGCTGGTGGACTGGATGCGTACGCCGGTGGAGGAGATGCTCGAAAAGTCCCGCCGCTTTGAGGCACCCGAGCGCATCGGCACCATGGCGGACAAGGCTCGCACGGTGCTCTCGGTGTGCAACAACATGGGCGAAGGCTGGCTGCTCACGGCCGAGATGCTCGACCTGATTGACCATGGTGCACCCAACATTATCTGCACGCAGCCCTTCGCGTGCCTGCCCAACCACGTGGTGGGTAAGGCCGTGATCAAGGAACTGCGCCGTCAGCACCCCGAGAGCAACATCGTCGCAGTGGACTACGACCCCGGCGCGTCCGAGGTCAACCAGCTCAACCGCATTAAGCTCATGATCAGCGTGGCCAAGGAAAACATGCGCGCCGGTAAGGGCTTTAAGCTCGAGAAGGTGGCGCCGCTCGCGATGGACGAGGTCACCGGCCAGATGCGTGCCCACGATGGCTGCGTGAGCTGCGGCTCGGTCGACGAGAGTGCCGTGGCGTCGGTCGCTGAGCGCCTGGGACGCGGCATTAAGAAGTAACTGGCCTGCTATGGGCTGGATATGAGACAAACGGGTGGTGGCCGTACCGGCTACCACCCGTTTTTGCTTGGACATATGTTGCGTAAATCGTTTTGTTGCAGCCTTCTGTGCACTCGAATTTCGGAAGTGCGGGGAAAAACGCGAACCTCCTGAGCACACCGCCTTTTTAGACTCTCGCGACCTGCGGTTTTGTTGTAAAAAAAGCCGGTCTGGTCGGCGAAACCCGATTTTTCCCCGCACTTCCGAAAACAGCGGTTCAGCAGCGCCAAAAAATGCCCTCAAAATCGAGAGTTAATGAACAGGTGTAGCCGTTCGCCGCAAATTACCGTCCGTTTATAGAACCCACCCCCAGCGCGCGTCCTCCTTACGGTTGAATAAATACACATCTATGGAATTACGTAAGAGAGGACTGTTCTTATGAGCTACAAGACCGTTTGCGTTGCCGGCGGCGGCGTGCTGGGAAGCCAGATTGCCTTTCAGGCAGCCTACTGCGGCTTTGATGTAACGATTTGGCTGCGCAGCGAGGGCAGCATCGGCCGTACCCAGCCCAAGATCGATCATGTGCGCGAGGAGTACATCGCTGCTATCGAGGGCATGGCGGACGGCACGGGCGAGTGGTGCGCCGGTATCGCCGATAGCGGCAAGCCCTTCGACAAGGAGGCGGCACTCGCCGCCGTCGAGCGTGCCTACTCCACGCTCAAGCTGGAGCTCGATCTTGCCAAGGCAGTGGCCGACGCCGACCTGGTCATCGAGTCCATGGCCGAGGACACCCAGGCAAAGATCGACTTCTACAAGAAGCTTGCCCCGGTTCTCCCGCAAAAGACCGTCGTCGTAACGAACTCCTCTACGCTGCTGCCGAGCACCTTTGCCAAGTACACCGGCCGCCCCGAGAAGTACCTGTCGCTGCACTTTGCCAACTCCATCTGGAAGAACAACATGACCGAGGTCATGGCGCAGGACCAAACCGACAAGCGCTACTTCGACGAGCTCGTCGACTTCGCTAACGACATTCGCATGCTTGCCCTGCCCGTCAACAAGGAAAAGAACGGCTACCTGCTCAATTCCATGCTGGTGCCATGGCTGCTTTCGGGCCTCGACCTGTATGTCTCGGGCGTGAGCGATCCCAAGAGCATCGACCTCGCATGGACGCGTGGCACCGGCGCACCCAAAGGTCCGTTCCGCGTATTCGATACGGTTGGTATCCAGACGGCTTACAACATCGTTATGCAGTACCAGAAGGTGCCGGGCCTGGTGAGCCCGTTGCTCAAAAAGATGATGATGCCCTACAACTTTAAGGCCATGGCATCCGTCCTCAAGCAGATGCTCGACGAAGGTAAGCTGGGCGAAAGTTCGGGCGAGGGCTTCTTCAAGTACTAACAATGATTCCTCGGGGACGGAGGAAAACGGATCATTTTTGGTCGCCAGCAGTGAGAAGATGGATCCAGAAATAGAAAGGAGTGGCAATGGGCCGGCTCGGGCTTTGAGGACAAGTTACTGCAGGCCCAGGGCGATTTTTCGCTCAACGCGGGCCAGCACAGCGTGACGTATCTGCCGAGTTCCGATACGGCAACGACCAGTCGCTACCAGGTGCTGCTGTACGACAACAACTTTGGTGCGGCCGAAAGCTATCCCAAGTTCGACTGGGGCCAGCTGGGCGCCGCGGTGGTGACCGACTACAACAAGGGCACGCATTCGTTTGGGCGCATCTTTACGGTGGACGAGACGGCGCGCACCTACGAGCTCGAAGACCAGATCGCCGTGCCGTTTTCGGGCTATGTGAGCAGTGCGCAGCACGTTGGCGATTCAAATAGCATGCTCGTGGCATCGGGCCAGGCCAAGACCTTTACCGAGTACGACCGCTACGGTCTACCCATCGCCACCTACGAGATGGAAGCCGAGAAGTACATCTATCGCGTGTACAAGTACGACCTGTAGGGCCGCGCTCTGCATCACTTCACGTCAAATTCCACGCGATCGAGCTCGGGCACATTGAGGTCGATGAGCTTGCGGGCGACGTGGCGGTCGCGTGCCCCGAGCGCCTCGCTTGTCGTCACATGGGCGACAACCTCGCGCTCGACGATGCCCTCCTCGTCGCCTTCGGTGGCCGAGGTCTCGACGGCGACGGTGTAGTCCTTAAAGCCTGGCAGCACCGCCGCAAGCTCGCGCGTGGTTTCGGTGACGCCGTAGCCGTCCTGCACGCCGGCCTGCGCCGAGCCAATGGAACCCGCCGTCATAACGATGCAGGGGATGGCAAAGATTACCGTGCCCACGATGATGCGGCGGCGCACCTTGCGCGATAGCTCGTCGACCTCGGCATTTTCCTCGGCAGTCACAATACCGTCGCCGTTGAGGTCGCGCTTGAGCGGCACGCGCAAAAGAAGCAGAACGGCTTCGGCCGCGAGTGCGATAAAGACCACGTTGATGCCAAACTCGTAAAGCGCCGAGAGAAACAGTGACCCGCTTGCGATGGCGATGCCATAGCCCGCCGCGCACAGGGGCGGCATGAGCGCGGTCGCCACAGCCACCCCGGCGATGAGCGTGGCGGGTTCCTGGTCGCGCGAGTTGCCCAGGCCACCCGCAAAGCCGCCCGCGAGCGCGACGGCAAGGTCCCACACAGTCGGTGTCGAATTGTCGATGATGGCGGCCGTGGTGGTGCCAAGGGGCGAGAGCTTAAAGTACAACGTGGACGTGACCAGGCAAAAGACCATCTGCAGCGCGAGGCCGGCGACGGCCTCAAGGGTGATCTCGCGGTCGAGCGTGGCGATGCCGTATGCCATGGCAAGGACCGAGCCCATGAGCGGGCAGATGAGCATGGCGCCTACAATGGCGATATCCGAGTCGATATCGAGGCCGATGCTCGCGATCAACATGGCAATGATCAAGATGCATAAGTGTGAGCCAGTCAGGCGCGCCCCGTTTACAAAGCGCTTGCGAATCACGTGATAGGGCGCGCGTCCCTCGCGAATGTTGAATGCCCGCTTTAGAAAGCGGCTTGCGTTCTCCATGGCCTCGCTGTGGGCGGGGCGGATGCCATGGCGCCGATGATGGCGCTCGCGCAGTCGCTTGAGCTGTTGTTTATCGAGTTCCATGTCCACCTCGTATTGCCGTAGGAACGCGGGTGCGTTCGCAGCATGTACTCTACACCGTGACGGGCGGGGCGGTCATCTTGACATGGAACTTAGGCGAGCAGGCAAAGGAAGACACGCCACATACAAGTACTGCCGAGGGTTTCGGCAGATACAAAAAGCGCGGGGCCGGATGGTCTCCGACCCCGCGCTCTGCACGGGTGCGTTGTTGTTTGGTTTAGCCCAGCAGGCTCAGGCCAACAGAGACAAACGCCAGGATAACGCCGACGATGGACTCGCCACCGAGCAGGCCGCTGGCGACAACCAGGCCCTGCTCCTGGAAGGCGGCATCCTTGGCGGTCTTCTCCTCGTCCGAAAGACCGGCGTTGGCATCGCGGTGGGCTGCCCACTTGTCGTAGGCGAGCTTGACGCAGGAGCCCAGGAAGGCCGTGAGCGACATGTAGAACGGCAGGTACACGCCCAGGCCGATCATCATGGCCGGAATGCCGAGCCAGTACATGACGATGCCGGCGATAAAGCCGCCCGCAAACCACGGCACGCTCGGGATGCCCGAGACCATGGTGGCGACCACGCTTGCCTGTGCGGCCACAAAACTCTTGTCGGGGCCAAAGGCGTCCGGACCATAGGCGGTGACGAGCGCGACCATGACGGCGGCGGCGACCAGGGCGCCCACGATGCCGCCAATGGCCTGGCCGACCCACTGCGCGCGCGGGTTGGTGCCCAGCACGGCGCCGGCCTTAAAGTCGTTCATGACGTCGCCCGCAAGGCCGCACGCCACGGCCACGATGCCGGCGATAAAGAACAGCTTGACCTGAGCGAGCTGCGCGAAGGCGGCAACGATGAGCATGACGATGAGGCCGAAGATCTCCATGGGGTCGATGCCCGTCTGGCCGCAGCTCTGCGCGCTCATGATGGTGGTGACAAAGGTGAACAGCGTGACGATGACGGCCGGAACGGGGCCAAGGTCGAGCACGATGGCGATGATCACGGCGATGGCGGCAGCGCCCAGGCCGATGATACCGGCGTCGAGTTTAAGGGAGCCCGAGATGAGCGACTGCTCGTCGGTGTCGGTGGAGCTGTCGGCGGCGAGGCCGCGGACGATACCGGCGACCTGCGGAAGGATGTCCTTGAGGACGACGGCGACGCCAAAGCCCATCATGAGGCCCATACCCAGGGACTTGACGATGCCCTGTGCGGTCATAACGTCAAACAGACCGGCAGCGGTGCCGCCGACGATGATGCCAAAATTGCCCAGCAGCGCGCCGGCAAACCAGAACGCGACGGGGGCGAAGCCCACCAAAAAGCCGATGGACAGCAACATGGGCGAGTTGTAGATGGCAAAGGTCACGCCGGGGATATTGAGCGTGCACAGCATGCTGGGCACAATGCCCAGAGCGTCGCGCAGCACGCTGTAGATGCCGGCGATGGCCATGGAGCCAAAGAGCTGCTTGCCGGTCTTGCCGCCGGCCTCGGTCGCGCGCAGGGTCTGAGCTGCGGCGTTGCCGGTGGGGAACTCAAGCGCGGCGTCCACGATAAAGTGACGGTGGATGAGTGCCGTGGCCAGCAGGCCTAGGATAGTGCCGGCGAGTGCCACGATAAACATGTCGAGCCAACTGATCTGGTCGGCATAGCCCAGCATCCAGGCGCCCGGGATGGTAAACGCCAGACCGCCAGCGACCATGGCGCCTGCGGACATGATGGTGTGGGTGACGTTGGCCTCGTTGAGGCTGGCGTTGCCCATGAGCTTCAGGAAGAACAGCGAAATGACGGCAGCGAAAATGATCGGCCAGGGGAGGGCGCCCATCTTGAGGGCGGTGTAGGCCGAGCTTGCCGTGATGATCACGCAGCCAAGGACGCCGATGACGACGCCGCGCAGCGTGAGTTGCCCGCGCATCGAAGCGCGGTTCGAGGGATTGCTCATATAAAACTCCTTTGCGTATATCCGCTTCCCCCGGGAGCGCCGTTACGGATACGGCGCGGGAAGTCGGGTTACCAAGGGCCGCCGCGTGAGCTCGCAAACGACCGCGCACCAGTATAGCCGCAAGCTAGTCATTTTGGGATGACTGGTTTAGGTAGGCGATATACTGCTGGGCAGACGAAAGGAGCGCCGACGATGCTTAATGGGTGCGCATACATATTGACGGTCGACGTGGGCAACACGTTCATTCGCTTTGGCCTGTTTGCCGAGGATTCGGCCGCGGCACAGGAATGCCCGCTTGCGACGTGCGAGATCACGACGCCGTCGAGCATCACGGCCGACGAAGCGCGCATGCGACTTGTGCAGGTTATGGGCGCACTGGCAGCCGATGCAGGCATGCCGGGCGCGCTTGTGTCCACGGCTGCTGTGCTGAGCTGCGTGGTCCCGGCGCTCGAGCGCCCGTGGAAGGCGGCACTTTCCCGTACCTGCACGGGGCGCGTGCTCACGGTGGGGCCGGGACTTAAGACCGGCATGCCCGTGCACTACGATGACCCGGCCGAGATCGGTCCCGACCGCATCGCCGACGCCGTGGCTGCCCGCGCCGTCTACGGCTCGCCGTGCATTGTGATCGACCTGGGCACGACGACCAATATCGAGGTCATCGACGCACACGGCACCTTTGTCGGCGGCGTTATCGCGCCGGGGCTGGCGCTCGGCGCCCGTTCGCTCTCGGCCGCTGCGGCGCGCCTGCCTCAAGTTGAGCCCTCGGCGCCGACACACGTCATCGGCCGTAACACGCGTGAGGCCATGCGCTCGGGCGTGGTTCTGGGCGAGGTGGCACGCATCGACGGCATGCTCGACATGGTGCTCGCCGAGATGCGTGCGACCAAGGCCGCGGGGGAGGGCGATGTGCCCATCGTCATTACCGGCGACGATGCCGAGGCGCTTGCGGCGCTGGTCGGCCATAGCCTGACGGTCGACGATGCGCTGACGCTGCGGGGCCTCGCCGAGCTCTACCACATCAACCAAAAGCCCCGCCGCGCGTAGCGATGGGGGCAATGGGACAAAAACGTCTCCACCTTCCACCTGCTACAATGGGTCAAACTATTGCGATTTCGGAGGTGTCTGCCATGTCGGACGATCTTCATCAAACCGCGTCGGGCAAGCGCCGCGACGTTATTAGCTGGGATGAGTTCTTTATGAGCGTGGCCATCGCCGCGCAGCGCCGCAGTAAGGACCCCAACACGCAGGTGGGCGCGTGCATCGCCAGCACCAACCACCGCATCCTTTCGGTGGGCTACAACGGTACGCCCTCGGCGCTCAACGACGACTTTTTCCCGTGGGGCACGAGCGATGACCCGCTGCAGGACAAGCATAACTACGTAGTCCATGCCGAGGCCAACGCCGTGCTCAACTATCGCGGCTCGCTCAAAGACCTTGAGGGTTCCACGGTCTACGTCACGCTGTTCCCGTGCCACGACTGCGCCAAGATCCTGGCACAGGTGGGTGTGGGCGAGGTCGTCTACCTGGACAATAAGTATGCCGACACCGATGACGGCCGTATCAGCCGCCGCATTCTCGACTCCTGCGGCATCAGCTACCGCCAGGTCATCGTCGATGTCCAGATTGGTACCGGGGGACAAGCTCAGCAGTAATATGCGTTGTCGCTATCTGGCGACGAACGCAGCTCAAAGAGCCCCGTCCCAAATTGACTACTCGTGAAAGTCGCGTCTGCGCGCATGGACGGCTCGTGAGCGGGTACATGGCTGTAGTAACATAGCTTCTGTCCGCGGGCGTGCCCGCGTTATTGTGAGAAAGGAGCCCCTGTGGCTGTTAACGAAGAGCTGCTTAAGAAGGTTCTTGAAGAGATTCGCCCCAACCTGCAGGCCGACGGCGGCGATATGGAGTATGTGGGCGTCGACGACGAGGGCGTCGTTAAGCTGGAACTGCAGGGCGCTTGCGCCGGCTGTCCCATGAGCTCGCTGACCCTTTCCATGGGTATCGAGCGCATCCTGAAGGAGCACGTGCCCGGCGTTACCCGCGTCGAGCAGGTCAATGCTTCCGGCGAGGCCGAGGACCTGTACGACGAGTACGCGCCGTTCTAAGATGCGAAAGCTGCGGACGGTACGCTCCGCATAGACGTTACGTCCAAATATGCGGCTGCGAGCGCAAGGCCCGCGGCCGCATTTGTATGTAGGGAGCAGGGGATCGATATGCTCAACGACCTCTACCATATGCTTGATCCCGTCGCGATCTCGGCGGGCCCCATCACCATCTACTGGTACGGTCTGGCCTACGTGGTCGGCGCTCTGCTCACGGCGGTCGTTATGTACCGCACGCAACGTCGTTGGGGCTTCGACATTACGATTGATGACCTGACGAGCGTCGTGGTCGGCGCGGTCTTTGGCCTTATTATCGGCGCACGCCTGTTTTACGTCGTCTTTTACGGTGATGGCTACTATTTGGCCCACCCGCTCGAGATCTTTGCCACCAACGAGGGAGGCATGAGCTTCCACGGTGGCCTGGTGGGCGGCATCTTGGGCGGCATCATCGTGTGCCGCATGTATAAGCTCGACGCCTGGACCATCGCCGACCTTGCTGTGATCGGTGCTCCGCTGGCGCTGTGCCTGGGACGTTGCGCCAATTTCGTCAACGGCGAGCTGTGGGGTAAGCCGACCGATCTGCCCTGGGGCGTGGTCTTTGGCGGCACTGCGGGCGATATGCCGCGCCATCCCTCCCAGCTCTACGAGGCGTTTCTTGAGGGCGTTGTACTCTTCTGTATTTTGCAGGTGCTCAGCCGCAAAAAGCCGCTACTGCCCCAGGGTACGTTTATGGGCGTGTTCGTGATGGGGTACGGCATCGTCCGCTTTCTCGTTGAGTTCGTGCGCGTGCCCGATGCCCAGCTGGGTTATCTGTTGGGCGGCGTCATCACCATGGGCCAGCTGCTGAGTTTGCCGCTCGTGATCGCCGGTCTGGCGCTCATCATCTTCGCCCGACACCGCAATCGCCCCCAGCGCATCTACCTCGACGCCTAACCAAGGCCACCACAAAGGGGACAGGCACCTTTGTGGTGGTCTTGCCGAGTTTGATAGGTTTCTAGAAAGGCTTTCGGACTGTGAAGGATTCCGACCTCTCCACAACGGCTGCGCGCGACGCTGCCCGCATCGTCTGGTTTAAGCGCTATCCCGCCAAGCAGACCCTCATCGCATTTTTGCTCGCGCTGTTGGCGACCACGGCGTTTTCCATCGATCCCGCCCCGGTGTCGAGCAACGCGGTCTTGGCGATTGACCCCAAAGCCTCGGGCATGCTGTACGTGTGCTACGAGGTGCTCCTCTCGTTTGCCGGCCATACCGACGCGGTCATGCTGCTTGCGCTTGCCTGCCTGCTCACGCTGCCGTTTCGCTACGTATTCTTTGGCCGCGGCGACGCTTGGCGTCCCTCGGTGATCCTTCCGTCGCTGTTCTTTGCCGTCTGCATGGTGTTTGGCCGCAGCTACGACCTCACCGATTCGGCCGAGATCGTGCTCGGCGACAAGGCCCGCATTATCTGTGCCTGGATAGGCGGTGCGGGCTGGATGCTCTTGGCGGTCGTTGCTTTCTACCTGGCTTTTGAGTGTCTAGATTGGTTGAGCTCTCGGCGCATTCCGTTTTCCGAAGCGCACTTTGGCCGCGTATGGCGTGTGGCTCACGCCGTGCTCTCGGTCCATCCCTTTGCCGGGCCCTTCCTGGTGCTTATGGTCGCCTGGGCGCCCACGCTCATCGCTTCGCTGCCCGGCCTTTTTATGGGAGATACGGGTGCGCAGATTCGCCAGTGGTTCAACTACCCCAACGGCACGAGTGACTACCTGCGTCTGCTCAATCCCAATGTGTTGCTCAACGGACATCATCCCGTGGTGCACACGGCTATCATCGGTTCGTGCGTCCAGCTGGGGCTTTCACTGTTCAACAGCGCCAACGCAGGTCTTGCCATCTACACCTGCGCTCAGTTCGTCATTACGGCCGCCTGCATGGCCTATTCCATCTCGTCGCTGCGCAAGCTGGGCGTGAGCCTGCCGGTCCGCGGCGTGATCTTGCTGTTCTTTGTGTTTATGCCGATGTTCTCTAACTACGCGGCGTTGCTCACCAAAGACGTGCTCTTTGCCGACGCGTTCTTGGTGCTGCTGGTACAGACCGTCAAGCTCGTGGCATGTGGCTTGCCCCGTCGTGATGCCAATGTCGAGCGAACGGGCGAGAAAGCCCCCGTGCTCTTTGCGCGCCACGACTGGCTGCTGCTTGCTCTGGGCGCCATGGGCTCCACGTTTCTGCGTAACGGCGGCCTGGTGTTTCCCCTGGCGGCATGCGTAATCGCGGCGGCGCTTTGCGCATGGGACGTGCATGTGGCTCGTCGTGCAGCCAAGCAGGCTGGTGCTGCGCCTTCGGGCGCCACCCCGCGTTTCCGCTGGGTGGGAGTTCTTGCGGTGCTTGCGCTCTGCCTTGCCTCTAATATGTACTTCACCAAGGTCTTTATGCCGGCACACGACATCACGCCTGGTTCCAAGCGCGAAATCCTCTCGATTCCGTTCCAGCAGACGGCTCGTTTTGTCCAAAAGCACGACGGCCTCAACTCGGGCGTCAACCCCACGGTTAAGGAGGACGGCACCATCGTGGAGGCTCCTTGCGACGGCTTGGTGACCGACGAAGAGCGTGCCGTGATCGACCGTGTGCTCAAGTACGAGAATCTGGGGCGCCGTTACAACCCGGATAAGTCGGACGCCGTCAAAAATTGCTTTAACGAGTACGCCTCGCAGGAGGACATCAAGGCTTATTTTGAGGTGTGGGCCCAGATGTTCAAAAAGGATCCCGAGTGCTATATCTCGGCGCTCATCAATAACTACTACGGCTACTTTTATCCGAGCGCCCGCGATGCGTGGGTCTACAGCACGGCGCGCAGTGCCGAGATTATGGCGAAGCCCGATAACCTCAAGTACTTTGACTTCCATCCGGTCGATAGCAAGGTCGTGCGCTGGTGCGACCACCTGATCAACCTGTATCGCGTGGCAGTACAACGCATCCCGTTTATCTCGCTCACCATGAGCTCGGCCACCTATGTGTGGATCATGATCGCCGTGGTGGTCTATCTGCTACGTCGTCATTCGTGGCGCGGGCTGGCCATTTGGGTGCCGCTGCTGGGCGTGCTCGCCGTGTGCCTGATCGGTCCCTGCAACGGCTCGACCTACATGCGCTACCTGTATCCGGTCATCGCCTGCATGCCCTTTGCCATCGGCGCCACCATCACCCGCAGCGACCTCCTCTGGTCCTAATTTGGTGCATTGGGGTCAGGTTGCTTTGCACCAAAGGGTGGCATCATCACGACGCCTTCATTTTGGGGTTTATCTCGCAGGCCAGTAGGTATATCATAACGACGTTTGTTTATATTGCCCGAGCATCTGCGCTGGGCTTTAGGTCGAAACCGATAGGAGACACGTATGTCCGGACACTCTAAGTGGGCCACAACCAAGCATCGTAAGGGCGCGCAGGACGCCAAGCGTTCCGCCCTCTTCTCCAAGCTGAGCCGCAACATCACCGTTGCTGCCCGTCTCGGCGGCGACCCGCTGCCTGAGAACAACGCCAGCCTCGCTGCTGCTGTTGCCAAGGCCAAGGCTCAGTCCATGCCCAAGGACAAGATCAAGTCCGCTATCGACAAGGCCTTCGGTTCGGGTGCCGACGCCGCTGTCTACGAGAACATCGTGTACGAGGGCTACGGTCCCGCCGGTGTCGCCGTGTACGTTGACTGCCTGACCGACAACCGCAACCGTACCGCCGCTGATGTCCGTTCCGCCTTCTCCCACGCTGGTGGTAACCTGGGCACCTCGGGCTCCGTCGCCTTCCAGTTTGAGCGCAAGGGCCAGATCGTCGTCGCCAAGGAGATCCTGGACGAGAACGCCAAGAAGGAGACCATGATCGCCAACGGTCCTGCCGGTGACGAGGATGAGTTCATGATGGCCATCGCCGAGGCCGGTGGCGAGGACTACGAGGACGCCGGCGAGGAGTGGATCGTCTGGACTACTGCCAACGAGGTCATGGCTGTCTCCAAGGCGCTCGAGGAGCAGGGCGTCCAGGTCAAGGGTTCCGAGACCACCATGGTCCCGACTACCCCGACCGAGGTCTCCGGCGCCGACGCCAAGAAGGTCCAGCGCCTTATCGACCGTCTCGAGGAGCTCGACGACGTCCAGGACGTCTACAGCACCATGGACATGACCGACGAGGTCATCGCTGCCCTCGAGGAGGAGTAGCGCCTGCACGGGTTAAGCCGTGCATATCTGGGCATAATGAAGCGAGCATGCAAGCCTCGTGGAATAGATGAGCCGGATCCGCGTGCGTATGGCACCGGACCCGGCTCTTTTATAATGATGCGAATCGTTTTGCATTCTGTGGACCGAAACCTGAAGGGAGCGCGCGTGCGCGTACTCAAACGAGCCCTAGCGATCGTGTATCTTGCCGCCTCCATCGTGGCGCTGGGTACGCTTGTCTGCCAGTTCTGGGGACCGTATACGTATCGCTTTATGCTGCTGTTGCGTGACACCATGCCTCGCGTCGTCGTTACGGTGTGCGCCGCTATCGTGGCGCTTGGCGTGCTCATCGGTTTTTTCCGCCTGATGTTCGCGCGTCGCGAGCCGTCCTGCGTGCATCCGGCGGGGGAGCGCAATATCGAGGTCACGCTCGCAGCGCTTTCCTCGTGCGCCCGTGCCGCGGCAGAGTGCGATGATCGCGTGATGGTTGAGCATATCGAGGCGCGCGTTCAAGGCTCCGACGAGTCGCGCGTTCGTTTTAAGGTCGAAGCCATCGCGCTCGACGACCGGGACGTGGCCTCCCTTGCAGCCGCGATGCAGCAGCGCATCGAGAAGGCCTGCGACACCATGCTCGGCACGCCGGGCACGACCGCGCGCGTCCGTTTTTTGCCGTCCAAGACTACCGTCCAGACCGTGGAGGTTTCCGGTGAGTGATACCAACCAAGACAAGACCGCCCGCACGCCGCGCCTGACGATCGACCAGAACGCTACGCCGGCAGGCGAGTCCGCCGACGCCAAGCCCGAGGCCGGCGAGCAGCACGACAGCGCCGCCAACGACTTCGACGAGGCCATGGGTCTCATCAAAGGTACGGGCGCTGCTATCTGGAGCTATGCCGTGCGCCATCCCAACACTACGCTCGGCGCCGTGGCAGGCTTTATCCTCGCTGTGCTGGTACTTACGTTGGGCCTGTGGGACACGCTCGTCATCGCATTCTTTGTGCTGATCGGCGCCGTGATCGGCCAGATTCGCGACGGGGAGAACGGTATCGTCAACTTCTTCGGCCGCCTGTTTAGCGGCCGCTAATACGTATTCGACTGTCGCATCCGCGGCAGGCATAAGGAGGAACCATGGCTTTTAACACGAAGGTCGATGTGGCCGATACCGAGCTCGAGGCGAATGAGGCCGTCGCCGATGCCGGGGACGTGACGCTCGAGGACGAGGCGCTCGTCGAGGCCGAGTCCGATGCGGACGAGGACAACGAGGAGATGGACGACGAGGAAACGGACGAGTCCGAGGACTCGCTGACCTATTCCAACGGCGTGATCGAGAAGATCGTTGCCATGGCCACCCGCGAGGTTCCGCACGTCCTGGGCATGAAGGGTAACCTCATGCACTTTGTGCAGGAGCAGTTTGGTGCCGAGAACCTGACCAAGGGCGTGACGGTTGAGGTCACCGATGACAACCGCGTGGTCGTCAACATCTCGGTCATCATCGAGTACGGCGCCTATGCGCCTGCGATCTTTGACGACGTTAAGGCGCGCGTCACCGAGCGTCTGGCCGCGATGACCGGCCTTGAGGTGGCAGGCGTCAACCTGCGCATCGAGGATGTCATCACCCCCGAGGAGTACGAGCACCGCACCAGCCAGCACGAGTAACCTACCAAAAAGGGATGTTTATTTTGGCAGGTTTTACCTGCGAAAACGCTAAACGGTCGACCGCGCAAGCAAAAGTGCGGTCGACCGTTTTCTATATGCCCCCGATGCAGGCATACCGCTCGTCTAACTAAGGGTTGCAATCTTCGCGTTCCGCGTTACCCTAATGGGCGCATTGTTTCCAAATTGTTAACGAGGGGTTGCCGTAATGGCCGACGAACACGAGACCGAAAGCAAGGCATGGGCGATTGAAGCCGCTGCGGCAGAGGCGGCGTCGCGTGCCGCCGAGGAGATGCATCGTCCTCCGGTGGTGCCGATGGAGCGCGTTGTCGGTCGCGAGGATATCGAACGTGGCGAGCGCGCCGGCCGCAAGCGCAGCCAGGAACCAGGCTTTCCGCGCTTTTTTGCCGAGCTCAATCTGGGCCTGGTCCTCACGGCCTTTGCCATCGTGGCCTTTAAAACCCCCAATCACTTTGCCTTCGGCGGCACCTCGGGCGTGTCGGTCATTCTTTCCACGCTGTTCCCGACTCTGCCCGTCGGCGTCTTTATGTGGATTATCAACGCGGTCCTGGTCATCCTGGGTTTTATCTTTTTGGAGCGCAAGGCAATCCTTTGGAGTGTCTTTGCCTCGTTTGCGCTTTCGGCCTACGTCTCGCTGTTTGAGCTCTTCATTCCGACGGATGTTTCGATGACGGGCGATATGTGGCTCGACCTGTGTTTTGCCGTCATCTTGCCGGCGCTGGGCAGTGCCATTGTCTTTGACATTGGCGCCTCGACGGGCGGCACCGACATCCTTGCCATGATTCTCAAACGCCGCACGACGCTTGAGATCGGCCGTGCCCTGTTGCTGGTCGATATCGGCATCGTGACCATCGCGGCTTTCCTGTATGGCCCGCGCGTCGGTCTGTACTGCGTGCTCGGTCTGTTTGCCAAGACGCTTGTGGTCGACAAGGCTATCGAGAGCATTCACCTTCGTAAGGTCTGCACGATCATTTGCTCCGAGCCCCTTAAAGTCGAGGAGTTTATCGTCAAGCATCTCAACCGCACGGCAACGATCAGCCGTGGCTACGGCGCTTTCTCGGGCAAGTGCGTCACGGTGATCATGAGCGTGCTGAGCCGTCGCGAGGCAGTGCAACTGCGCCGCTATGCCCGCGAGATTGACCCTGGCGCCTTCATCACCATCGTCGATAGCTCCGAAATCGTCGGCAAGGGCTTCCGCGGCACGAACTAGCCCGGTCGTACCCTTCGAATCATTGAATAAACCGGCTACGTTGCAAATCGGTCATCTTGCGGTATTTGTCCCCACATTGGGCGATAATGATGCCAAAGACATCGTTTGCGATCCAGGTGATTCGCTCTAGATACGAAGGGATGATTTCGATGTTCTGTTCGCAGTGTGGCGCCCCCATGGGCGATAACGACAAGTTCTGCGGCGTGTGCGGTGCCCCTAATACCGAGGTTAAGGCCGCCGGTCCCGCTCCGCAAGCTCAACCTCAGCCGCAGGGTCAGCCGTTTGCCCAGCCGCAGCCGCAGCCGTTCGTTGCGCCCCAGCCGGCTATGAACGCGCCCAAGGGTTGTATGGCTCAGGCCTTCAACGACATGCTTAAGGTTCCCGGCGCCTTGGTTCGCGTATGCCAAATCGCCTTTTTGCCGGCGCTGATCTGTGTTGTCTCGGTGCTGGTGCTGTTTATCCCCGTTATCGGCGGTATCGCAGCGGCCATTGGCTTTTTGCTCGCGTACGTGGCAAGCGTGTGCGGCGCGGGCTTTGCCATCGAGTGGGGTCGTGACCTGTCGCTCAAGGATGATAACGGCATGGAGCGTCCGCTGCTGCGCTCGACCTCGTTTGGATTGGGCATTTTCTCGTCTGTCATTACCGGTGTGCTCGAGTTCGTGGCCATTATTCCGGTGATTGGCGTGGTGTTCTCGGCTATCGAGAGCGTCGTGATCGGTGCCGTCGGCTCGTACTATTACTCCGGTTCGAGCGGTCTCGAGGCCGCACTCTTCGGCTCGATGGGCCTGCTCGTCTTTGCCATGATCGTGTCGGTGGTACTGGGCATCTTCTTTAAGATGTTTGGTGATGCTGCCGTGATGCACTTTGCCGTCGTCGGGCGCGTGGAGAGCGCGTTCTCGCTTGAGAAGGTTTGGAAGTCCTATAAGGCCAACCTGGGCAAGTTGTTCTGCGCATCGATTCTCCCCGAGTTTTTGACGGGCATCGTGTCGCACATCATCACGTGGATCTTCACCGCCATCTTCGGCGCCATTGCTACGTTTGGTATGTATAGCTATTACTATCGCCCCACGGGTCTTGAGGCAATCATCGAGGGCGGCGGCATCACGCTCATTCTGTTCTTGATGATCATTGCCTTTGTCACGGTGTTCCTGACTGTGTTTGGCAAGATGCTCAAGTATCGCGCCGTTGGCTATTGGGCGGCACGTCATGCCAGCGAGTGGGCCGATGAGGATGCCGACGATGTCCTGACGTTTGTGCTCCCGGGTGAGAAGAAGCCTGCTCCTGCGGGGTTCAATCCCACGGCCGCCACTGGTGCTGCCCCTGCGCCTGCCCCGGCACCTGCGCCTGCCCCGGCACCTGCGCCTGCCCCTGCCCCGGCACCCGCGCCTGCACCTGCTCCGGCACCTGCCCCTGAACCCGTACCGGCGCCCGAGGCGACGCCTGCGGAACCCGATTGGAATGCCGTTGCCACGCCGGCGGATGAGCCGGGCGATAATCCTGCTGCCGAAAACAATCAAACCGAATAGTCGGTCGAGGCGCCCTGGGCAACTGAGCCCGGGGTGCCTTTTTCTACTGCGAAAGCAAGAAAATGCCCGGGAAAACGATTGCAGCAAAATTTCTCGGAAATTGGTCAATGTTGCGCAACAACGTCGCGGCTATTGTTGAGAACATAGTCATGTAAGGTTTGAAGGCGTGCAACGCCTTAGGAAAAGGAGAAGCTTGTGTTCTGTCCCACTTGTGGTTCTCCCATTTCGGATGATGCCAAATTCTGCCCCGTCTGCGGTTCTGCCGTCGGTGCCGCTTCCGCTGCTCCTGCTCCGCAGCCCGCGCCGCAGCCTGCACCTCAGCCCCAGCCTGCTCCGCAGCCCGCGCCTCAACCCCAGCCCGCTCCGGCCCAGGCTATTCAGCCTGCGCCCCAGCCTCAGCAGCAGTACACCGGGCAGCAGCAGTACGCCGGCCAGCAGCAGTACGCCGGTCAGTACGCCCAGCAGCCTGCTGCCGCCCCGATGGGCTATGGACCTGTTAAGAACGATCGTAGCCTGATCGGTTGGCTCCTGCTTTCCATCGTGACCTGCGGCATCTATTCGTATTACTTCCTCTATTGCCTCGCCCGCGACATCAATGTCATGTGCCAGGATGACGGCGATTTCACACCGGGTCTGGCAGCATTCATCCTGCTGTCGTTCGTGACCTGCGGTTTCTATGCGTACTACTGGTATTACAAGATTGGCAACCGCCTACAGGCCAATGCTCCTCGCTACGGCCTGATGTTCCAGGAGAACGGTACCACCGTTCTTATGTGGCAGATTATCGGCGTGCTGCTGTGCGGTCTTGGCCTCATCTTTGCCATGAACATCATCATCAAGAACACCAACGCTCTGGCAACGGTGTACAACACCCGTCTTGGCGCGCGTGCCTAACGATTAAGGCATCGTGAGTAACACTCAGGGACATAAGGGCGCGGCGGAGCTCCTTCGCCGCGCCCTTTCTTGCATCGGGGCGCTCTTTGTCGCCTGGCTCGCGCTCTATCTGCTCGACATTGGCTGCATTTTTCGATTGATGACGGGCATTCCTTGTCCGGGATGCGGCATGACGAGGGCGTGGCTGGCGGCGCTGCGCCTCGATTTTGCGGCGGCCTTTGCCTACCATCCGCTGTTTTGGGTGGTGCCGATTGCGTTTGTGCTCGCGTTCGTGCGCGAGGAGGTGGCATCGAGCAAGCTAAAGCGTGGTATCGACATTGCGGTCACCGTGTTGTGCGTGCTGGTCGTCGCCGTATGGATCGTGCGCCTCATCAATCCGGCAGATGCCGGCCTGCTCTTTGGCGGCCATGCTCCTGCCGGAGTCCCCGACGACATCATCCACCTCGAATCCCCACGCTGGCTCACCATCCTTCGCTCTTACCTGTCGTGACGGAGGACGCGCTAGAAAAACGGTCGACATATAAGCGGGGGCGAACGTTGAGATAACGTTCGCCCTCGCTTTGCTCTAGCCAGGTTGTTATGGGTGGGCGTGACGGCTACTCGCCATGCTTCTCCTCGTGGCGAGCGGCAGCCCGCGCATCGTGGATGCCCTTGATTGCGGCATGGCGGGCGGTACGGGCATCGTGCATGGCGTCGCGGGCCTCGGCGGCCGTTGCCTTGGCAGAGCGCAGCTTGGCTGCCAGGTCGGGATTGGTCTCGGCAACCGCGGCGATCGTGGGGCCGTCGAGCTCTTCTTGCGTGGGCTCGGCCAAAAAGTCGATGGCATACTGAGCGGCTACCATGGAGCCCTTGGCGAGCACGCTCTCGTCGATCTTATAGAAGCAGGAGTGCTGGGCATAGGTGGCGCCGATCTGGGGATTGCGCGCGCCGACAAAGGCGAGCACACCTGGCACGCGACGCAGGTACTCCGAGAAGTCCTCGCCCGAAAGCGTGCCGCGGTAATGGCCCTCGCCTGCGGGGCCCAGGCACTTGAGCACAGCTTGGCGGCAGCGCTCGCTCGAGGCGGCATCGTTTTCGACCTTGTAGTTGGCGATGGTGTAGTCGGTGAGTTCGGCCTCGGCGCCTAGCGCTGCTGCGGTGTGCTCCACGATGCGGCGCATAAGCTCGGGCATCTCCTCATGCGTTTTGTCGCCATAGGTGCGCACCGTGCCGGCGAGGTACGCCGTGCCGGCGATAACGTTGCGCGCGGTGCCGCCGTGCAGCTCGCCGACGGTGATGACGGCGGGTTCGTAGGGGCTAATCTCGCGCGAGACGATGGTCTGCAGGGCGTTGACGATCTCTGCCGCAACCATAACGGCGTCGTGGCCGCGCTGGGGCATGGCGCCATGGCACGAGGTGCCGCGGACGTCGATGCGGAACCAGTCGGTGTTTGCCATGCGTGGGCCGGGCTCGCAGCTTACGGTACCGGCGTCGACCTCGCTCCAGATGTGCGCGGCGTAGGCGCCATCGACGCCGTCGAGCACACCCGTGCCAATCATGAGTTTGGCGCCCTGGCCGTTTTCCTCGCTGGGCTGGAATACGATGCGAATCTCGCCGTGGATGTCATCGGTCATGTGGCGCAGAATCTGCAACGTGCCGAGCATCATGGCGATATGGCAGTCGTGACCGCAGGCGTGCATGCAGCCCTCATTGACGCTGGCGAACTCCTCGCCGGTCTGCTCAGTGACGGGCAGGGCGTCGATATCGGCGCGCAGCAGGATGCGGCGGCGCGGCGTGCCGTCCTCGCGGTAGGCATCCGGCGCGGTGCCGCGAAGCGTCGCCACCAGGCCCGTCTTGAGCGGACGCTCGTAGGGGATATTCATGGCGTCGAGCTGGTTGGCGATGTCGGAAGTCGTGCGCTCCTCGGCAAGGCTCAACTCCGGGTGCTTATGGAAGTGCCGGCGCTGCTTGATGATGTAGGGTTCAAACTCGGCGGCGATATCCTGGATGGCCGCGGTGACGTCGTCTGCCGCGCGAACCTCGGTTGCCGCCATAATTTGCTGTGCCTTGGTCTTCGTCATGGTCGATTTGCTCCTTGCTGGGTTGATCGCAAAATCGTACAGGCTTTCTCCAGTATGCCACCTGCCGCTAGGGCTGGTAAAGTTGCCGTTTGCCGCTTGGGGTTTTGTTACAAGGGCGGGGGAGTACACTCGGGGGTGTTGAATTACCTGCCAGAGATGGGGATGCCCATGCGACATATCGATCGGATTATTCGCTCCAAGAACGTCTTTACCGCGCAAGACGGCATCGATACCGCCCGCGAGTTGGCGATCGCCATCGCGGGCGATCGCATCGTCGCTGTCGGCGCGCCCGATGACGTGATTGCCGCCGCACCTGCCGCCACGCCGGTGGTCGATTACGGCGAGCAGTTTGTCTGCCCCGGTTTCCATGACGCTCATCTGCACTTCTTCCATACCTCGGTCGGTTCCTCGCCGTATATGCTCATGGATATGGGCACGTCCGAGGCGGCACTGGTGCAGCATGCGCTCGAGTTTTCCCAGGGCCTGCCCGACGACGCCTGGGTCGTGACCCAGGGCTGGCGCGATTACCGCTGGGATCCGCCCGAGCATCCTACCAAGGCCTCCCTCGACGCCGCCTTCCCCGGTCGCCCCTGTGTTATGTATTCGGGCGATGGGCATACGCTGTGGCTCAACAGCCGCGCACTCGAAGCCCTCGGCGTGACGCGTGACAGCGAGCCTCCGGCGGGTGGCAGTTACGACAAAGACTCAAACGGTGAGCTTACGGGTATTGCCCACGAGGCAGCTGCTATGCAGCTGCTGCCGCGCTGCCTGGAATGGCTGGGCGAGGACCGCATCGCGAGCGCTTACGGCGACCAGATGAAGCGTATGGCCGAGCAAGGCATCACCTCAATCTGCGATATGTCGCTCATGCCCATGCCGGGCTGCGACTTTATTCGCGACGATGTTTACGACAGGCTGCAGGCCGCCGGCAAGCTGGGCATCCGCGCCCATCTGTTTCCCACGCTGCTGGATGACCAATCGCGCTTGGAAGAACTCCAGACCCGCTACGCAAACAACGCGCTGCTCTCGGCGCCAGGATTTAAACAGTTCTTCGACGGCGTGTCGAGCGAGCATACCGCATACCTCACTGAGCCCTATACTAACCCGCGCTTCCCGGGTGACCAGGGGCGCCTGACGGTTCCTGTCGAGCGCATGCGCAAGTTGGTTCTGGCGGCAGCCGAGCGCGGCCACACCGTGCGCATCCACGTTATCGGCGACGGTGCCATCCATGCCGCACTCGATATCTTTGAGGAGGCGGCAGAGCTCTACGGCCTGCCCCAGCACGGTCATAATACGCTTGAGCATTTGGAGAATCTGCTGCCTCAGGACATCGATCGTCTGCGCAAGCTCAACGTCATTGCCTCGAGCCAGCCTTGCCACATCACGCTCGACCCGGGTGGCCCGGAGCGCGACCTGGGCCTGGAACGCAGCCGCATCATGTGGCCGTTTGCGACCTATAAGCAGCGCGGCATCCGCCAAGCTTTTGGTACCGACAGCCCCATCACGGCCGTTACCAGCATGAACGTGATCTACACGGCCATCACGCGCCAAGACCCCCGCAGCCACTGGCCCGAGGGCGGCTGGCTCCCCAGCGAGCGCATCGACGCGGCTACAGCTCTGCGCAACTACACCCTGGGCAGCGCCTACGCCGCAGGCGACGAGCGAAACCTCGGCAGCCTGGAGCCCGGCAAATACGCCGACCTGGTAGTCCTGGACCAAAACCCGCTCACCGTTGACCCTCAAGAGCTCCAGGACACCAAAGTTCAGGCCACCTACCTGGCAGGCAACTTGATTTACGAGCGCTAATAATCATGCCGTACCGTTAAACGCGGCTCGGACAGCCTATTTTGGGATGGCGCTCGAGCCGCGTTTGTATATCGGTGGGGACCCGCTATGAGCGTCCCTGCTCTGCTTGATTTGAGCGTGGGGTGGGGGCGCTGCTGCCCCGCGCATTTAATTTGGACATCAGCAATGCCGTCTCTTGGTGTTTTGCATACTTTCCATTGCAGATTGCATAAAAAGGCTGGGATGTTCTTTCTGGTCCTGATGTACCCCCGCCTGGGCCGTGCAAAAAACGGAGTATTCAGCAACGCAAGCCCCGCCGGCGCCGCTGCAGTCGGGTAGCATCGCGGAGCTCGATGACATTTTGTGGTCTGGTACGGCGCGAAGTATGCCCATTTGTCCCAACGGGGTCTGCCCACCGACCAAAATCGCCCGCTGAAGGCGTCCTTGGGACCAATAAGGAATGTCCAGTGCGTATGCAGCCGTCCTGGTCTGCTGAATACTCCCAAAAATGCACGGTGCTCCCTGGGGGACCCGTGCGCGTGGCGAAACCATGCCCATGCCGACATCCGCATCGCCATTTTGCTGCACTGACTTTTCTGAATGCCGGGCCCGAGTTAGTCAACCTGGCTCCCGGGGCGGACCGGAGGGCATGAAGTTTGTCGCGAGTTCCGCACGCAAAGGAAAGCACTTAATGTGCTTTCCGTCTTGCGCAGGACTGTAGAGCAGCAAACTTCATGCCCTCCGGTCCGCCCCGGGAGCCGCGCACAAGTTATCCCCCGGCATTCAGAAAATCTAAGTGCCAAAAAATAAGATTTTTTGACTCCGTGTTGTATAACCCGCCATTCGTGGGTACCATTCAACGCGTACGCAAACAAAAAGGGTTAACCCGCGCGGCATGACCGCGCGGCCCAAAAAGGAGGAAACAAGCATGTCGTCTTTGAAGCCGCTTGCAGATCGCGTCCTGGTCAAGCCCGACGAGGCCGAGCAGAAGACCGCTTCTGGCCTGTACATCGCCAGCAACGCTCAGGAGAAGCCGCAGCGCGGCACCATCGTTGCCGTTGGCGCCGGTAAGGTCAACGACAAGGGCGAGCGCATCCCCATGGACGTTCAGGTCGGCGACGTTGTCATCTACGGTAAGTTTGGTGGCAACGAGGTCAAGGTCGACGGCGAGAAGTATCTGCTGATGCGCGCCGACGACATCTACGCCGTCGTCGAGGCCTAGCCTCGTCAGAATCTCTGATTCGTCTTTGAACGCGCCTGCCGCATAGGACTCGGAAGCGGCGACGCGAGTCACATTTCTTTTGGAGGATTACCTACCATGGCAAAGAACATTACGTTCAACACCGATGCCCGCGCCAAGCTCGCAAAGGGCGTCAACACTCTGGCCGATGCCGTTACCGTCACCATGGGCCCCAAGGGCCGTTACGTCGCTCTGCAGCGCACGTTCGGTGCCCCGACCATCACCAACGACGGCGTTTCCGTCGCTAAGGAGATCGAGCTCGAGGACAACATCGAGAACATGGGCGCTCAGCTGGTGAAGGAGGTCGCCACCAAGACCAACGACACCGTGGGTGACGGCACCACCACCGCAACCCTGCTCGCTCAGGCTATCGTCAACGACGGTCTGCGCAACGTCGCCGCTGGCGCCAACCCGCTGGCCATCCGTCGCGGCATCGACAAGGCCGTCAACGCCGCCGTCGCCGAGATGAAGAAGCAGGCCAAGCCGGTCGAGACCAAGGAGCAGATCGCTTCCGTCGGCACCATCTCCGCTGGTGACCCCGAGGTTGGCGAGAAGATCGCCGAGGCCATGGAGGTCGTGGGCAAGGACGGCGTCATCACCGTCGAGGATTCCCAGACGTTCGACATTACCATCGACACTGTCGAGGGCATGCAGTTCGACAAGGGCTATGTCTCCGCTTACTTCGTCACGGACAACGACCGCATGGAGGCCGTGATGAAGGATCCGTACATCCTCATCACCGACCAGAAGATCTCCAGCGTCCAGGACATCATGCCTGTTCTCGAGGCTGTCCAGCGCGCCGGCCGTGGCCTGCTCATCATCGCTGAGGACATCGACGGCGAGGCTCTGCCGACCCTGGTCCTCAACAAGATCCGTGGCGCTCTCAACGTCTGCGCCGTCAAGGCTCCGGGTTACGGCGATCGCCGCAAGCGCATCCTCGAGGACATCGCCGTCCTCACCGGTGGCCAGGCCGCTCTGGACGAGCTGGGCGTGAAGGTCGCTGACATCACCGCCGATATGCTCGGTACCGCTAAGTCCGTCACCATCTCCAAGGACAACACCGTCGTCGTCGGCGGCGCTGGCTCCAAGGAGGCCATCGACGCCCGCATCGCTCAGATCAAGGGCGAGATGGAGAACACCACCTCTGACTTCGACCGCGAGAAGCTCCAGGAGCGCCTGGCCAAGCTCTCCGGTGGCGTTGCCGTCATCAAGGTCGGCGCTGCTACCGAGTCCGAGCTCAAGGAAATCAAGCACCGCGTCGAGGACGCCCTGCAGGCCACCCGTGCTGCTGTCGAGGAGGGCATTGTCGCCGGCGGCGGCGTCGCCTTCATGGACGCTGCTCCTGCGCTCGACGCTGTTGAGATCGACGACCCCGAGGAGAAGATTGGCGTCGATATCGTCAAGAAGGCTCTGACCGCTCCGGTCGCTACCATCGCCAAGAACGCTGGCTTTGAGGGCGCTGTCGTGGTCGACAAGGTTGCCGAGCTGCCCGCCGGCCAGGGTCTCAACTCTGCCAACGGCGAGTGGGGCGACATGATTGAGATGGGCGTCCTCGACCCCGTCAAGGTCAGCCGCGTCACCCTGCAGAACGCTGCTTCTGTCGCCAGCCTGATTCTCATCACCGAGGCCACCGTCTCCGATGTGCCCAAGAACACTCAGCTTGAGGATGCTATCGCTGCTGCTACCGCTGGTCAGCAGGGCGGCGGTATGTACTAAGGCCGACAAGGTCTAGAACTCCCACCGGGAATCCGGGGGCGTGACGGGGTTTCTCTCCGGAACGTCCTCGGACATGCAAAGAGGCTCCGCATCGCGCTTCGCGCTGCGGAGCCTCTTTGCGTCCTGCGGAATGTTCCGGAGAGAAACCCCGTCACGCCCCCGGATCCCCTGCGTTTACGGCCTTGAGGTCGGCGTGGGCGGAGAATGTGGTTGATGGGGATACGTGTCCCTTTCGCTGTTTCGCGCTTTGCGCGAAAGGCGCGCTACTTTGGAGCGAACGGAGAACGTGGTTGTTGCGGCAACTGATCCCCACCATAAATTACCCTTGGCATACTTGCGCGAAAGCCTGCCCGTGCTACACTTGCAATTGCTGTTTCAGGGCGGGGTGAAATTCCCCACTGGCGGTAAATCGGGCGGTGCCAAAGGGGTACCGTGGCGCAGGAAACGTGCCTGCGGCCGAGCCGATGAGTCCGCGACCCGTGTGTGCGTTGGTTCGCATGCCGGCTGAACTGGTGAGATCCCAGTACCAACGGTTAGAGTCCGGATGAAAGAGGCAGGTGATCTTATGTCTGAACAGTCGCAGCATATCCATTTTGAGAACACGAATAGGTGGAGCACCAAACAGCTCGTTACCATGGCGTTGATGTGCGCCTTGGGAGCACTGTTTATGTATGTGCAGCTGCCCATCCTCCCCTCGGCGCCGTTTTTGACGTATGACCCGTCGCTGGTGCCGGCGATGGTGTGTGGATTTGCGTATGGCCCTGGTGCCGGCACCGCTGTTGCCGCTATGGCGATCGTTATCCATGCGCTTACCACGGGCGATTGGGTCGGTGCGCTTATGAACTTGGTTGCCACGCTGGGCTATATTCTGCCTGCGGCTATCGTCTACCAGAAGATGCATACCTATAAGGGCGCCGTGATTGGCCTGGCGCTGGGCGTTATTGCCGCTACGGCGTTGTCTATGGTCGCAAACCTGACCATCGGCGTTTGGTTCTGGTATGGCTCGGCCGATGTGATTTTGCCACTCATGCTTCCTGCTGTTCTGCCGTTCAACCTTATCAAGACCGTGCTTAACTCGGTATTGACGCTTGCAGTGTACAAGGCGGTCTCTAATCTCATCACGCCCAAGAAGGACCAGGTCAAAGGTCGCGCATGATTGAGTGTCGGGGCGTTTCCTTTAGCTATGACGGTGTTGCACCGGCGCTCGATGGCATCGATCTGAACATCGAAGATGGCGAGTTTTTCTGCATCCTCGGCGGAAACGGGTCGGGCAAGTCGACGTTTGCCAAGCACCTGAACGCGCTGCTGCAGCCCGATGCGGGAACGGTGTGCGTCAACGGCATGGACGCGTCCGATCCCGAGCTGGTCTACGACATTCGCTCGACTGCTGGCATGGTGTTCCAGAATCCCGACGATCAGCTGGTGGCAACGCTTGTCGAGGACGATGTTGCGTTTGGTCCCGAGAACTTAGGGGTCGAATCGGCCCAGATCGCGCAGCGCGTGCGCGAGGCGCTGAAGGCCGTGGGTCTGGTGGGCTTTGAGCGCCACGAGACCCACGCTCTCTCGGGCGGACAAAAGCAGCGCGTGGCGCTTGCCGGCGTGCTCGCCATGGAGCCGCGCGTGCTCATTTTGGACGAGGCTTCCTCGATGCTCGACCCGCGCGGGCGCAAGGGCCTTATGAAGGCCTGTCACGCGCTGCACGAACGCGGCATGACCATCGTGATGATTACGCACTTTATGGAAGAGGCCGCTGAGGCCGATCGAGTCGCGGTGTTTCGGGCGGGGCGCGTTGCCATGTTGGGCACGCCCGAGGAGATCTTGACGCGGGCGGACGAACTCGCGCGGCTGAATCTGGATATGCCGGCATCGTGTTGTCTTGGCAGGGCGCTTCGCGCGAAGGGCGTGCCCATTTGCGCGCAGGTGCGCGAGGCGGATATGGTCGCCGATATAGCGCAGGCTTATACCGAGCGGAGTAGGACAGGCATCGCCGGGCGGCCTTTCGCATCCGATCCTCGTATTCCCGACAACGTTTCCTCTGCAATCGATGGCGCAGACGCGCTGGAGCCCGTCATCGAGATTTCGCACCTTTCGTATGGCTATTCGCTGAGCGCCCGCGAGCGTCGCCGTTGGCACAAGCGCTCAGCTGCCGAGGGTGCATCGAACAAACAGGCCCTCTGGGGCAACGACCCTAGCAGCCCCTGGGCGTTGCGCAATGTATCGCTGACGGTGCGTCGTGGCGAGTTCCTGGGCCTTGCGGGCCATACCGGTTCGGGTAAGTCGACACTGGTTCAGCATCTCAACGGACTGATTCGTCCCCAGGAGGGTTCCGTTTACGCGTTGGGGCTCGACCTGGTAAACAAGAAAGATGCCGCCGCGGTTAAGGCAAAGGTCGGCGTGGTGTTTCAGTATCCAGAGCGTCAGCTGTTTGCCGAGACCGTGGCACAGGACGTGGCATTTGGTCCGCATAACCTTGGCTTGTCGCAGGCCGAGGTTGCCCACCGCGTTGAGTCATCGCTCGCGCGCGTGGGCCTCGACCTGGCCACGGTGGGCGACAAGAGTCCCTTTGAGCTCTCGGGCGGGCAGCAGCGGCGCGTGGCGTTTGCTGGCGTGCTTGCCATGGAGCCCGAGGTCCTGGTACTCGATGAGCCCATGGCGGGGCTCGATCCGGCAGCCCGCAGGGATTTCCTGGAGCTCATCGGCCATCTTCATGACGAGGGCCTGACCGTCGTCATGGTTTCACACAGTATGGATGACCTTGCCAATTGCTGCGACCGTATTGTCGTGATGAACGAGGGCACGGTGTTTGCCGAGGGTACGCCCGCTCAGGTTTTTGCGTATGCCGATGAGCTCAAGTCGATCGGCTTGGGTGTTCCCGCTGCCCAGCGCATGGCGCTGGCGCTTGCGAAGGCAGGCGTGCCGCTGCGCTTTGACGGCCTCTATACGGTTGAGTCGCTGGCAGACGAACTGGTGGACCTGCTTATCGGTCGCTCGGACGGTCCTTCTAACGTCGCGGACATTGCTAAATCCAAGACGGTCGCGCGAGAGGAGGGCTGCTAATGGAGGCGTTTTCGTTTGGCAGCTACTATCCCGGCGATAGTGCAATTCATCGCCTGGACCCGCGAACCAAGTTGCTCTTGGGCTTTGTGTTTCTGATCACGACGCTCACGGTCAGCAGCTTCCGCGGACTAGTCCCGGTCGCAATCTTCGTTGTCCTGATCTATGCCGTGTCCCGGGTGCCGGCTCGTCGCGTCCTGTCATCGATGGCGCCGCTGCTGGCGATCGTCGCGGTGGTCGCGATGCTCGACCTGTTTTCCGACCAGAGCGGGCGCATTCTGTGGCAGCTCGGCTTTTTGCAGATAAGCGAGGGCTCGCTGCATTCCGCCGCCTTTATGGCGTGCCGCCTGACCTTGATGATGGCCGGCATGAGCGCTATTACGCTCACCACGCCCACGCTCGATCTCACCGCGGGCTTTGAGCGCCTGCTCGCGCCGTTTGCGCGTGTGGGACTTCCTGCGCACGAGCTCGGCATGATCATGGGTATCGCGCTGCGCTTTATGCCGCAGTTTGCCACCGAGATGAAGCAGACGGCCGATGCACAGGCGAGCCGCGGTGCGCGCGTGACGGGAGGCCCGCTCGGCGGCGTGCGTATGCTCGGCAGTGTGGCGATTCCGCTGTTCACGGGCGTGTTCCGTCATGCCGAAACGCTGTCTGCCGCCATGGATGCCCGTTGCTATCATGGCGAGCAGGGCCGCACACGTCTGCATGCGCTTGCATTTGGCCGCGGCGATGCGCTGGCGGCGGTGGTGACGGCGTTGCTGCTCATCTGCGTCATCGTCATCAATCTTCAACTTGTTTAGGCGCGATTCGAGCGCAGGAAAGGGGTCCCTATGACCGATAACGACCGCACGGCGCAGCTCGAGCGCGCCTGTTCGTATCTTAGGCGTATTCCGGCGTGGTATCTCGCCACGATCGACGTGACGGACGGACATCAGCCGCGCGTGAGGCCGTTCTCGTTTGCCATGGTCGATGATGGCAAGCTGTGGTTTTGCACCTCGCGCGATAAGGATGTGTGGGCCGAGTTTAGCGCGAACCCCAAGTTTGAGGTTTCGGGTTGGAAACCGGGGGAGTGCTGGATCGTATTAACTGGCGAGGCCGCGCTCGAGGACGACGCGGTCGTGAGTGACCGGGTGCGCCAAGCCGGCTTTAAGCACATGGTGGGCATCGGCGAAGATCACGAGAGCGCCAACGACGGTCGCCTTGCGTTCTTCTCGGTGCGCAATATCGCCGCCCGCTTCTGTGATATCGACGGCAGCGAAGAGCGCCTGGAGCTTTAACCATAGGGTAGCTAAAACAGCCCCGACCCAAAAAGACTAGTGACAGGGGGACACATGGACGGATTGAATACGGTGTTGGAGTATCTGACGTCGGTACCGGCATGGTATTTGGCGACGAGCGTTGACGGACAGCCGCATGTGCGTCCGTTTTCGTTTGCGCAGATCCAGGACGGCAAGCTGTGGTTTGTAACGGCGCGCACCAAAGACGTGTGGCAAGAGCTGCTGCAAAATCAACGCTTTGAGGCCACGAGTTGGTGGCCGGGCCATGGCTGGCTCATCTTGCGCGGGCGCGCGGGTCTGGATGACCAGGCCGCTTCCGATATGCGAGGCAGGCTGGAAGCACCTGGAGCGCTTGGGCGAGCATTATGAGGGGCCCAACGACCCCACGCTCGTCTTCTTTAGCGTCGAGGAGCCGGAGACTTTCATCTGCAACCATGACGAATGGGTGCCGGTCGAGCTCTAAACGAGTCTCTCAGCAAGCTTCGACAATTCAAATTCTCGCATGTAGCGGGCCCCACATTGCAACGTCACCGTAAGGTGCGCTGAGCAATATGGGGCCCGTATTCATTTGTCAATTCCTTCGAGTGAATGTGTCGGGACTGTTTCAATGCATGAATATGTAAAAGATTTGCGTATATATGCATCTTTTGGTGATAAAGTTTCAACCCACTTCATAACGACGGCTGCGAGATACGTATTGGTGCATAACTGTGCGGGCAAGGAGTCTGATATGTCTTTAAAGGTTGGAATCGTCGGTGCGGCTGGATATGCCGGCGCCGAGCTCATTCGCCTCGTGCTCGGCCATCCCGAGTTTGAACTTGTTGTCATCACGTCCAACGCCGATGCCGGCCAGCCGTTGTCTGCGGTGTACCCGAGCTTCACCGGCGTAAGCGATCTTGTCTTCACGACGCATGACGCCCCCGAGCTCAAGAACTGCGATGCGGTCTTTTTGGCCGTGCCGCACACGGCTGCCATGGCACGGGTGCCCGCCCTGCTTGCCGCGGGAGTTTCCTGCATTGACCTCTCGGCCGACTATCGCCTGAGCGATCCGGCCACCTTTGAGGCCTGGTATGCCGCCGAGCACACGAGCCCCGAGCTACTCAAGAGCCGCGCCTTTGGTCTGCCCGAGCTGTTCTCCCAGGATTTGGAGACCGCTGCATCCGACCACGCCGACGGCAAGCCCGTACTGGTCGCCTGCGCCGGTTGCTATCCCACTGCAACGAGCCTTGCCGCCGCGCCTGCCGTGCGCGCCGGCTGGGTTGCCCAGAGCGGCCCCGTGATCGTTGACGCTATCAGCGGTGTAACGGGTGCCGGTAAGTCCTGCAACGCCCGTACGCATTTTTGCAGCGCGGACGAAAACCTGGAGGCCTATGGCGTGGGCAAGCATCGTCACACGCCCGAAATCGAGCAGATCTTGGGCCTAACCGATCGTGTCGTCTTTACCCCGCACCTGGCACCGCTCAAGCGCGGTCTGCTCTCTACGGTGACGATGCCGCTTACGCCGCGGGCTATCGATGCCTTGACCCTTGAGGACGTTGTCGACCATTACAAGCAGTTCTACGCCGGTCGCACCTTCGTGCGCGTACTCGATGCCGGTCAGCAGCCCAAGACGGCTTCGGTCGTCGGCACCAACGCCGCCCAGATCGGCCTCGCGCTCAACGAGCGCGCGGGCGTTCTGGTGGCCACGGGCGCCATCGACAATCTGTGCAAGGGTGCAGCAGGCCAGGCGGTCCAGTGCGCCAACATCGTCTTTGGTTTTGACGAGCGACGAGGCTTGCCCACAGTGGCGTGCCCGGTGTAGCACATTCGATTGTTAGCGATTTGGTAATCGGGCATCGAGTGGGGCGCCACTCTTAAGCTGGTCTCATGATTGTGGCTGGCATGGCGCACCAACCGATGCCCATTTTTTGTTTGACATAAGGAGTCATAAAGACGATGAATGCTGAGCAGTTCGATATCAAGATTCATGCCGTAGAGGGCGGCGTAACGGCGGCAGCCGGCTTTAAGGCGGCGGGCATCCATGCCGGGTTCCGCAAGAATCCCGAGCGCCTGGATTACGCGCTCGTCGTGCCCGATAAACCCTGTCCCGGGGCCGGCGTGTTTACGACTAACCGCTTTTGTGCGGCGCCCGTGCAGGTGAGCCGTGCCAACCTGGGCGGCGCCGACAAGGGCTATGGCATCATCGCCGGTGTTTCTATCAACTCTGGCAACGCCAACGCCGCCACGGGTGAAACCGGTCTTGCCTGCGCGCGCGAGACCTGCAACATCGCCTCGCAGGTCATCGGCTGCGAGCCCCAGCAGATTCTGGTCGCCTCCACGGGCGTAATTGGTCAGATTCTGCCGATCGACACGTTTGAGACCGCCGTTCCTGCCGCCTACGAGGCGCTCTCCGCCCACGGCGGCGCCGATGCCGCTCGCGCTATCATGACGACCGACACGCATTCCAAGGAGTATGCCGTGTGTTACCGCAGCGAGGCCGCGGGGCACGCAGGTAATGCCTATACGGTGGGCGGTATGTGCAAAGGCTCGGGTATGATCATGCCCAACATGGCCACCATGATCGCAGTCATCACTACCGATGCCCCCGTCGAGCCGGCGGCGCTTCACGCCCTGTTACTCTCCACCGTCAAGCAGACCTTCAACAAGGTAACGGTCGACTCCGATACTTCGACCAACGACACCTGCATCATGCTCGCTTCCGGCGCTGCCGCAAATGCCGAGCCTATTGTCGAGGGCTCCGATGCCTTTGACGAGTTGGCCTTTGCCGTGCATGAGGTGTGCGAGAGCCTGGCGCGCAACATCGCCGCAGATGGCGAGGGCGCATCCAAGCTCGTGACGGTTAATGTCACCGGCGCCGCGAACGACGAGGAGGCCGATATCGCCGCCCGTGCTGTTGCCAACTCGCCGCTCGTCAAGACCTGCATCGCCGGCCACGACTGCAACTGGGGCCGCGTTGCCATGGCGCTCGGCAAGTGCGGCGTGCAGTTTAACCAAGAAGATGTGTCCATCGACATGATGGGTATGCCCGTCTGTCGCGATGGCCTGACGGTCCCCTTCGATGAGGACGAAGCCCTGCGACGTTTTGAGGCGCCCGAGATTGTGATCTCGGCAGACCTGGGCGCAGGGGACGCGGCGACCACCGTGTGGACTTGCGACCTCACGCACGAGTACATCTCCATTAACGGCGACTACCGTTCCTAGACTCCCGATGTGCCGTGCGCCCCGCTGCAATCGCGGGCAACGAGGGACGGCGCAATAGCTACACGAAAGACGAGGCTGACTATGAAGTTCGCACGCGATTGTCGCTCGAGCGAATCCAACGAAGTTACCGCGCAGCTGCTGTTCGAGGCGCTGCCGTGGATTAAGAACCTGACCGGTAAGACGGTCGTTATCAAGTACGGCGGTGCCGCCATGGTCGACGAGCAGCTGCGTCGTGACGTGATGAGCGATATCGTCCTGCTCAAGATTATCGGCATGCGCCCTGTTATCGTGCACGGTGGCGGCAAGGCCATCAACGAGGCGCTCAGCCACTACGATATCCTCGTCGAGTTTAAGAACGGCCAGCGCGTGACTACGGCTGCCACCATGGACATCGTGCGCGAGGTACTGGGCGGCAAGGTCAATCAGGAGCTGGTCGCGGCACTCAACCACCACGGCAACCTTGCCGTGGGCGTGTCCGGCAGCGACGCCGGTACCCTTATCGCCGAGCCACTCGACCCAGAGCTCGGCCGCGTAGGCAAGGTCACGCACGTCAACACCGACTATATCGAGCGTTTGCTCGATAGCGAGTACATTCCCGTTATCGCCACGGTCGCGGCGGGGGAGGACGGTGGCTTCTTCAACATCAACGCCGATACCGCCGCCGGTGCCGTTGCGGCGGCGCTTCACGCGCACAAAGCGATTTTTTTGACCGATGTCGACGGCCTGTACAAGGACTTTAGCAATAAGGATTCGCTCATCTCCAACCTGACGCTCGACGAGGTCAATGAGATGCTCTACGGCGGCGAGGTCGACAAGGGCATGATCCCCAAGCTTCGCGCCGCCGTCGATGCGCTTACCGCTGGCGTGTTCCGAGCCCACATCATCAACGGCACGACGCCGCACTCGCTGCTGCTGGAGCTGCTGACCGATGCTGGCGTCGGTACCGTGATCCACTCCACCGAGACGGCTTACGAGTTCGATACGCATCCGCACCCGCTTTCGACGTTTGCGGCGCGCCTGACCGAGAACCTCGACGAGGTCGAGAAGCTTCAAACGGTCTAGTCGGTTTTAAATCGCCACGCCATTACGCTTACAGTTTGCGCTTCCTGGCGCTTAACGAAAGGTATCCCATGTCACTTGCAGCTCAACAATCACTCGAATCCCATTATGTTATGCACACCTTTGGTCGCTCTCCGGTCGAATTTGTCGAGGGTCACGGTATGAAGCTCATCGGTGACGATGGCCGTGAGTATCTCGATTTTCTTGCAGGTATTGGCGTATGCAGCCTAGGCCACGGCAATGCGGCAGTGCTGTCGGCGCTCGAGACGCAGACCAAAAAGCTCTTGCATGTCTCCAACTATTTCTACATCGAGCAGCGTGGCCAGGTCGCGGCGCTACTGTCCAAGCTCGCTAACGACGATGTGGATGGCGCGTGCGTGCTTGCCGACGCGATTGCCGCCGGCGACGAGACTACGGCGGCGGCGCTTGGCGTTCCGGCTGCGGGCGAGCAGGTGTGGGAGACGTTCTTTGCCAACTCCGGTGCCGAGGCCAACGAGGGCTCGATGAAGCTCGCGCGCCTGTACGCCAAGCGTGCCGGCAACGGTGGCAACACCATCGTGTGCATGCGCGGCGGTTTCCACGGTCGTACGCTCGAGACCATTGCGGCGACCATGCAGGATTGGCTGCAGGACAGTTTTCGTCCGCTGCCGGGCGGCTTTGTGGCCTGCACGCCCAACGATGTCGATGAACTGCGCGCAATCTTTAAGCAGCTCGGAAGCGAGATTTGCGCCGTGATGCTCGAGCCGATCCAGGGCGAGAGCGGCGTGCATCCCATGACCGAGGAGTTTATGGCGGCTGCGCGCGACTTGGCGCACGAGGTGGGCGCCGTTCTTATCGCCGACGAGGTCCAGTGTGGCATCTTCCGCTCCGGCAAGCCGTTTGCATTCCAGACCTATGGCGTGGAGCCTGACATCATGAGTCTTGCCAAGGGCATCGCCGACGGCGTCCCCATGGGCGCCGTGGTGGCAAAGAAGGAGATCGCCGACGTGTTTAAGCCCGGCGATCATGGTTCGACCTTCGGCGGTAGCTGCTTGGCCATCGCGGCATGTGCCGCGACACTCTCCGCGCTTGTGCGCGGCGATTATGCCGAGCATGCCGCCAAGGTTGGCGCCTATATGGAGGCAGAGCTCGCCAAGCTGCCGCACGTTACCGAGGTGCGTGGACGTGGCCTGATGCTCGGCTGCGATCTGGATGACGCTGCGGGCGATGCGCATGACATTGTTGCCCGGGCGCTGGAGGCCGGTGCCGTGATTAACGCGACCGGAGCTCATACACTGCGTTTCCTGCCGCCGCTTGTCTGCGAGGAAGCCGACGTGGACAGCCTGATCGAGATTTTGTCGGACGTTTTGGCCTAACACAACGCAATAGCTCAATTTGGACCGGGTTCCGGACTGCGGACGTGCCTTATGCGGCACGATTCAGCGGTCTGGACCCCGTTTTGTCTTAGATTTGCTAAGGCGGGGGAGACCTGCTGGTCAAAAAACATCAAATATGAGTACTGTTACCGATTTGGTAGCAGCAATTTTGGACTAATAAGGCTAGATAGCAAGACGAAATGGCGATGAATACACGATTTTAATCCAACTGTTAGTCCTTATAATGGACACATGTTGCGTAACTTAGGCAAATACTATCTTATTATATGTTGCAAACAAAGTAGCAGTACTCATTTTTGCCATTTTTTGGCCACGGCCTTTGTGGCAGACGTGCTGGCGGGTTCGA
>NZ_JBDGAY010000003.1:51287-146522 GCF_040910245.1 Collinsella aerofaciens
ATCCCTCTGCACGGGGCCCAAAAAGGAAAGGCCCCCATCGCTGGGAGCCTTTTCAATCAAGTGGTGGGCGATGAGGGGTGTCCGCGTGCGGCTGGCGCCGCCCGCGCCCCGCTTCGTCGCTTCGCTCCTCGCGTGCTGCGCTGGAAAACGCTTACGCGTTTCCTCAGCTCCGCACCCTTGCGGGTTCGAATCCCTCTGCACGGGGCCCAAAAAGGAAAGGCCCCCATCGCTGGGAGCCTTTTCAATCAAGTGGTGGGCGATGAGGGATTCGAACCCCCAGCCTTGTGCGTGTAAAGCACCTGCGCTAACCGTTGCGCCAATCGCCCGCAGGGATTGAGTATAGCGGAAACCCCGTGCTGTTCACCGCTAATCCATAACGAAACTTACGCGGCGACTTCGGCGCCCTTGTCCTCGTCGATAAAGAAGCGCTTGTACCAGATGAGGAACGTCAGCGTGGTATAGATCTTGCGCTGGTTGAGCGCGCGACCCTCAAAGTGATCGTCAAGCAGTTTCATGAGCGCATCGGTTTCAAAGAAATCAGCAGCCCACGGTGCGGTGAAGTATTCCTTTACGTAGTCGTAGTACTTTTGCTCGCGAAGCCAGAACTTGACCGGTACGGGGAAGCCCACCTTCTTGCGCGTTGCCCACTCGTCGGGCAGCGTGCGGTTGGCGGCGTGACGCAGGACGAGCTTGCAGCCTTCTTCGTTAACACGGTAGTTGGCGGGAATGTGCTCGGCAAACTCCATGACCTTCTTGTCCAGGAACGGGACGCGAAGCTCCAGAGAATGCGCCATGCACATCTTGTCTGCCTTGAGCAGGATGTCGCCCGGCAGCCACATGTTCATATCCAGATACTGTTTCTTGGAAAGCTCGCAGCAGTTGGGAACCTGCTTGTAGTACTCGGCGCACATCTCGGCGGCGTTCTTGCCGGTGTCATAAGCGGGCTTGAGCACCTCGTCGACCTCGGAGGGATCGAACACCTTTGCCTGACCCACATACCAACGCTCGGGAACCTCGGCGCATTTCGTCAGGAAGTTGTGGCCCTTAAAGTAGGGGAGATGCTGAACGAGCGAGCCCAGGGCGCGACGTACGCCGAGCGGCACGCGCTTCTTAAAGGAGCGCATCTCGGGGGTGTCCTCGTACCACTCATAGCCGGCAAACAGCTCGTCGGCACCCTCGCCCGAAAGGACGACGGTGACCTCCTCGGAAGCCATCTGCGCCAGATAGTACAACGGCACGCTGGACAGGTTCGATTGCGGTTCGTCCATGTGATACTGGATATCGGGCAGCGCATCGAAGAACTCGTCGGCGGTAATCATCTTGCGCACATTCTTGATGCCCAGCTTGTCGGAAAGCTCGGCAGCGTAGTTGGTCTCGTTGAAGTTCTTGTAATCGAAGCCGACAGAATACGTGGTGTCGGGCATAAGGCAGGCGGCAATGTAGCTGGAGTCCACGCCGCCAGAAAGAAACGAGCCCACCTTAACATCGGCGATTCGGTGCGCAGCGACGCTTTCGTGCACGACCTTGTCGCACTCGTCCACGTACTCCTCGAAGGTCTTGGAGTTGTCGTCGGTGAAGTCACAGCTCCAGTAACGCTTGATGTCCATGGTGTTGGTCGTCAGGTCATACGTAAAGCAATGCGCCGGGGCAAGCTTGAACACGCCCTTAAAGAAGGTCTCCTCCGTGGCGGGGAATTGCAGCGTCAAGTAGGGGCGTAGCGCGTCGTGGTTGACAGCCTTCTCAAACTTGGGATGGTCCAGGAAGCTCTTGATCTCGGAGCCAAACAGCAGTGAGCCATCGGATGCCTGGTAGTAATAAAACGGCTTGATACCAAAGATGTCGCGAGCGCCGAAGAGTTTGTTCTTGTTCTGGTCGTGAATCACGAACGCGTACATGCCGCGTAGGCGGTTGACCAGGTCCTCGCCCCACTCCTCGTAACCGTGTACCAGGACCTCGGTATCGGCGTTGCAGTGGAAGGCGTAGCCGGCTGCCTCCAGCTCGGCGCGAAGCTCCTGGAAGTTGTAGATCTCTCCGTTGAAGACAATCGTGACCTTGCCGTCGTCGCTCGACATGGGCTGAGCTCCAGCTTCGGAAAGATCGAGAATCGAAAGACGACGGAAGCCAAGGGCAACGTTGTCGACGATATGCTGGCCGCCCATATCGGGACCACGGTGGATGATGCGATTCATCATGGCCGTGAGAACCAGCTCACTCTGTTCATCTGTACCGGTAAAACCGACAAAACCGCACATGCAAGATCCTTTCTGCTGACGGCTCAGGTGTACTGCCGCAAGGATCGCGGCAGCTGATGTCAAATAATCTTTACTATCATGCCAATCTTTTGTTTCGTGATAGGGCATAAGCGCCGAGCGAACCGAAAAAACCACGGCGTGACTCGTCCGGGCTTCCGGTAGCGGTTCCAAGATTTAGCAATCTGTGCCCGATACAAGATTGGGCGGCATATTACGATGGCTGCTAGTATTGAAAGGGTTTTGTTGAATCGGTTTGGTCTCGAGGCAATTGAGGCTGGGCTTAGCGAGAGAGGTCTTTGTATGTCGAGTCCGACACAAGAGAAGCTAACTCTGATGCGCTATATAGAGTTGCTCGAGGAAGATGACCTTGTTGTTTCCAGACCGAGCGCTTCGTGCGACCAGCGCATTGAGTTTGCAACTGATGACTCGCGCCAGGTGCGTCCGGGCACGTTGTTTGTCTGCAAGGGCCGTACGTTTAAGCGCGAGTACCTGCTTTCGGCAATCTCCGATGGCGCCGTGGCCTACGTTTCCGAGGTTGATTACGATGTTGATCTTCCCGCGGTGATTGTGAGTGATATTCGTCGCACGCTCGCCGTGGTGGCAGATGCCTTTTATGGGCACCCGTCGGGTAAGGTGAAGGTCTGCGCCTTTACAGGCACCAAGGGCAAGTCGACCTGTAGCTTTTATCTGCGCGGCATTCTCGCCAACGAGGCCAAGATTACGGGCTGTCATCGACCCGCTCTTAATACGGGCATTGAGTTCGACGACGGCATCGAGACGGGCCCTTCCAAACTGACGACCCCCGAATCCTTCATGCTGCAGTCTCGCATCGCGCATGCTGCGGAGGCGGGTGCCCCGTGGCTGGTTATGGAGGCATCGAGCCAGGGCCTCAAATACGAGCGCACGGGCAAGATCGCCTTTGAAGTCGGCGCCTTTACCAATATCGGCGAGGATCACATTTCGCCGATTGAGCATCCGACGCTCGAGGATTACTTTGCCAGCAAGCTCAAAATTTTCTCGCAGAGCCGTTTTGCCGTGGTCAATCTCGATATGGATAAAGTCGATCGTGTGCTCGAGGCGGCATCTCGTTGCGAACGTACGGTGACGTTCTCCCTGACCGACGAGCGTGCCGACGTGCTTGCGCTGGCGATTCGCAATGGTGACTGCGGCGTGGTGGCAACGGTGCGCACGCCCCGCTTTACGCGCGACATGGTGATTCCCACGCCGGTTAAATTCAATGTGTCCAACGCGCTTGCCGCTATTGCCTGCGCCGAGGCCCTGGGCATTTCCGAAGAGGGTATCGTCCATGGCTTTGAGGGCGTCTTCGTTCCCGGCCGTATGGAGCTCTATCCGTCCGTATCGGGCAAAATCTTGGGCGTCGTCGATTTTGCACATAACGGCATGAGCCTCGAGACACTTCTGCGCGACTTGCGCGAGAACTATCCCGAGCGCGAGCTGGCGGTTGTATTTGGCGCTACGGGCGGTAAGGGTGTCGATCGACGCACCACGATGGGCATCGCCGCTGGCAAGTATGCCGACCGAATCGTGATTACCGAGGATGACCCCGGCCCCGAGGATGTCGAGGATATTTGCGCCGAGATCGCGCGCAACGTTCAAGCGCAGGGAAATGATAACTGGCAAATCGTGACTGATCGCGTTGCCGCTATCGAGACTGCCGTGCGCGAGACCGTCCGTCCTGCCGTGGTCATCGTGACCGGTAAGGGCGAGGAAGAGTGTATGCTGCGCAAGAACGGACCCGAGCCTTGTGAGCGCGACGGTTCGATTCTCAAGCGCACCCTTGCGGCGTACGATGCCTAAGACCAGAAGCCCCTTCTACGTAAATGGAGTGACCATGTCCCACAATACCCTGCCGACCGTCGCTGAGCTTTCGGGCGAGATGCGCGAGCGTCTTGCCAAGGTTAAGTACGTCTTTACCGACCTGGACGCCACGATGCTCGCACCCGGCTCGTGCGTGCTGCGCGATAACGACGGCAATCCCTCGACCAAGCTCGTCGAGGCGGTTGTCGCGCTCGCTCGTGCCGGCATCCAGGTGGTCCCCACCTCGGGTCGCAATCGCACCATGATCCACGAAGACGCCCGCGTGCTCGGCCTCAACTCCTACATCGGCGAGATGGGCGGCCTGGTCATGTACGACCTCAAAGCTAACGATTGGGAGTATCTGACCGGCGACATGCCTTACGACCCCGCCTGCGGCCTCACACCGCATCAGGTGATCGAGCAGACCGGCGTGTGCGAGAAGATCCTTGCCCGCTGGCCGCATAAGATCGAGTACCACAACGACATGTCGACTGGCTACAAGTACCGCGAGGTCACCGTCGGCATGCGCGGCGATGTGCCCGACGACGAGGTCCAGGCCATTCTTGACGAGGCTGGCTGCGGTCTGGTCTGGGCCTGCAACGGCCATCTGACGCATCTGTCCAAGCCGACGACGCTCGAGCTCGAACGCGTCGAGGATGGCCGCGCGTTTAACATCAATCCCGCCGGTCTCAACAAGGGCGTTGCCATCGCACGTTTCTGCGAGCACCTGGGTATCGAGCGCGAGGAGACGCTGGCGCTCGGCGATTCCGAGTCCGACTTCTACATGGCTGACCACGTGGGCACGTTCTGCCTGGTCGAGAACGGTTTGACCAGCGCCGGCGCGCCCGAGTTCCTGGATACCTGCGATAACGCCTACGTCACGCGCGGCAAGATTGTCGACGGCTGGGCGGCAACGGCAGAGCTGCTCGTCGCGGCTCGTTCGTAGCGCGGCCCTATAGTTCTGAGCCATATCTTTTCGAGAGAGAATCTGGTGAGGTAATGTCCGATATCGAGAATCTGGCTGGCGACACACGTCCCATTGGCGTGTTCGATTCTGGTCTGGGCGGTCTGACGGTTGCACGCGCCATCGCAACGGCGTTGCCGCACGAGTCCGTCTACTACTTTGGCGACACCAAGCGCTGCCCCTACGGCACCCGCACCGAGGACGAGGTGCGCTCGTTTGCACTGCAGGCGGGCCGTTGGCTGTCGAAGCACGACGTCAAGATCATGGTCATCGCCTGCAATACAGCGACCGCTGCGGCCTTGCGTTTGGCCCAGCAGGTGCTCGACGTCCCCGTCATCGGCGTGATCGCACCGGGCGCACGCGCGGCAATCAACAGCACCCGCACGCGCCGGGTGGGCGTGCTCGCCACCAACCTCACCATTCGCTCAGGCGCTTACACGCGTGCCATCCAGGACCTGGATGCCGGCGTCGACGTATACGGCTGCCCTGCCTCGAGCTTTGTCGAGGTCGTTGAGCACGAGCTCGCCTCGGGCGCACATCTGCAAGAGCAGTGGCTCGAGAACGAGGACATCTTTGATACGCCTGCCGTACGCGCGCTGGTCGGCGCCACGGTTGAACCGCTGCGCGACCACGGCATCGATACCGTGGTACTCGGCTGCACGCATTTTCCGCTGCTCGTGGGGCCTATTCGCCATGCGCTGGGTCCCGGAGTGCGCGTGGTGAGCTCCGCCGAGGAGACCACGCGCGAGCTGACCGATATTCTCACGCGCCGCGAGCAGCTGGCGGGCGACGCGGCCGAGCCGCAGCATCGTTTTGCAACGACGGCCGATAACATTGCTGAGTTTGCGGTGGCGGGCAGTTTTATCTTTGGCCAGCCGCTCAAAAGCATTGAGCATATCGATATCGACGAACTGAAATAGATATAAGGTCACCGACCAAAGGCTCACGTTCACCTTTTGCCGAAAGGATATTTCTATGGAGTACATGCAGGTCAATCGCGCCAACGACCGCGCCGCCGATGAGCTGCGCCCCATCAAGCTTACTCGCGGTGTCATGAAGCACGCCCACGGTTCGTGCCTGGCCGAGTTTGGCGATACGCGCGTGCTGTGCGCTGCCACCATCGAGGAGGGCGTGCCGGGCTGGCGCAAGGGCGCCAAGGCCGGTTGGGTAACGGCGGAGTATGCCATGCTGCCGGCATCGACCGGCAAGCGCTGCAAGCGCGAGCACGCCAACCGCAAGGGTCGCTCCATGGAGATTGAGCGTCTGATCGGCCGCAGCCTACGCACCGTCGTCAACATGAAGGCGCTCGGCGAGTACACCGTCACCGTCGACTGCGACGTGATTCAGGCAGACGGCGGCACGCGAACGGCGAGCATTACCGGCGCCTGGGTGGCACTGCACGACGCCCTTGCCATGTGGGTCGAGGCGGGTAAGCTCGAGCGCATCCCGCTCACGGGCCAGGTCGCCGCGATTTCCATGGGCGTTGTCGATGGCAACACCCTGCTCGACCTGGATTATTCCGAGGACAGTCACGCCGAGGTCGACATGAATCTCGTCGCTACCGACACCGGCGAGATGATCGAGCTCCAGGGCACTGGCGAGCAGGCGCCCTTCGACCGCAAGCGCCTCAATTCCCTGCTCGATTTGGGCGACAAGGGCATTGCCGAGCTCATCGAGCTCCAGCGCCAAGCTCTCGCCTAGCCTGCCAAAAAGGGATGTTTATTTTGGCAGGTTTTATCTGCGGAAACGCCGATAGATAAGGTTGATGCCACATGAAAGGGGAGACGTCGACGGACCGGTCCCTTTTACGTGACTTTGCTATACGGACAAGGAGACCACTCATGGCACTTGAGAAGATCGACATCGACACCCTCGACCCGGCGGCGACCATCGTCGTGGCAACGGGCAACGCCCATAAGCTCACCGAGATCGAGGCCATTTTGGGCAAGGTTATGCCCGAGGTTCGCTTTGTGGCGCTCGGTCAGCTGGGCGATTTTGAGGACCCCGAGGAAAACGGTACGACATTTTTGGAGAACGCCATCATCAAGGCGCAGGCTGCCGTCGAAGAGACGGGGCTCATGGCCATTGCCGACGATTCGGGCCTGGTCGTTGACGCGCTGGATGGTGAGCCCGGTGTGTATAGCGCGCGCTACGCGGGCGTTCACGGCGACGATGCCGCCAACAATGCCAAACTGCTCGTTAACCTGGAAGGCGTGGCCGACGAGGACCGCACTGCGCGCTTTATGAGCGTCGTCGCGCTCATCGACACGGACGGTTTGGTCACCTATGGTGAGGGCGCCTGCGAGGGTGTTATCGCACACGAGGGTCGCGGCGATCACGGCTTTGGCTACGACCCGCTGTTCCTGCCGGTCGACACGCCGGGCAAGACCATGGCCGAGCTGACGGCGGACGAGAAGAACGCCATCAGCCATCGATTCCATGCGCTCGAGCACCTATCCGCCAAACTGACGGGCGAGGAGTAGGCCGTGCGTGCAGTAGTGCAGCGCGTGCTCAACGCCGGCGTGACGGTCGACGACGAGTGCGTGGGCAAAATTGGGCGCGGCTATCTGGTACTGCTGGGCGTGGGTCACGGCGACACGCGCGCCGAGGCCGATAAGCTGTGGGGCAAGCTCCGGGGCTTGCGCATTAACGAGGACGAGAACGGCAAGACCAACCTGGCACTTGCCGATGTCGACGGCGAGGTTCTCGTGGTGTCGCAGTTCACGCTGTTCGCCGATTGCCGTCACGGCCGCCGCCCATCGTTTACGGATGCTGGCGCCCCCGATGTCGCCAACGAGCTCTACGAGTACTTCCTGACGCTTGTGCGCGAGGACGTCGAGCACGTAGCGCATGGCATCTTCGGCGCCGACATGAAGGTCGACCTCGTCAACGACGGTCCATTCACCATCGTCCTGGACACCGATGCTCTGTAAGTAGCTAATTAGCTACTTGCGTATGGCCACAACAGGGTGCTATAGTATTAGAGTTTTGTCTATCTTAGGGGTATTATCCCCTTTTTGAATTGCACCTTCTGGAGGCCCTGTTCATGGAAGAGATGGAAGTCAATCACGTCGACGACATCCACGAGAAGCTGACCGATATGGTGGGCGATCGCGTTAAGGTGAAGGCCAACATGGGCCGCACCCGCGTCGTCGAGCGCATGGGCACCATCAAGAGCGTCCATCCGGCAGTCTTTATCGTCGAGGTCGACGAGCGCCGTGGCCGCAAGTCGCGTCAGTCCTACCAGTATATTGATGTTCTCACCGGCCAGGTCGAGCTGTTCGACCCCGAGAGCGGCGAGCACATTTTTACCCCGCTCGGCAATCAGCTCGAGGAGCACTAGCGGTGACCGATTGGTCCCTGACCCTTTCCGCGCCGGCAAAGATCAACCTCTATCTGGGGGTTCATACCGAGCGTGACGACCGCGGCTACCATAAGGTCGATTCCCTGATGGCAGCCGTCGGTCTTGTCGATACCGTGACGGTTACGCCGGCACAGGCGCTGACCGTCCAGACGATTCCGACATCCGACTTTCCCATGCAAAAGAATACGGCGTATCGTGCTGCGCTCGCTATGGCCGAGCATTATGGTCGTGAAGCCAACGTCTGCATCACGATCGAGAAGCGCATCCCGTTGTGTGCCGGCCTGGGCGGTCCTTCGACGGATGCCGCGGCGGTCATTGTCGCCTTGGCAGAGCTGTGGGGTATCGACCGTGCCGATCCCGCGCTGGACAACATCGCGCGCGGCATTGGCGCCGACGTTCCCTTCTTTTTGCATGCCAGCCCTGCATTTTGCGTGGGTGGGGGAGACGTGCTGGCAACCGAGTACCCCGCACTTCCCGCGACACCCGTCGTGCTGGTCAAGCCGCGCGAGGCAAGCGTTTCAACAATTGAAGCCTATCGACGTTTTGACGAGACCCCAGCGCCTGCGGACAAGCCCGGAGCGATCGCGTCTGCCCTTCGCTCGGGAGACGCAGAGGCGGCCTACGCGCTCGTCCACAACAACCTGGGAGTCATTTCCGCGCAGATGGAGCCGCGGATTCAAACGGTGCTCGACTGGCTTCGTTCACAGGACGGTATCATTGCCGCAAACGTGTGCGGTTCGGGTGCCTGCTCGTTTGCCATTTGCGATACTGCCGCCACGGCAGTTAATCTTGCGGCAGTCGCTCAACAAAACGGCTGGTGGGCTTATGCAACGGAGCTCATTTCCGACACGGTTCGCATTGAAGCGCCAAAGAAGTAAAAATTTCTCTGGCACACGACGGAAATCTTTGTTACTATAGTCGAGCTAACGGGTTGTGGCTCAGTTTGGTAGAGCACTGCGTTCGGGACGCAGGGGTCGCTGGTTCAAATCCAGTCAACCCGACCAGAGCATGAGGAGGGACCGCTTCTTGCGGTCCCTTTTTTTAGCTATTGTTGTGATACCGCGATACCCGCGGTATACTCATTCGAGCTTGTCTCGCTGTATTGTGGAGGTCTACATGTTTGGACTGAGGGCTCCTGAGCTCATCATTATTCTCGTTGTTGTCCTGATTATCTTTGGGCCTAAGAACCTGCCGAAGCTCGGTAAGTCCCTCGGCTCTACCGTCAAGAATATCCGCGAGGGTATGGAGGGCGACGATAAGGGCGAAACCAAGCAGGCCGAGGACGTTGTGGTCGAGGAGTCCAAGGAGGACAAGGAGATCGCAGAGCTCGAGGCCAAGCTCGCTGCTGCCAAGCAAAAGAAGGCAGAGGACAGCGACGCGGACGCAGAGTAGTCCCATCCCTTTGGGGTGAGCACCTGACCGGCTTGCCCGCAGGCTAGCCGGTCTTTTTCGTTTTTGTTGACAGTTGATCGTTACATCATAGTTGGGGAGATATCCGTATGGACGCAAGCCAGATCGTACTGACCGCTGAGGGCCGCCAGAAGCTCGTCGAGGAGCTCGCTTGGCGTGAGGGCGATTACGCCAAGGAGATCGTCGAGGACATCAAGGAAGCTCGCGCGTTCGGCGACCTTTCGGAGAACTCCGAGTACGATGCCGCCAAGGACAAGCAGGCCCAGAACGCCGCTCGTATCGCCGAGATCCAGGCCATCCTTGCCAACGCTCAGATCGCTGCCAGCACGGGCGACCTGACCGTCTCCATCGGCTCGACTGTTACCCTGGTCGACCCCAACGGTGAGCTCATCGAGGTCACGCTTGTCGGTACCACCGAGACCAACTCGCTCGAGCACAAGATCTCCAACGAGTCTCCGGTCGGCCACGCCATCATTGGTCATGGCGAGGGCGACTCCGTCGAGGTTGTTACGCCTTCCGGCAAGACTCGCGTCTACACCATCGCCAAGATTGCACGCTAGACCACGGTCCCGCGTAAAGGTATGTTTTCGCTCCCTGGGACCGAATCCTGGGGAGCGTTTTAGTTTGAGGAGCTAACTATGGCAGAAAACCAGAACGCCGCCGATCAGGCATCGACGCTCAACGACGAGCGCGCCACCCGCCTGGCCAAGCGTGCCTCCCTGTTCGAGGCGGGCCAGAACCCGTATCCCGAGCACTCCGAGATTGAGGACTACGTCGCCGATATCGAGGCTAAGTACGCCGAGCTTGCCGATGGCGAGGACACCGAGGACGTCGTGAAGATCGGCGGCCGTGTGGTTGCCAAGCGCGGTCAGGGCAAGATCATGTTCATCGTCGTGCGCGACGCGACCGGCGAGATCCAGCTGTTCTGCCGCATCAACGATATGGACGAGGCCGCCTGGAACACGCTCAAGGCGCTCGACCTGGGCGATATCCTGGGCGTGACCGGCGTAGTCGTGCGCACCAAGCGTGGCCAGCTTTCCGTTGCCCCCAAGAGCGCGACGCTGCTGTCCAAGGCCGTTCGCCCGCTGCCCGAGAAGTTCCACGGTCTCTCCGACAAGGAGACCCGCTATCGCCAGCGCTATGTCGACCTGATCGCCAACGACGACGTTCGCGAGACCTTCCGTAAGCGTTCGCAGATTCTCTCCACGTTCCGCCGCTTTATGGAGTCCGATGGCTACATGGAGGTCGAGACCCCCATTCTGCAGACTATCCAGGGCGGCGCTACGGCTAAGCCGTTCATCACGCACTTCAACGCGCTCGACCAGGAGTGTTACCTGCGCATTGCTACCGAGCTGCACCTCAAGCGCTGCATCGTCGGTGGCTTTGAGCGCGTGTTCGAGATCGGCCGTATCTTCCGTAACGAGGGCATGGACCTTACTCACAACCCCGAGTTCACCACGATGGAGGCCTACCGCGCCTTCTCCGATCTCGAGGGCATGAAGGCGCTCGCTCAGGGCGTCATTAAGGCCGCTAACAAGGCTATCGGCAACCCCGAGGTTATTGAGTATCAGGGCCAGACCATCGACCTTTCTGGTGAGTGGGCCAGCCGTCCCATGACCGACATCGTCTCCGACGTGCTCGGCAAGCAGGTCACCATCGACACGCCGGTTGAGGAGCTCGCTGCCGCCGCACGCGAGAAGGGCCTGGAGATCAAGCCCGAGTGGACCGCCGGCAAGATCATCGCCGAGATCTACGATGAGCTGGGCGAGGACACCATCGTCAACCCCACCTTCGTGTGCGATTACCCCATCGAGGTTAGCCCGCTTGCCAAGCGCTTTGAGGATGACCCGCGCCTGACCCATCGCTTTGAGCTGGTCATCGCCGGCCACGAGTACGCGAACGCGTTCTCCGAGCTCAACGACCCGGTCGACCAGGCCGAGCGCTTCGCTGCCCAGATGGCCGAGAAGGCCGGCGGCGACGACGAGGCCATGGAGTACGACGAGGATTACGTGCGCGCCCTCGAGTACGGTATGCCTCCCGCGGGCGGCATTGGCATCGGTATCGACCGCGTGGTCATGCTGCTCACCAACCAGGCTTCCATCCGCGACGTGCTGCTGTTCCCGCACATGAAGCCCGAGAAGGGTTTCCAGTCCGGTGCCGCTGCTGCCAAGGCTGCCGAGGCCGGCAACACCGCGAGCCCCTTCGTCAAGCCCCTCAAGCCCACGGTCGATTATTCCAAGATTGCCGTCGAGCCGCTGTTTGAGGAGTTCGTCGACTTCGATACCTTCTCTAAGAGCGACTTCCGCGCCGTGAAGGTCAAGGCATGCGAGGCCGTCAAGAAGTCCAAGAAGCTGCTGAACTTTACGCTCGATGACGGTACCGGCACTGACCGTACCATTCTCTCCGGCATCCATGAATACTATGAGCCCGAGGACCTGGTCGGCAAGACCCTGCTCGCCATCACCAACCTGCCTCCGCGCAAGATGATGGGTATCCCCAGCTGCGGCATGCTCATCAGCGCCATCCATGAGGAGGAGGGCGAGGAGCGCCTCAACCTGATTCAGCTCGACGCTTCCATCCCTGCCGGCGCAAAGATGTACTAACTAGTTACGCGGTTCTACGAACCGCGTAACGGCTCGACGCTGCGCGGGCCGCATTTGGACAATCTGACGTTCAACTTCAAGGGCGCGACCAGAAGGTCAGCGCCCTTTCGTTTCACGTCACCTTGTCACAAATGCGACCCGCTCGCTGGCGTTGCCAATACATCGACGTTGTCGGAGTAGTCATTGGGGACGTTCTTAAACGACTAGTCGTTGGGGACGCTCTTAAACGTCTGCTCAACGGCTATTGCGCACATGGTTCGCATGACAGCCGTCTCTTTTATGTTTCCTTTAGCCGTTGCTGCCTAGGATGGGGTTAGTCGGTAGGAAGGGAGCACCGGGATGGACGATGCGAGCGAGCGTGCTATCGAAGAGGACATGCTCGATCAGTTCAATTACTTTGATGATGAGGACGAGGAGCTGATCGACCGTCGCGAGCCAGCGCCGCTTGATTCCTTTGATCTGGTCGATGAAGAGCCCGACGAGGACGAGGGCGAATCGGCGGAGCCCTCACAGCCTTCGCGCCTTGACTCGCTGCTTTCGAGAGCCCCCATGCACCACGGTGTCCGTGCCGGCGCGCTCCATATGAAAACTGACTGGCACCAGATCGTGACGGCAGGCGATGAACTTGCCGTCGATGCGCCGCTCACCGATAAATCATCCATCATCTGCCGCACCGGTATGCTTATGCTCGCGAGCGGAACGGGTGCCTGGCGCGTGCGCGATACCATGAATCGTGTTGCTGACGTGCTCGGCGTCACCATCCATGTCGACCTGAGTCTCCTATCGTTTGAGTGCACCTGCATCGAAGATGGCCACTGCTTTAATGAGGTCGTCAGCTTGCCCACAACGGGCGTCAATACCCATCGCATTTGGATGATGGAGAGTTTCCTCAAGGAAATCGAGACCTATGGTCGTCGCTTCACGGTGCACGAGTATCACGAGATGCTCAAGACCGTTGAGAGTTCAAAACCTGATTACGCGCCTTGGCAACAGGGCCTTGCGGCGGCCTGCGCCTGTGGCGCCTTTGTCTTTTTACTTGGTGGCGGTCCTATTGAGATGGCATGCGCGTTCGTAGGCGCGGGTGTCGGCAACTTTGCCCGCTCCCATATTCTTAAGCAGGGCCTTGGTCAGTTCAGCGCGCTGACGACCGGCGTTGCGCTCGCTTGCGTTTCGTATCTGCTGGCATTGCTCGGCCTTGGCCAGGTCATACCGGGGGCAATGTCGCACCAAGAAGGCTATATCGGCGCCATGCTCTTTGTGATTCCCGGCTTTCCGCTCATTACGGCAGGCCTCGACATCGCTAAGCTCGACATGCGAAGCGGTATCGAGCGCCTTTCGTATGCCGTATCGATTATTGTGATGGCGACCCTCGTGGGTTGGATGGTTGCCGAGTGCGTGGGACTGGCGCCGGATGACTTCGCCCCGCTCGGCCTCTCACCGTTGGCTCTTACGCTCTTGCGCATACTGATGAGCTTTATCGGCGTATTTGGCTTCTCGGTTATGTTCAACAGCCCAGTAAAGATGGCAGCGGCGGCAGGGCTCATCGGCGCCGTGTCCAATACCTTGCGTCTTGCGCTCGTCGATGCGCCGACGATGCTTCCCTTCCTGGGGCTGAGTGCGGGCATGCCTCCCGAGGCGGCTGCGTTTATCGGTGCGCTGGTATCGGGGCTGCTCGCGAGCTTAGCTGAAATCAAACTCACCTATCCACGTATCGCCCTCACGGTGCCATCGATTGTCATTATGGTGCCGGGTTTGTATCTGTATCGCTCGATGTATTACATGTGCACCTTCGACACGGTCAATATGCTCGGCTGGTTTGTGCGTGCAGTGCTCATCGTGGCGTTTTTGCCCGTTGGCCTGGGTGTGGCACGTACGCTCACCGACCCTCGCTGGCGCCATACCAGCTAATTGGTGCAAGGGGGACATGTTACTTTGCACCAAATGAGTTGCGGTGAAATAGGGACTGAATTGCTGCTTAAAGGGTCAAAACAGTCCGTATTCCACCGCAACTTAGGGGGTCGGGGGATTATTGGTGCCCTGCATCTTCATAAACTCAACGCTTACGAAGCGCGGGGTTTTCGTGCTAGGCTGGTTCCACCACATAAGTAGTCGCAGACGCACGTATCACGGGCGGGCGAGATGAAGTCCCAACAGCTCCATCTTGCCCGCCCGTTTTTGTTGCGTGATGCCGCGGCGTAACACGGAAAGGACCATGCCCTTTATGCCTATCAACAAACGAGAGAGCCTGCTGTTCACCTTTATCATGTGCTTTTGCATGGTGCTCTGGATGAGCATCTACAACGTTGCCCTGCAGCACGGGGCCATCAACGGCGAGGTCGTTGCCGCTGCGTGGCTCGGCTTCCCCGTTGCCTACATTTTTGCCATGTGCTGCGACTGGTTCGTCGCCAGCCCGCTCGCCAAGGGTTTCGCCTTTAAGTACTTGGTCGCGCCGGGCAAGAGCTCGCCGCTCGCCATGACGCTCGCCGTTAGCTCCTGCATGGTCGTTCCCATGGTCATCATCATGTCGCTGTACGGTGCCTGCGAGGGTCTGACGCACATGCCCGGCGGCATCCTTGCGAACCTGTATTCCGTGCCCGCGATCTGGATGATCAACATCCCGCATAATTTTGTGATGGCGCTGCCGTGGAACCTTTTGGTAGCCGGTCCGATTTCCCACTTCGTCTTCCGTCGCGCCTTCCCTGTGGGGACGGTTTTCGAGGAGGAGCATGCCGAGCTCTTGGAGCAGGCTATGGCTCCTGAGTGCGAGTAGCTCGCTTAGGGATCTGCTGAGCGCGGGCGACTTGCTTGGTTGGAGCCCTAAGCGTGGATAGCTCTCTCGGCGACATCGCGGGCGTGAGCGGTGCGCATGACCGGAGGCCCCGTGCTGCTCCGTTGCCCGACGTGTTAGCGCGCAGAACAATCTGTTGGTGCATTCGGCGGCTGCTGAAGCGTTTCGGCAGCCGCTTTTTATACGGAGTTTAAATACAACAGTCTGTTGTATTACGTAGAGTGGTATATCTCTAGCAGAAAAAATGCGAGAGACGGAGCATTATGGCGTTGCTAGTAGGACTGGACGTAGGGTCGACGACGACCAAAGTTTACGCGATGCACGAGGATATGACCGAGGCGTGGTGGGGATATCGCCGCCACGGGGCGTGTCAGACAGCGAGCGTGCGCGCCATGCTCGGCGAGCTCGCCGAGCGCTTTCCCCATGAGTCGCTGCGCGTTGCGGTGACCGGCTCGGGTGCGCGCGATATCGCGACCGCGCTGGGCGCCTCGTACGTTCAGGAGGTGGTCGCCAACGCGCTCGCGATCAGCAGGTTCTATCCGCAGACGCGCTGCGCCATCGAGCTGGGCGGCCAAGACGCCAAGATGATCTTCTTCCGCACCAACGATAAGGGAGACATCGAGGTTGCCGACATGCGCATGAACGGCTCGTGCGCAGGCGGTACCGGTGCATTTATCGACGAGATGGCAAAGCTCATGGGGGTCGGCACCGAATCGGGCGAGTTCGAGCAGCTCGCAAGCCGGGGAACGACCGTCCACGAGGTCTCGGGCCGCTGCGGCGTGTACGCAAAGACCGATATCCAGCCGCTGCTCAACGAGGGCATTCCTACCACCGACCTGGCGCTTTCGGCGCTTCACGCGGTCGCCCGCCAAACGATCGGCGGTCTGGCCCAGGGTATCGACATCGAGCCGCCGGTAATCTTCGAGGGCGGTACGCTCGCCTACAACCCCACGCTGGTCCGCGTGTTCCGGGAGCAACTGAATCTATCGGACGATCAGGTTATCGTCCCGCGCGATCCGCAGATCATGGTCGCGCGCGGTGCCGCCCTGTCGCTGACCGACATGTTCGCATCGTCCCAACCGATCGACCTTCCCGACGCTTTTGTCCGGCTGGATAAGCTCGAGACGGTCGCGCCCGCAAGCGGGGAGGGACGTCTTGCCCAGCCCTTTTTTGCCACACCTGCCGAGCAGGCGGATTTTACGGCACGCCATGGCAAAGAGACGCCGGCAAAGGGTCCGGATGCGTATGCGCCCGGAGAGACGGTGCGTGTGGCGCTCGGTATCGATTCGGGGAGCACGACGACCAAGTTCGCCCTGGTCGATGAGGCGGGTGAGCTTGTCGATTCGTTCTACGCGTCTAATAACGGCAGACCGCTCGACGTCGCCCAACAGGGTCTTGTCAGCTTGAAGAACCGCTGGGAGACAGCGGGAGTCACGCTTGCGATCGATGCCGTGGGCACCACGGGATACGGCGAGGAGCTTTTCGCGCGCGCGTTCCACGCCGACTACCATACGGTCGAGACGGTCGCGCACGCCCGCGCCGCGTGCGCATGCGTTCCCGATGCGACCTTCGTGCTCGACATCGGCGGACAGGATATGAAGGCCATCTGGCTCAACCACGGCGTGCTGACCGATATCGTCGTCAACGAGGCGTGCTCTGCGGGCTGCGGCTCGTTCCTCGAGGGTTTTGCCAAAAACCTCGGAATAGCCGTTGAGGATATCGCGACCGAGGCATTTTCGTCCAAAGCCCCCGCCGTTCTCGGCAGCCGCTGCACGGTGTTCATGAACAGCAGCGTCGTTTCCGAGCAGCGGCGCGGTAAGGGTCCGGGCGACATCATGGCTGGTCTCTGCCGTTCGATTATCGAGAACGTGTTCACCAAGGTCATTCGCGTTTCAAATCTCAACCGTCTGGGCGACAAAGTCGTCGTCCAGGGCGGCACGTTCCGAAACGACGCGGTGCTGCGCGCATTCGAGCAGTATCTGAGCAAACCCGTCACGCGTGCGCCCCACCCGGGGCTGATGGGCGCTATCGGTATCGCCCTGCTCGCGCGCGAGGAATGCCGCAAGGGCGACGCCGGCACGTCGTTTATCGGGCTCGATGCCGTGGAGCGCTTCGAGCATCGCGAGTTCGGCGGCGTTACCTGCCGTCGGTGCAACAACCGCTGCCAGCGCGCGGTCGTGGCATTTGGCGACGGCTCGCTTTACGTCACGGGCAATCGCTGCCCGCGCGGCGGCGCCATCTCATGGGATGAGCTCGTGCGCGAGGTTCCCGCGGCGGAGGAGCTGCGTCCGCAGGGTGCTTGCGAGGCACAGGCACCCGGCACGGGGCGCGACCGAACCGCGGCTGCCCCCAATCTCTTTGTCGACCGCGAGAAGCTGCTGTTCGAGTCATGCCCCACGGTTCCCGTCTGCGGGGGGCGCGATGTCACGATCGGCATTCCCCGTGTGCTCGAGTTCTGGGACACCATGCCGTTCTGGTCGACGTTCTTCAGCACGCTCGGCTTTAAGGTGCGCGTCTCGGGACGCAGCACCAAGGCGATGTACGAGCGCGGTCTGGCGCACGTCACATCCGACACCGTGTGCTTCCCGGCCAAGCTCGTCCACGGGCACATCTGCAATCTCGTCGACGCCGGCGTCGACCGCATCTTCATGCCCATCATCACGACGGTGCCCACCGAAAACACCGCCTCTACCAGCGAGTGGATGTGCGCCGTCGTAAAGGGATACCCCTACGTGATGCGCAATTCCGATAACCCGGAGGAGCGTTTCGGCGTTCCGTTCGATACGCCGCTGTTCCACTGGTACGACGAGGGCGACCGAAACCGCCAGCTCAAGGCGTGGTGCAAGGAGACCTTCGATATCGATGCCGACCTGGTTGCCAAGGCGACCGAGCAGGCGGACCGCGCGCAGCAGACGTTTGAGAACCAGCTGCAGCTGCGCGGCAGGCAGGTGCTCGAGAACGTGCGCGAGGACGGCGGCTACGCGGTGGTGATCGCTTCGCGCCCGTACCACAACGACCCGCTGGTCAACCACGGGCTGCCCAAGCTCTTCTCTGAGCGCGGCATCCCCGTGCTGACGCCCGATGCGGTGCCGGGGGTCTGCAACGTCGATCTTTCCAACAGCCGCATCGACATCGTGAACAACTACCATGCGCGCATGCTGTCGTGCGCGGTCATCGTCGCATCGACGCCCGAGCTCGAGCTCGTGCAGATGGGCAGCTTCGGCTGCGGCCACGATGCGTATCTCACCGACGAGATCGCGCGCATGATGGGCGAGATGGGCTCCAAGGTTCCGATGATGATCAAGCTCGATGAGAGCGACGTCGCCGGTCCCATGGGCATTCGCGTGCGTTCGTTTATCGAGTCGGTCAACCGTCGTCGCGCGGAGGAGCGTGCCGAGGGCGCCCGGGTGCACGCGGTCCATCCGCTCGACGACCCGTATAAGGTCAAGTACACCAAGCGCGACCGGCACGACAAGATCGCGCTGGTCCCCAACACCTCCCATGCGTTCTGCAGGCTCATGACCGCGGCGATGCGCAATCAGGGCGTGCGCGCCGAGGCCCTTGATATCGGGCGCGAGGATGCCATCCGCCTGGGCAAACGCTATGTGCACAACGACATCTGCTTCCCCGCGCAAATCGTGATCGGCGAGGCGCTCGCGGCACTCGAGAGCGGTAAGTACGACCCGCACGACGTCGCCGTGGTGACTGGCAAGTATATCGGCGACTGCCGCCTGACGCACTACATGCCCCTGCTGCGCCGCGCGCTCGACGACGCGGGATACGACTATGTCCCGGTGCTCACCAACGACGACGTCGATGCCCACAATGCGCATCCGGGCTTCAAGCTCGGCCTTGGCCCGAGCATCCAGATCGCCTACGGTCTTCCCATGATCGATACCCTCGAGGCCATGCTTAGGCGCATCCGTCCCTACGAGCTCGAGAAGGGCGCGGCGGACGCTGCGTTCGACCGCGCGCTCGATGAGGTTATCGAGGGCATGGAGCGCTCCGGGCTGAGAGGCCAGGCGACGGGCTTCAAACGCGCGCTTGCGATCATGGACGCCGTTCCGTACGACCGCTCGAACCCGCATCCGACCGTTCTCATCGTGGGCGAGTACCTGCTCAATTTCCATCTCGGCGCCAACCACGAGATCGAGCGCTACCTCGAGGACAACGGGCTCGAGGTCATCGAGGCGCGCATGACCGACGTGATCCGCAAGACCTATTTCTACAAGCATGCGCAGTCGCGCGAGTTCCACGTCGACCTGTCGCTGCCCGAAAAGGCCTGGTACGCCACGGCGGACAACCTGTTCGAGCTCGCGCACGACCGTTGCGACCGCCTGGGCGCGGCGAGCCCGCTCTACGAGCCGCCGACGCGCATGCCCGAGCTCGTGCGCGCGAGCGATAAGATCCTGCACCATACGTTCGATGCGGGCGAGGGCGTGCTGATTCCGGCGGAGATCCTCGAGCACGCCAAGCGCGGCTGCCGCAACTTCGTGATCCTGCAGCCGTTCGGGTGTCTGCCCAACCATGTCGTGGGGCGCGGGCTCATCCATGCGCTCAAGGAGCAGTATCCCACGGCGCAGTTCCTGCCGCTCGACTACGATCCCGACGTGAGCTTCGCCAACGTGGAGAACCGTCTTCAGATGCTCATCATGAACGCCAAGGCGCAGGGGTGCGGTGAGGCGCATGGCGAGACCGCGTAAGGACGCCGATGCGCCCGATGCACGCACCCGTATCATCGAGGCGTTTTGGGAGCTCATCGAGAACAACAGCATCTTCGAGCTGTCGGTTGGCGAGGTGACCCGCGCCGCCCGGTGCAATCGCGGAACGTTTTACTACTATTTTCACGATTTCGATGAACTCGTCGCCATCGCCATAGCCCAGCTGCTGCAGGATAACGAGCTCATCACCGATGCCCTCTGGCATTTTTCGAGCGAGGGCGACCTTTCGGCGTTCGACCGGCGCGACGTCCGCTGCCTGCTGCGGCGCATCGTCATCACCATGAGAGCGGGTGCCGCCGAGCAGGTCGTGCAGGGCATCCATACGATCATCATCGACCGCGTGAGAGAGATCGTCCACCCCGACGGAGAAGAGCTCAAGGCGGATTCGAGCTTTGCGGTGGGCTTTCTGGTCTCGGGCATCATGGACTTTGTGATGGCGGTCGGCTTTGCCCGGGAGGGCGGCGAGGAGATAGACCTCGAGCAGCTGGGGGACAGCGCGTGCGCGTACCTGAGGGCGGTCGCCATGCAGACGGTGGAAACGGTCGCGCAAGTCGAGGGTGTCGATACATCCGAGCTGCTCGAACGCGTCTCCAAGGAGGCCGATGCCTATCGCACATCGCGTGCGACGAGTCCCGACGTGGTGAAAGACGCCTAGGGTTTCTCTTGCGGGGCGCCTGTCGCGCATCGCGCGGTGAGTCCCGCGATGCGGTCATAACCTGCATTCATGTGAGCCGGGTTTATAGATATTCCTCCAGCTGTTAACATAGACAACCTGTGGGTAAAGAGACAAAAGCGCCGCCGACGGGCGGGCGTTTTGATTTCGATGAACTCATGTAAGGAAACGAGCATGTTAGATAGATTTACCGATCGAGCGCGCAAGGTCATGTCGATGGCCAAACAGGAGGCGCTCGATCTTCATTCAAATAAGGTGGGCACCGAGCACCTGCTGCTCGCGCTTGCCAAGGAGGACGAGGGCATTGCCGCCGAGGCACTGCGTTCGCTCGACATCTCCTACGATGACATCATGGATACTCTCAAAGAGGTCCAGACCACGGTTCCCGAGCCCAGTGAGGAGACCGAGGCGGCCAAGCTCGCCTTTACGCCGCTCGTCATTAGCGTGATGGAGCGTTCATTCCGCGTGGCGCGTGAGAACAACCAGACCTACGTGTCGACCGAGCACTTGCTGATCGGCATCGTCGAAGAGGGCAACGGCATGGCCATGGACATCCTCATGCGCCTAGGTGTGTCGTCCGCCTCCATCAAAAAGGCTATCGAGAAACTCACCGCCAAGGACCAGGACAAGAAGCGTCCGCTCGCCGGCGCCGGTGCTGGTCGTCCCGGTGCGGGCCTGCCGTTCTTTAGCGGCTCGGATGCCTCTCAGCAAAAGGGGAGTGGCACCGATACGCTTAAGCAGTTCGCGACCAACCTCACACAGAAGGCGCGCGACGGCGAGCTCGACCCTGTAATCGGTCGCGAAAAGGAAGTCCAGCGTATGATGGAAATTCTTTCGCGCCGCACCAAGAACAACCCGCTCATTCTGGGCGACCCCGGCGTGGGCAAGACGGCCATTGTCGAGGGCCTAGCTCAGCAGATTGCAGCCGGCAACGTGCCCGAGAACCTCATGAACCAGAATATCTGGACGCTCGACCTGCCGGGCCTCGTGGCGGGTGCCAAGTATCGCGGCGAGTTTGAGGAGCGCCTCAAGAACGTGATCCAGGAGGCCACCGAAGCCGATGACGTCATCCTGTTTATCGACGAGATGCACACCATCATCGGTGCCGGTTCTGCCGAGGGTTCCATCGACGCGAGCTCTATGCTCAAGCCCGTGCTTGCGCGCGGTGCCTTCCAGATTATCGGCGCCACCACGGCCGAGGAATTCCGCAAGTACCTCACCAAGGATCCGGCCTTTGAGCGTCGTTTCCAGACCATCGATGTCGAGGAGCCGAGCGTTGAGGACACGGTCAAGATCCTGACCGCACTCAAGCCGCGCTACGAGGAGCACCACCATGTGCGCTATACGCAGGGTGCTATCGAGGCCGCCGCGAACCTTTCCAACCGCTACATCCAGGATCGCTTCCTGCCCGATAAGGCTATCGACCTCATTGACGAGGCCGGTGCCCGCGCTCGCATCGCCGCGAATCGCGCGCCCGAGCCGGTGCGTGAGGCCGAGCATCGCGTGGAGGAGCTCAAGGCCGCCGCGCAGGAGGCCACCGAGAGCGACGATATGAACAAGGCCGCCGAGATCACCGAGCAGCAGAAAGCTGCCGAGATTGAGCTCGCCGAGGCCAAGGCCGCCTGGACGGCCGAGCTCGACGCCAGCCCGCTCACCATCGACGTGAGCCAGATCGCCGATATCGTGTCCGTGACTTCGGGCGTGCCGGTGTCCTCGCTTACCGAGAGCGAGAGCCGTCGCCTGCTGCAAGCCGAAAGCGTGCTCAAGACGCGCATTATCGGTCAGGATGAGGCTGTCGAGGCCGTTGCCAAGGCCGTGCGCCGCAGCCGCTCGCCGCTCAAGGATCCGCGTCGCCCCGGCGGCAGCTTTATCTTCCTTGGTCCCACCGGCACGGGCAAGACCGAGCTCGCCAAGACGCTCGCCGAGTACCTCTTTGGCAGCAAGGATGCACTCATCAGCTTCGACATGTCCGAGTTCGGTAGCGAGTTCGAGGTCTCCAAGCTCATCGGTAGCCCTCCGGGTTACGTCGGTCACGACGAGGGCGGCCAGCTCACCAAGGCCGTTCGTCGCCACCCGTACTCGGTCGTGCTGTTCGACGAGATCGAGAAGGCGCACCCCGATATCTTCAACATCTTGCTGCAGGTGCTGGAGGAGGGCCGCCTGACCGATAGCCAGGGCAAGACGGTCGACTTCCGCAACACCGTGATCATCATGACGTCCAACGTGGGCGCTCGCGAGATTGCGCAGGATGCGAGCGTTGGCTTTGGCACCACCGGCGAGCAAGGTCTCACGTCGAGTGAGATCCGTGGTCGCGCGATGGGCGAGCTCAAGCGCCTGTTCCGCCCCGAGCTGCTCAACCGTATCGACGACATCGTGGTGTTCCAGAAGCTCTCGGGCGAGAATCTCACCAAGATCGCGCACCTGCTGGTGGGCGACCTGCGTCAGCGTTTGATTGCCAACGGCATGAACATCAAGCTCACCGATGCGGCCTATGACAAGATCGTGGCCGAGGGCACCGACCTCACCAACGGTGCGCGTCCGCTGCGCCGTGCTATTCAAAAGCTTATCGAGGACCCGCTGTCCGAGGAGCTTCTGGCCGGCGAGTGGGGCGAGGGCGATACCGTCCTGTGCGACGTGGCCGATGGCAAGTTTGTCTTTAGCCACGGCACGGGCGAGATCCCGGCCCCGCGTCCGGCGGGCACGCTCGGCGGCGATACCGCCCCGGCGGCACCGCACACCGGCAACGCCGTGCCCGTGAGCGGCGGCGTGACCTCGGGCCCCGGCGGCATGATGCAAGCCGGTTCCGGCGCGCTGTAGGGCGTGGCGACAATTTGATACGCGCAATCGAGGCGCTCTGGCAAGGGCGCCTCGATTTGTAGAGCTGCGAAGTTGTGACCGTTACGCTATGCGGTCAACCGTTAGCCGATGATGCGAGGGCGCTCGGCGTTTTCGACTGGTTTATGCACGTAAAGTCTGGGAATATACAAGGCGCATGTCTTATTGTCTAACCAGTTGCGCCAAGGAGGCACCATGGACTACAAGATTACTGGCTACGAGCCCGCCCAGCTGTTCCATTTCTTTGAGGAGATCAGCGCGATCCCCCGTGGGTCTGGCAACGAGAAGGGCATCAGCGATTTCCTGGTTGCGTTTGCCAAGGAGCGCGGCCTCGACGTGTATCAGGACGAGGTCTACAACGTCATCATTCGCAAGCCCGCATCTGCCGGCGCCGAGAATGCCCCGACCGTGATGCTGCAGGGCCACATCGACATGGTGTGCGACAAGCTGGGCTCCGTTGAGCATGACTTTACGACCGATGGTATCGACCTGGTCGTCAAGGATGGCGTCCTCACCGCTAACGGTACCACGCTGGGCGCCGACAACGGTATCGCCGTCGCTCTGATGCTCACCGTGCTCAACGACGATTCGATTGCTCATCCGGCCCTCGAGTGCGTATTCACCACCGACGAGGAGACTGGCCTGGTCGGCGCCGAGACGCTCGACAAATCCCAGATCAGCGCCCGCACCATGATCAACCTCGATTCCGAGGAGGAGGGCGTGGCCACCGTCAGCTGCGCCGGCGGCGTCGTTGTTACCTACACCTGCCCCATCGTGCGCGAGCACAAGACCGGCAGCACCCTTACGCTCGAGATCTCTGGCCTGCTGGGTGGCCACTCCGGCGCCGACATCAACCTGGAGCGCGGCAACGGCAACCTCATCATGGCCCGCATCATCGACCGCCTGATGGTTGCCGGCGAGCCCGCCATCGTTAGCTTTAACGGCGGCACCAAGGACAACGCCATCAACCGTGAGTGCAAGGCCGAGCTGGTTTACGCCGACCACGCTGCCGCCGAGGCCGCGGCCGAGATCGCAAAGGGCATCATCGCCGACGTCACTGCCGAGCTCGAGGTCTTCGACCCCGGCTTTACCTGCACCGTCGAGATTGCCGACGACGCCGAGGTCGAGGCCATGGACCAGAAGTCCGCACTTGCCCTCATTCGCGCTCTGCGTCTTGCCCCCAATGGTGTAATCCGCCGCAACGTCGCCACCGACGGCTCCGTCGAGGTTTCCTCCAACATCGGCGTGGTTGCCACCTCTGACGACCAGGTCAAGATCATGCTGTCCCCGCGCTCCTCGATCACCTCGCTGCAGAACGAGTTCAAGGACCGCCTGCAGACGCTGGCCGATGTCCTGGGCTTCGACGCCAAGTTTGAGTTCGAGTATCCCGGCTGGAGCTATGCCGAGCATTCGCCGGTCCGCGACATCTTTGTCGAGAGCTATCGTGAGCTCTTTGGCTCCGAGCTGCGCATCGAGTCCATCCATGCCGGCCTTGAGTGCGGCCTGTTTGCCGAGGCCCTGCACGGCCTGGACGCCATCGCCGTGGGCCCGACGCTCTCCGATGTCCACACCCCGGACGAGAGCATGGAGCTCGCTTCTGCCGAGCGCTTCTACGAGCTGCTCATCGACGTCCTCAAGCGCCTTGCTGCATAAAGGCTGCGCTAGCAGCAGTCCGGGCTACGTGCCGGTGGATTGCAAATGACATTATGAGAGGGGGCATCCGAGCTTTTGCGACGGGTGCCCCTCTCTTCTTTTAAGAAATGGGAAATTGTGGCCACCTAGCCCATATCCGCCCTGATGAGGTCGAGGGTTCGCTGGCAGTTTTCGCGGACGGGGCCGAGCATATGCTCTCGCAGGTCCGCCATGCCGGGCAGGTCGGCGTATTCATCCATGACCTCTTCCATGCAAATGGGCACCTCGTAGGCGAGGTCCATCATGGTCGTAAAGCAAAACTTCTCGGATAGCCCGGCATCGGTGAGTGCCGCCTCCAGCGCGGGGTCGCCCATACCGTGGTATCGGCGGATAGCGCCTGGACCGATGCGCCCCACACGATTTTCGCCGCCAACGCTCATGGCGAGGCGCGCTCGGCGGCGCATACGCTCATATGCCAAACCCGACGCGACATCGTACATTCGAGCCATCATGACTGCGCCGTCGTTTCCAAGGAGCAGGGAATAGTTTTTCGCATGCGCATCCGGTGCGCCGATAATGGCGTTGAAGAACAGTATCTGCGTAAACAGATATAGGTTAAGTTGATGGTGGCTCGTATTTGCGAGGAGCTCTTGAATGTCGCGGGTGGTCGGGCCGCCGTCTGCCGTGTACTTTTGAGCGGGCATCACTCCAAGAGCCTGACAGAGGTCTTCTTGGTGTAGACGCATGATTGTTCCGTCTTTGACTTTCACACGGTCATAGCGCTCAACAATGAGGGCGGGTTCGTCCTCAAATAAGCGATACTCAACGTTCGCCGTTGCGATACCCGCGCGCTGGGCGCTTTTCATGCAGACAAACTCATTAAGAGCCTCAAGTTTAAATCCGATGACGCCATTTTTGAAAATATGCGTCGTGGGCAAGGAGCCCACGCATTCGCACCAGCGACCGTCTATGAGTGCGAGAGCGAACTTGCCCTGATTGCCTCCAAGTGACCAACTTTCATCTAGGCCCATCCACGATGCCTCGCGGTCATCTCTGATCGACTTGAGGCGCAAGGCAATCTCGTGGTCGTCTATAGGGCGGTATTCGCCAGTGCGATGCAAGACGGCGTCGATATCTTCTTCGGCGCAAAACTGCACTCCGCCCGGACAGTCGAGTCCGATATGGCTGAGCAGCGCAACGGGATTATTGGGCCTGGCGTCGAATTCGGCGGCAATCGCTTTTCGTTGGTCCTCGCTGTCGGGCAGAAGGCCAAACAAGTACGGATTCATGACCTGTTGGCCGTATGTGCGATTTGATACGGGAATGTTGGTCGATAGGGCTGGCCCGTCATAATCTTGATCGTAGGCAAAACTGACCAGGCCGCTCTCATCTTGCATGAGCGTTCCTGCGGGTACACCGCAAATAATAGTCCGAAGCGTTTTTCTGGCCATTGGCTATCTTCCTTCGGGCTTGGTTTGGGCAGATGCGCTTGCGGCAATCGAGACTCCGAGATTGGACATGGCGAAATCGGCGAAGGCCTTGTCGTAGAACTCGGACGTAAAGAGGGTATCTGGAAGAGCTGGAATGGCTGCGCCGCGTCGGTTGCGATGGTGAAGACGTTGAGCGTGATGGCACCTGGGGGTGCTACAAGGTTGCAAATCGGCATGCGGGGCGTCGGTTGGCTGCTCATGTTTCGTGTCGTCGATATTCCCTTGAGCAACTAGAGCAAGTCCGAGAGCACCGAAAACCGCCAGCAGCTTGTCGAGTCGAATGCCGGTGGCGTCGCCCAGCTCGAGCGATGCGAGCAGGCGCTCCGAAACACCGGCCTTTTTAGCGAGGGTCGCACGGGTGAGACCCTGCGCCTCGCGTGCCTGGCGCACGTAGATGCCAGCTTGGCGCGGTGTGGTGATGGGAAGGGTGTCCACGGCGATCTCCAAACATGCAGACTTTTGCATATCAGTATGACATGCAAAAGTCTGCATGAAAAGGCCTCATGCAAAACTCTGCATGAGACCTTGCCCGGACGTTTAGTTTTGAAGGGTGTTTTACAGCGCCAAAAACCCCAAGTGTTCCAGCAGAATCTTGAGGCCGATAAGGATGAGCACGACGCCACCCACGATGGTGGCGGGTTTTTCGTAGCGCGCGCCAAAGGTGTGGCCGATCGCTACGCCGGCGACGGAGAAGATAAACGTTGTGACGCCGATAAGCGATACAGCGGGCACGATGTCAACCGAGAGCGCGGCAAATGAGATGCCCACGGCTAGGGCGTCGATTGAGGTGGCAATGGCGAGGATCAGGTACTCGCCCAGGTCAATCTTTTCGGCATCCTTGCCGTCGCCTTCATCCTCGTCCTCGGTAAAGGCCTCCCACAGCATTTTGCCGCCGATAAAGGCCAAAAGGATAAAGGCGATCCAGTGGTCGATGGGGCCGATGATGCCCATAAACTGGCTGCCAAGCGCCCATCCGATTACGGGCATGCCGGCCTGAAAGCCGCCAAAGAACAGGCCGAGCACTACGGCGACCTTAAGGTTGATCTTTTTCATGCCGAGACCCTTGCAGATGGAAACGGCAAAGGCGTCCATCGAAAGGCCAACGGCGAGCAGCACGAGCTCGGCGAGTCCCATAGTCTGGCTCCCTCTCTGCGGGCGAACCCGCGTGTACTTCTGGCGGGGGAGCAACAAAAAAGACCCGTGGCGTACGCGTTGCGCGCACAGCCACGAGTCTCGTTCATTAAGGCAAGCCAGGCCGCATCGGCCAGTGTGTTGACTTACCGCGCCGCCGGAGGCGAATCCGGTCACGCGACTACTCCCTCATTCATGTGAATCCCGATGCTACCACATAAGCAGCCCATTTGGGTTGGGCCCTCAGCGGTGTTCGCTCATTCTGTAAGCATCGTATTTCGCAAGCGCCGTGGGGACAAACCGTGAGAAACTATTTAGCGTTTATGGAGCGTATACGATGGGAGCGATGCCTTGGATAAGAACGAGCTGCAAAAGCGTATGGAACAGGCCATCCGCCTGACGGCACCTGGTCAGCCGATCCGCACCGCCCTCGACATGATCATCGCCGGTCACCTGGGCGCCCTTATCTGCGTCGGCGACACCGAAAACGTGCTCGCTGCCGGTAACGACGGCTTCCCGCTCAACATTTCGTTCACCTCGAACCGTCTGTTCGAGCTCTCCAAGATGGACGGTGCCATCGTCATCGACGGCGACCTCACCCAGATCCTGCGCGCCAATTTCCACCTCAATCCCGATCCCTCGCTTGCCACGAGCGAGACGGGCATGCGTCACCGCACCGCCGCTCGCATGTCGGTGCTCACCGATGCCATCGTGATCTCGGTCTCGGCCCGTCGTGCCGTCGTTAACGTGTACGTTCACGGCAAGAGCTACGAGATCCAGCCCGTCACCACCATCATGAGCTCGGTCAACCAGCTCGTCGCCACGCTCCAGACCACCCGTCAGTCGCTCGACCGCTCCCTGCTGCGCCTGACGGCCCTCGAGCTCGACGACTACGTTACGCTCGCCGACATTACCGGTATTTTCTCGAGCTTCGAGATCATGCAGCAGGCAAAGACCGAGCTTAAGGATTGCATCGTCAAGCTGGGCAACCAGGGCAAGCTCGTGCAGATGCAGCTCGAGCAGCTCGCCGGTTCCAGCATGGATACCGAATACGACCTGATGATCCGCGACTACGCGAGCGATTCCTCCGAGGCTAATGCCGAGAAGATTCGTGCAGAGCTCGCTCGCATGACGCCTAAGGACCTGTCCGACCCGCAGCACGTGGCGGCAGTTCTGGGTTACGACGACCTGGACGAGGACTCCGTCATGACGCCGCTGGGCCTGCGCACGCTTTCGCGCGTGTCCGTCGTGCGCGACGGCGTGGCCGAGAAGATCGTCGACGAGTACGGCTCGCTGCAGGAGCTCATGGACGACATTAACGAGGATCCGGAGCGCCTGGGCGACTTTGGCGTCAACAACCCTGCCATTCTTGCGGACTCGCTGTACCGCATGAAGGGCACCAAACAGGGGAACGCATAATGGCGCCCGTATGCGCCGTGGTCGTTGCCGGTGGCAGCGGCCAGCGCTTTGGAAATCCCGGCGGCAAGCAGCTCGTTAACGTGGCGGGCCGTCCGCTCATGAGCTGGTCCATCCGCGCGTTCGATCGTAGCGATAAGGTCGGCCACATCGTCGTGGTTTGTCCTGCCGAGCGCCGTGCCGAGATGCGCCGCCTGGCCATCGACCCGTTTGACTATGACACGCCCATCAGCTTTGCCGATGCCGGCGATACCCGTCAGGATTCCACTCGTGCCGGCGTGCATGCGGTTCCGGCGGGCTTTGAATACGTTGCCATCCACGATGGCGCTCGTCCGCTCATTACGACCGAGGCCATCGGCCACGCTATCGACGTGCTCATGGGCGACCGCTCGCTCGACGGTGTCGTGTGCGGTCAGCCCGCGATCGACACGCTCAAGATCGTCGACGGCGATAATATCGTCGAGACGCCGCCGCGCGAGCTCTATTGGGCCGCGCAGACGCCGCAGATCTTTAGCGTCGACGCCATGAAGCGTGCTCACGCCGCTGCTATCGCCGAGGGTTTTATCGGTACCGACGATTCATCGCTGGTCGAGCGCATGGGCGGGCGCGTCCGCTGTGTCCAGAGCCCGCGCGATAACCTTAAGGTGACGGTGCCCGAGGACCTGCGTCCCGTAACCGCGATTCTGCTCGGTCGCATGGCCGAGGGAGAGGACCTTCCCCATGTTCAGTAACCTGCGCATTGGCCACGGCTACGACGTCCACCGTTTGGTGGAGGGGCGTCGATGTATCATCGGCGGGGTCGACATTCCCTACGAGCGCGGCCTGCTGGGCCACTCGGATGCCGATGTGCTCGTGCACGCCTTGGCCGACGCCATTCTGGGCGCCTGCCGCGGGGGAGACATCGGCAAGCTATTCCCCGACACCGATCCTGCCTACGAGGGTGCTGATTCGATGGTGCTGCTCGCTCGCGTGATGGACTATGCGCGCGAGCTGGGCTTTGAGTTTGTCGATGCCGATTGCACCATTGCCTGTCAGCAACCCAAGATCACCCCGCACCGCGATGCCATGCGCGCCAACCTTGCCCATGCCCTGGGCGTTGACGTCGAAAATGTAGGCGTCGCCGCCACTACGACCGAAAAGCTCGGTTGGGAAGGCCAGGGCGAGGGAATCGGCGCCTGGGCCGTCTGCCTGCTACAGAAAACCGTTAAGGAGTAACGAATGCGTATCTACAACAGCGCTACCCATAAAAAGGAAGAGTTCCAGCCCATCGAGTCCGGCAAGGTCCGCATGTACGTGTGCGGCCCCACGGTCTACGACAACATCCACATCGGCAATGCCCGCACGTTCATCAGCTTTGACGTGATTCGTCGCTGGCTCATCGCGAGCGGCTACGAGGTCACGTTCGCCCAGAACCTCACCGATGTCGATGACAAGATCATCAAGCGCGCCAACGAGCAGGGCCGTACGGCTGCCGAGGTCGCGACGGAGTTCTCCGACAAGTTCATCGGCGTCATGCGCGCCGCCAACGTGCTCGATCCCGATGTGCGCCCCCGCGCCACCAAGGAGATCGGCCCCATGATCGCCATGATCAAGACGCTTATCGAGCAGGGCCACGCTTACGCAGCCGATAACGGCGATGTGTACTTTGCCGTGCGCAGCGATCCCAACTATGGTCAGGTCTCGGGCCGCAACATCGACGACCTTATGGTTGGTGCGCGCATCGAGGAGAACGAGGACAAGAACGACCCGCTCGACTTTGCCCTGTGGAAGGCCGCCAAGCCCGGCGAGCCCAGCTGGCCGAGCCCCTGGGGCGAGGGCCGTCCCGGTTGGCACACCGAGTGCGCCGCCATGGTGCATCGCTACCTGGGCACTCCGATCGACATCCACGGCGGCGGCTCCGACCTTGCCTTCCCGCATCACGAGAACGAGTGCGCCCAGGCCACCTGCGCCTGGCACCAGGGCTTCTCCAACACCTGGATGCACACGGGCATGCTGCTGGTAGACGGCGAGAAGATGTCCAAGTCGCTCGGCAACTTCTTTACGCTGGCCGAGGTCCTCGAGCAGCACTCCGCTGCCGCCCTGCGCCTGCTGATGCTGCAGACGAGCTATCGCTCGCCGCTCGACTTTTCTTGGGAGCGCCTGGAGGGTGCCGAGAACTCGCTCACGCGTATCGCCGGTACGGTCGAGAACCTGCGCTGGGCCGCGAACCATGCGACGGCCGATGCCGATGTGGCTGCCGCCGAGGCATTTGCCGCCAAGGCCGCTGAGACTCGTGCTGCCTTTAAGGAGTGCATGGACGACGACTTTAACACCGCTGGTGCCATGGGTGCCGTCTTTGGCTTTGTGACCGAGTGCAACCAGTACTTGGAGCAGGCGGGCGATGCTGCCGACAAGGCCGCCGCGCTTGCTGCCGCCGATACGCTGGTCGAGCTGCTCGACACGTTTGGCGTTGAGCTCCCCGTGCCCAAGGTCGAGCTGCCGCTGGGTCTGCTAGGCGTTGCCGCCGGCCTGGTCGCCTACACGGGCGACGACGTGGACGAGGCTGCTGCCAAGATTCTCGAGGCCCGCGCCGAAGCCCGCGCCGCCAAGAACTGGGATCTGGCCGACGCCATCCGCGACCAGCTCAAGGACCTGGGGCTGACGATCGAGGATACTGCCGCGGGCACTCGTATCAAATCTCTCTAATCCCCGCGGGTTTCCCAAGCACCCGACCTTGCCGTTCAAACCGTCGCTCGCGTACTCAAGTACGCGTCGCTCCTCTTTCACGGTAATCTCGGGCACTTGGAAAACCCGTACCGACCGCCCGAGCCACGGCACCTTGCCTTTCAATCGTCGGGCATGACCTCAAGGTCTATGCCCTCCTCTTTCAAGGCAATCTGCCGCACCTCGGGCGGTCGGTCTATTTGTTTCGTTTGATAGTTGTATTTAGGAGGTCGCTTTATGGCCGACAATCGCAAGCGTGCGCCTCGTGGCGGCAAGCAGGCTGCTTCTGGCTCGCGTTCGATTCGCCGCAATGACCGCGCTGCCGCTCCCAAGGGCCAGCACGATCGCACCCAGGCCGCGCGTCCGCAGCGCGATCGCAACCGCGATGCTGTCCAGGCTCCCAAGGGCGAGTTTATCGAAGGCCGCCGTGCTGCCGCCGAGGCGCTGCGTACCGGCTTTCCCGTCAAGTGCGCGCTCATCGCTGAGGGCGGGGAGCGCGATGCCGCCTTGTCGCACCTGGTCGACGACCTCAACGCCGCAGGTGTCCGCATTAAGTATGTGCAGCGCGCGCAGCTCGACGCGCTGTCGAGCCATGGCGCTCACCAGGGCATTGCGCTCGAGGTTGGTAACTTCCCCTATGCTGATATCGCCGATATTCTCGACCGCGCGGGTGACGGACCGGCACTCGTCGTCGTGCTCGACCATGTGACCGACGATGGCAACTTTGGTGCGATCGTGCGCTCCGCCGAAGTCGTGGGCGCGGCGGGTGTCATCATTGCCAACAAGCGCGCCGCCGGTGTGACTGTCGGCAGCTACAAGACTTCTGCCGGCGCCGTCATGCATCTGCCCATCGCGCAGGTTCCCAATATCGCCCGTGCGCTCGATGACCTCAAGGCCGCTGGCTTTTGGGTGGGCGGTGCCTCCGAGCACGCCGAGGGCAGTTGCTGGGATGCTCCCTTCGAGGGCCGCGTGGCGCTTGTCATGGGTTCCGAGGGCGACGGCATCTCGCGCCTGGTGCTCGAGAAATGCGACTTTTTGACCAAGCTTCCCCAGCGCGGCATGACCGAGAGCCTCAATGTTGCCCAGGCGACCACGGCGCTGTGCTTTGAGTGGCTGCGTCGCAACGCCGGCGAGCTCATGGGGGAGGAGTAGCACATGTCCAAGAAGAACCGCGCCAAGTCCAAGGCCAAGCGCTTTGGCGAAGGCTCGGCCAAGCCGATTGTTTCGGCCGCGACCTATGGCGTGGGCGGCAATGCGTTTGCGCAGGCCATCGCCGATCCGGTCTCGACGGTGCACTCCAATAAGCCCGAGCTGCTGGTGGTCGACGGTTACAACGTGATTCACTGCACGCCGCGCTACGAAAAGCTCATCTACGACCATTCCGACGATCCATATTCCAGCGACGTCCACGATATGGCGCGCACCGCGCTCATCAACGACGTCGCCGCCTTTGCCCAGGGCCGCTACGAGGCCGTGATCGTGTTCGACGGCGCGGGAAACATCTCCAGCGAGCGCCCTAATCTGCCTGCCCGCGGCGTGCGCATCGAGTTCTCGCCGACGGGCGTATCGGCCGATACCGTGGTGCAGAAGCTCTGCATCGAGGCGCGCGAGGAAGGCCGCGCGTGCTCCGTGGTGTCGAGCGACGGCACGATCCAGGCCGTCGTCATGGGCAAGGGTGTTACGCGCATCTCGAGCCGCATGTTGGTGGACGAGATCAAACAGATCGATAACGACGTGCACGAGGCAGAGGAAGCTCCGCAGATCAAGATGACTCTGGGCAGTCGCCTGAGCCCCGATGCCCTGGCCAAGCTCAAGGCCCTGCGCGGGAGGTAGGTAGACCTTCAATGGGGGCTACTTTCTCGATTGACCAACCAACTGGTTTGTAATCAGTGGGTTGCAGGTCGGCCTCGTCAAAACGAATAGTTTTTGGTTCTGGCGAACAGATAAAACTATTCGTTCTGACGAAGGGTTTTGAGATGTGATCGGTCAAAGGGCCTGTTGCGCCCCGTCCGCAATTCCATTATTCTTAACAGGCTTCGCGCGAAAGCGCCGAGTGTGCCAGTGTGGCGCAACGGTAGCGCAACTGATTTGTAATCAGTGGGTTGCAGGTTCGATTCCTGTCACTGGCTCCATGAGAGTTTCGGGCTCTGTTCCTTGTGGGACAGGGCCCGTTTCTATTTATGTTGATAAGTCAGTAGGTTTGGTGCTAACCAAGCTTCAGGTTTGTCTCAATCTGTAACACGAAGAGGCTGAAAACCCTCCTTATAGTTACAGATTGAGACAATGCCAAGGGATGGCCGATAGCATCTCGATCTGTAACACGAAGAAGCTGAAAACCGTTCATACTGTTACAGAATGAGACGTAAGCTGGGGTCTCTGCGTAATATCTCGATTTGTAACAGATAGGGGAGAAAATATTCTCTAGATGTTACAGATTGAGATAAAGGCCGGACCGGTCCCAGTCATCCTGGCTGAGCGAGGATTTCCGGACAAACGAGGGTGGAAAATCTCCCGCCTAGTTAATGAGCGTGGATAATCTGCCACTTTGGACTCGATGGCACGCCAAAAGTGGGAGATTATCCACGCTCGATTTTGCCTGGGAAGAGCAATCTTCTGTCTGGGAAGCCCGATCTCAACCTATATATAGGTGCAAATGAGTCGTTATCGAAGTAATATTCTGCAGGCTCACTCCACTACGCAAAAGTGTTCCCTCGGGAAATGTCACCGCTATATGCAAATTCACCTTCCTTCATATCCAAACTCAGCAAAACCGCAGGTCAAAGGTATATAGATACGCCCGGCACCGTGTATCTAGAGGTTTTCGTTGACAGCCCCCAAGGTGGCATCGTATTATCTTCTTCGTTCGCGGGGGCGGCGGTCCAAAAGACCAAAGGACCTGCGGATACTTGAACGATTGGGAGTTTGCCCGAGTGGTTAATGGGGACGGGCTGTAAACCCGTTGGCTCTGCCTACATAGGTTCGAATCCTATAGCTCCCACCCGTCAAGTGCCTGTATAGCTCAGTCGGTAGAGCACTTCGTTGGTAACGAAGAGGTCACCAGTTCAAGTCTGGTTGCAGGCTCCATCCGGCGGTGTAGCTCAGTTGGTTAGAGCACACGGTTCATACCCGTGGCGTCACTGGTTCGAATCCAGTCACCGCTACCATAGGTAACACGGTGGCTTCTCAATAGTATGTTGAGAGGCCACTATGGTATAAAGGCAAAGTCCCGTCCGGGGACGACCTGTTAAGAGGAGGGCTTTATGGCCAAAGAGAAGTTTGAGCGCACTAAGCCGCATGTTAACATCGGCACCATTGGTCACGTCGACCACGGCAAGACCACGCTGACCGCTGCCATCACCAAGGTTCTCTCCGAGACCGAGGGCTGCAAGGCTGACTTCACTGCGTTCGAGAACATCGACAAGGCTCCCGAGGAGCGCGAGCGCGGCATTACGATCTCCGTCTCCCACGTCGAGTACGAGACTGCTGCCCGTCACTACGCTCACGTTGACTGCCCGGGCCACGCTGACTACGTCAAGAACATGATCTCCGGTGCTGCTCAGATGGACGGCGCTATCCTGGTCATCGCCGCTACCGACGGCCCCATGGCTCAGACCCGCGAGCACATCCTGCTCGCCCGTCAGGTCGGCGTTCCCTACATCGTCGTCTTCCTGAACAAGTGCGACATGGTCGACGATGACGAGCTCATCGACCTCGTCGAGATGGAGACCCGTGAGCTCCTCTCCGAGTACGATTTCCCCGGCGACGACATCCCCGTCATCCGTGGTTCCGCTCTGGGCGCTCTCGAGGGCGACGCCAAGTGGATGGACGCCATCCGCGAGCTCATGAAGGCTGTCGACGAGTACATCCCGACGCCTGCTCGTAACAACGACCTCCCCTTCCTGATGGCCGTTGAGGACGTTATGACCATCTCCGGCCGTGGTACCGTTGCTACCGGCCGTGTCGAGCGCGGTGAGCTCAAACTCAACGAGCCCGTCGAGATCGTCGGCATCAAGGATACCCAGAACACCGTCGTTACCGGTATCGAGATGTTCCGTAAGTCCATGGACTTCTGCGAGGCTGGCGACAACGTCGGTCTGCTGCTCCGCGGCATCAAGCGCGAGGACATCGAGCGCGGCCAGGTTCTCTGCAAGCCCGGTTCGGTTACCCCGCACACCAAGTTCACCGGCGAGATCTACGTTCTGACCAAGGAGGAGGGCGGCCGTCACACCCCGTTCTTCGATGGTTATCGTCCTCAGTTCTACTTCCGTACCACCGACGTTACCGGTACGGTCAAGCTCCCCGAGGGCACCGAGATGGCTATGCCTGGTGACCACATCACCATCGAGGGCGACCTCATCCACCCGATTGCCATGGAGGAGGGGCTGCGCTTCGCTATCCGCGAGGGCGGCCACACCGTCGGTTCGGGCATCGTCTCCACGATCATTGAGTAAATTAGCTCTTTGATATAGCTGACTTAGAGAACCCGGCACTTATATTGGTGCCGGGTTCTTTTCTGCAATGGATATTGAGCCGTTGCTGGTGTCGAGAGGATCGATAATGGTCCTGGGTGCACCGTCGATTAGATCTCGTTGGCTCCATTGATGTGTTCCAAATATGAATGGGTTCACCGAGAACCAATTGATTCGAGGTTTTCGTTGACAGCACTTACGTAGAGCTGATAAAGTATCAACTCGTGCCCGTACGGGGCGGAAATGAAAGGTTCAGGATACATGCGTACTCTAGTTACTCTTGCGTGCACTGAGTGCAAGCGCCGCAACTATACGACCACCAAGAACAAGTCGACCATGCCTGATCGTATGGAGATCAAGAAGTATTGCCCCTGGTGCCGTCACCACACGCTGCACAAAGAGACTCGCTAGTCTCTAGTCACATACGCCAGTAGTTCAATTGGTAGAGCATCGGTCTCCAAAACCGAGTGTTGAGGGTTCGAGTCCTTCCTGGCGTGCCAGTCATTATTCCGTAAGCTCCCAATTGGGGGCTTACGGTTTACTCATGTATAAGCGCATTGCGCGGAGGTAACCCAAATGGCCAACAAGAAGAACAAGAAGAAGGCTCAGCAGCAGGCGCCTGCCAACAACGCTGCCGCCAACTCCAAGGTTGAGGCCAAGAAGGCCGTTGCCAAGAAGAACGAGAAGGCTGCGAAGTCCAAGAAGAACGAGAAGCCTGGTTTCTTCGCCCGCACCAAGAAGTATTTCGCTTCGGTCAAGTCCGAGATGAAGCGTGTCACGTGGCCCGATAAGAAGGAGCTCGTGAACTACTCGGTCGTCGTTTGCGCTTCTCTGATCGTCGTCGGCGTCGTCATCGCTCTGCTCGATGCTGGCTTTGGCGAGGCTCTTGCTCTGTTCTCTGGATTGAGGGGCTAAACCATGTCTAAGCGTTGGTACGTCGTTCACACTTACTCTGGATACGAGAACCGCGTTAAGTCCGATCTCGAGCATCGCATCGAGACTATGGGCATGCAGGACCGTATCTTTGATATCGAGATTCCTATGGAGCGTGTCACCGAGATTAAAGAGGGTGGCAAGCGTGAGACCAAGGATTCCAAGATCTTCCCGGGTTATGTCCTGGTCCGCATGGAGATGGATGACGATGCTTGGACGTGTGTTCGTAACACGCCTGGCGTCACCGGTTTCCTGGGCGGCAACGGCAAGCCCGCTCCGCTTTCCCGCGACGAGTACAACAAGATGACTCGTCGTCCCGGTAAGGGCGATTCGCCCAAGCGCACCTCGGTTGATATTCAGGTCGGCACGTCCGTCCGTGTCACCGATGGTCCGCTTACCGACTTTGATGGCAAGGTCTCCGAGGTTAACACCGAGGCTGGCAAGCTTAAGGTCACGCTGATGATCTTTGGCCGCGAGACGCCGGTCGAGCTCGACTTTAACCAGGTCGCTGTCATCGCTTAAGTTTTCGTCCGTTCGCGCGAGCGTGCTTCTTCTGTGACTGCTCATCTCAGGAGTGCTTCTAACACGTGCGTGCTTACGATATAGCAAGTACTTCACACTCGTGATTCGAAAGGAATGACCATGGCTGAGAAGAAGGTTGCCAACGTCATTAAGCTCCAGATTCCTGCTGGTGCCGCTAACCCCGCTCCTCCCGTCGGCCCCGCCCTGGGCGCTGCTGGCGTGAACATCATGCAGTTCTGCCAGGCCTTTAACGCCGAGACGCAGGACAAGAAGGGCGACATCATCCCCGTTGAGATCTCTGTCTACGAGGATAAGTCCTTCTCCTTCATCACCAAGACCCCGCCGGCGGCTCACCTCATCAAGAAGGAGCTGAACCTCAAGTCTGGTTCCGCTAAGCCCCAGGCCGACAAGGTTGGTCAGCTCTCCCAGGAGCAGCTCACCAAGATCGCCGAGATCAAGATGCCGGACCTCAATGCCAACGACATTGACGCCGCCAAGAAGATCATCGCCGGTACCGCCCGTTCCATGGGCGTCACCATCGCTGAGTAACGATTTCTTTAGGTAATGACGGGTGCTCCGACCGGAGCGCCCGTTATATGTGTGCAATAGGGCACACGATACGATGTGGGAGGGCATAAGCCCGTTTAACCACAGGAGGTAATGCACATGGCTAAGCATGGTAAGAGCTATAACGCCGCTGCCGAGAAGATCGACCGCGCCACGCTCTACACCCCCCTTCAGGCTGCCAAGCTCATCAAGGAGCTCGACACCGCCAAGTTCGACGAGACCGTCGAGGCCCACTTCCGTCTGGGCATCGATACTCGTAAGGCTGACCAGAACATCCGAGGTTCCATCTCTCTGCCCCACGGCACCGGCAAGACCGTTCGTGTTGCCGTCTTCGCCGAGGGCGAGAAGGCTCGCGAGGCCGAGGCTGCCGGCGCCGACATCATCGGTTCCGACGAGCTCGTCGCCCAGATCCAGAAGGGCGAGATCAACTTCGACGCCGCTATCGCTACGCCGAACATGATGGCCAAGGTTGGCCGCATCGGTAAGATCCTTGGTCCCCGTGGCCTCATGCCGAACCCCAAGCTCGGCACCGTGACCATGGACGTCGCCAAGATGGTCTCCGAGCTCAAGGCCGGCCGCGTTGAGTATCGCGCCGATCGCTACGGCATCTGCCACGTGCCCCTGGGCAAGAAGTCCTTCTCTGAGCAGCAGCTCGTCGAGAACTACGCTGCCCTGTACACCGAGATTCTGCGCGTCAAGCCCTCTTCCGCTAAGGGCAAGTACGTCAAGTCCATCTCCGTGTCTTCCACCATGGGCCCTGGCGTCAAGGTCGATCCCGCTGTCCAGCGCGACTTCCTGGCTGAGTAACTTTTAGTTACTGCCTGAGCAAAGCAAGCATTGCTAAAGAAACCCGGTTCTGCCTCGTGCAGGACCGGGTTTCTTGCTATCTCGGGCCAAAACCACCACAAAGGGAACAGGCACCTTTGTGGTGGTTTTGGCACTTTGGCGTCAATGTTATGGCATCGCAGCGAGCCGGTTCCAAGTGCCCCAGGTCGCCCCGAAAGAGGAGCGACGCGTACTTTGGTACGCGAGCGACGGCTTGAGGGGCGAGATGGGGCGCTTGGGGCCGGCGCAGCGTCAAGCCTTAAAAGTGGTTACCAGGGTGTTCTGGCGGTTGAGGATTCGATTGCCTCGTGGCGCTTGAGCTCGCGGCGCATGGTTTGCGAATTGAGCCAGGCTGCCTGCCATCCACGGATGGGGTAGCGCGCCTCGTCCAGCTCAAACTGCGTATAGCCGCAGGCGTTGATGATCGTTGTCCCGCACGTGTGTTGCCGCTCGCGCTGAAAATCTGGACCATAGCTTTGATGCACATGTCCGTGCACCATGTAGTCGGGGCTCCAGGACTCAAGCGCTGTGTTAAAGCAGTCGAATCCCCGATGCGGCAGATCATCCAAGTCGCCCATGCCGGCGGCGGGCGCGTGAGTGAGCAGGATGTCGCAGCCGCCGACCATCCTCACTTTGCGGGAGAGCTTGCGCATGCGCTTGGTCATCTCGCGCTCGGTGTACATGTTGGCACCATCTCGATAGCGCATGGAGCCGCCAAGCCCCGCAATGCGGACGCCGCGATACACGTACACGGTGTCTTCGACGCAGATGCATCCACCCGGTGCATGACGTGCATAGCGGTCATCGTGGTTGCCGCGCACGTAGATGAGCGGCTTGTTGATGACGGTGACCAAAAACTCAAGATAGTCCGGGTCCAGATCGCCGGCGGACAAAATCAGGTCAACACCCTCAAAGCGTTCCTTGTGAAAACATTCCCAAAGGCATCGTTCTTCTGTATCGGCTACGGCAAGGATTTTCATAGGGCGCGGACCTTCGGCTCATCGCTGGGCTGCGGAATGGTGCCCACCACGTTGTCGGCCAGCCAGTTCATCTCGACGATTTGCGTGCTCGGCAATGGGGGAAAACCCTCGATCTGCACCACGCCGTCTTGGCTATGGAGTTCGCCGCCAAATGGATTGATGGAGCCCTCGACGATGCCATTGCGGAGCAGCTGAACAAGCTTGCGCGTCTGATAAGGCAGGCCCGGAGCGTAGCGAATGTCGATAACGCCCGAGCTCATACCATACCAGTAGTTGACGGCGCGAACCTGGCTATCGTCACTGGTCTCATCCCAGGTGCCATGCAGCAGGCTTCGCACGATAAGCTCGTAGTATCGACCCCAGTTCCATACCGGCATGGCGATGCCGACGACCTTGCCATCGACCAGGCGGTGGAGTCCGTAGGCCGTGGGGTCTTCGAGCGACTTTGACATGTCGGCGCCGGTCATGACGCTCACGCCTTCGCGGCACATGGCCTCGGCAAGGCCGCCGGCGGGCACATCGCCCCAGGTAAGGATTACCTGCGCGCGAGGGTCGAGCAACGAGGCGCCGATGGCAAAGGCGTTGATCTCGCTAAGCGCGCCCGACGCAAAGACCGACGCGTGGTAACCGATGCGGTGGTTGTCCGCCATGCTGGCAGCAAGGGCGCCCAGGAGGAACTTGGCCTCGTACATTTTGCCAAAATACGAGCGCACGCTTTGGTGGGGAAGGCCGATAGAGCAGTTGAGGAACCGAACCCGAGGATACTCAACGGCAGCCCTGAGCGTGTATTCCATCAGGCGGTGCGAGGTCGAGAAGATGACGTTTGCTCCATGTTTGACAGCCGTTTCCGCGGCGGCGTAGAACGCGTCCGGATCGTGGCAGTCCTCGAACGCCTCGGTGCGCACGATACCGCCAAAGTGCTCATCGAGATACTGACGCCCTTGGTCGTGCAAGCTGTCCCAGCTCGACGATGCACAGGGGAATTCATGGATAAAGGCGATGCGCAGGGGGTTGGCCGCCGAATAGACGGTCTTGCCCATAAAGAAGTTGAGCACGCCGGAGGTGGACTTGGCGGGTGCTATATCCTCATCGACGCTCGGCGCTTCGACAAGATTGACCTTCTCCTCGTCATTTTTGCCGGCGATGACCAGCTCGCGCCAAATCTTGCACAGGCGGTTTACGACGATATCCGTCGGCGTATCCAGCAGGCGGTCCTGGCTGTACACATTGAGGTAAACGAGCATAGCGTCGGCGGGCGTAATGTCCAGATGGTCGCCGCCGGCACGCAGGTAGGCGCGCTTAAAGAGTAGGAAGGTATGGCGCAGGTAGTCGACCTTTTTCTGCGGCCATTTTTCGATAAGGTTCTGGCCGAGCATTTTGGCGAGCGTTTCGTAGCTTCCCTCACGCAAGAACTCGATCTCGTATAGGGGGCAGACGCGCCAAAACGCGCAGAACTCGCCGTACAGGCGGCTTTCGACGGAATCCCATTTGCCGGGGTAGAGACGGGTGACCTTGGCCGAAACCGTCGGGGCGTCCAGGAATTTGAGGACGCTGACGCGCTTGTTGCCTTCCTGGACATAGAACCGATGCATGAACTCGGTGACGATGATGGGGTCGCGATAGCCCTCGGTCACCTGGATGTCGTAGAGGTTGGACCACTTGCGGGCGAACTCGGTGTTAAACGGCAGCAGGGGCATAAAGTTACACGAAAAGGCAGACTGACGGCCTTTGGTGACCGTGCCGACGACCATTTCGAGCGGAATGTCCCTCAGACCGACGCTCTCTCGCTGGCCTAAGGGGAGCTGGGAAACGAGGCCGTCGAGGTCCGTAAGGTACGGGTGCTCGCTTTGGCTGATGGCGCGACGGCGTCCCTGCTCGCCGCGCTTGCGTGCTTGACGATAGGCCTCTTCCATGGTGTTTACTCCCTTAGTCGTTTAAACAACGATATAAACCATGGTACCACGATGCGAAACCACCACGAAGGTGCCTGTCCTCTTTGTGGTGGTTTTAGGCGATGATGGGGGCGATGGCGCGGATGCAGGCGTCGGCTGCAGTGAAAGTGGTGCTGTCGTCGCTGACGATAAAGATGATCTTGCCCTTGATGCCAAAGTCACCGATCTCGCTAAAGAGCACGTAGGGCTCCTTGTCAAAGCCCGAGATGGGAAGCACGGCGGCCTTAGTGGCGTCGGTGAGCTCATCTGCCAACGCGTCCAGTGAAGCCCACTTGGACGTGTCCTTGACCGCGACGGGCACGGCAACGCGTCCAAAGGGCATGAGGTGCACGAGCGTGTTCTTGGAGATGTTGGAGTTGGGGACGATGATGGTCTGCCCGCAGGCGTCCTCGATGGTCGTATGGCGCCAGGTGATGTCTTGGACCACGCCCGACACGCCGCCGACCTCGATATTGTCGCCGGGCTTGATGATGCCCATAAAGGTCACCTGCATGCCGCCGATAAGGTTTGACAGCGTGTCCTGAAAGCCGAGCGAGATGGCGATGCCGCCGACGCCAAGAGCGGCAACGAGGGCGTTTGCGTTAATGCCAAAGCAGTTGTCGAGGATAAAGCTGCCTCCGATCATCCAGATGACAGCGCGCGCGATGTTGATGAAGATGCTTGATGAAGGGAGTGGGTTATCGTCGCGGTTGAGCAGGTGGTACAGGGTCTTGGACGCGATCTTGGCGGCAACGGCGGTGCCGATGGCCAAGATACCTGCCCAGATGATGTTGTGGACCCATCGTTGTGCAAAGAAATGAAGAATTGGCTCAAACAATTCCATGTAGGGAAACCTCCTCATGATCGTTCAACCATGATACCCACCAAGAAGCCCGTCCGATCAAATTCGGACAGGCTTCTTGGTGGGTATAAGGTTTGCACGGCGGGGAAGAAATCTTCTCAAGGCAGTTTCCTTAGTTCTTGACCAGTGGTCCCTGCTGACGCTGGATTATCGACATGATATGCGAAAACCGCCGCAAGGGCGCCTGTCCCTTTGCGGCGGTTTTGACGTTTGTGCAGATAAAACCTGCCAAAATAAACCTGTCCCTCTTTGGCAGGTTTTTGGTGGTTTTCTAGGTCGTTAGCTCAGCAGCATGCGGTCGTTGGCGAGCTCGCCGCCCGAGACCTCCTCGAACTTCTGCAGCAGGTCGGCCACGGTGAGCGACTTTTTCTCGTCGCCGGCCACGTCGTAGATCACATGGCCCTCGTGCATCATGATCAGACGGTTGCCCAGGCGGATGGCGTCGTTCATGTTGTGCGTGACCATGAGTGTGGTCAGGTGGTTCTCGTCGACGATCTCCTCGGTCAGGTTGAGCACCTTAGAAGCCGTCTTGGGGTCGAGGGCCGCGGTGTGCTCGTCGAGCAGCAGCAGGCGTGGCTTGGTGAGCGTGGCCATCAGCAGGGTGAGTGCCTGGCGCTGGCCGCCCGAGAGCAGGCCGACCTTGGCGTTGAGGCGCGTGTCCAGACCGAGGTCCAAGCGCTTGAGCAGTTCAACGTACTCGTCCTTCTCGGCCTTGGTGACGCCCCACGAAAGACCGCGACGCTGACCGCGACGCTTGGCGAGGGCCAGATTCTCGGCAATCTGCATGTCGGCTGCGGTGCCGCGCATGGGGTCCTGGAACACGCGGCCCAGGTACTTGGCGCGCTGCGACTCGCTCAGACGCGAGATGTCGGTGCCGTCGAGCTCGATAACGCCCGAATCGAGCGGATACACGCCGGCGATCATATTGAGCAGCGTGGACTTGCCGGCGCCGTTGCCGCCGATCACGGTCACAAAGTCGCCGTCGTTAAGGGTGAGGTCGACGCCGGTGAGTGCGCGCTTCTCGGTGACGGTGCCCTTGTTAAAGGTCTTTTTGACGTGCGAGAGCTTAAGCATTTGCCTCATCTCCCCTCGTATAGGAGCTGCGGAGCTTGTAGCGCTCCCAAACCACGGGCACGCACAGGGCCACGGCAACGATCACGGCGGAGAGCAGCTTCATGTCGTTGGCATCCATACCCAGCTGCAGCACGATGGCGCGAATGAGGAAGTACACCACGGAGCCAAAGACGGCAGAGGCAAGACGGACACTAAACTGCGTCAGACCGCCGGGCAGCAGGCGGCCGAGCACCTCGCCGATAACAATGGCGGCAAGACCGATAACGATGGCACCGGTGCCCATGCCAATGTCAGCGTACTTCTGGCTCTGGCAGATGAGCGCGCCGGCAAGGCCGATGAGGGCGTTGGAGAGCACGAGGGCGATCATCTTGGTGGTGTTGGTGTTAACGCCCAGGGCGCGGATCATGTACTCGTTGTTGCCGGTGGCACGCAGCGCCGAGCCGATCTCAGTGCCAAAGAACCAGTACAGGATGGCGACGATGGCCACGGCCAGCACAATGCCCAGGATAATGGCAACAGTGGACTGCGGCAGGCCCGTCATGTGGCTGACGGATGAGAAGATGGTGCCCTTGGCAAGGATGGGCGTGTTGGATTTGCCCATGATGCGCAGGTTGATGGACCACAGACTGATCTGCGTAAGGATTCCGGCGAGGATTGCAGGAATCTCAAAAACGGTGGTCAAGATGCCCGTGACAGCGCCGGCGATGGCGCCGGCGCACATGCCGGCCAGCACGGCGAGCAGCGGGTCGACGTTATTGTTGACGATGAGCACGGCGCAAACACAGCCGCCGAGGGCAAAGCTGCCGTCGCAGGTCATATCGGGGATGTCGAGCAGGCGGAACGTGATAAACACGCCGAGCACCATGATGCCCCAGAGGACGCCCTGCGAAACGGCGCCCTGCAATGCAATGAGCATGCTTCATACCTCCTAGGATAGGGTGGACTCGTGATTTTCCATAATAGCGGTAACACTGCATAAAAGAGCTGCGGCCGGATGTTTTGTCTCATCCGTAACAAGCGGGGCGAACGCCGGTCTTTGGCGTCCGCCCCTGTGGCTCAGATATTGAATAGCACGGCAACGGCGCGAGTATGGGCCCTAGGCACATCGCCGCGCATGCCGCTACGCGTCCAGAGCGGAAAGGTCGATGCCCAGGGCCTCGGCCATTTCGTCGTTCTTGACGACGACCAGGTCCTTGCTCGAGAGGTGCTTGATCGGCATATCCTCGGGCTTGGCCTCGCCCTTCAGGATCTTGACGGCCATCTCGCCCGCGGCGTAGCCCAGGTCCTCATAGTTGATGGAGAGGGTGAACAGACCGCCGGCCTTGCACATGCCCTCCTCGCCGGTCACGAAGGGGAGCTTGTTCTCCTTGCAGATCTGGCCGACCTGCGAGGCACCCGCGGCGATGGTGTTGTCGGTGGGGGAGTACAGCGCGTCGACCTTGCCCACGGCAGACTCGACGACGGACTGAATCTCGTTGGAGCTCGAGACGGTGAAGTCAGTGTACTCGAGGCCCAGCTTGTTGAGCTCCTTCTTGGCGGCCTTGATCTGGATGTCGGAGTTGGACTCGGCGGTGCAGTAGAGCAAGCCGACCTTCTTAACGTCGGGCAGGACCTTCTGCATCATCTCGAGCTGCTCGGCGACCGGGGTGAGGTCGGAAGCGCCCGTAACGTTGGTGCCGGGCTTGTCGTTGTCCTGGACCAGGCCCGAGGCGGCGTAGTCGGTGATGGCGCAGCCAACGATGGGGATATCAGCGGTGGCGCCGGCGGCAGCCTGCGCGGCGGGCGTAGCGATGGCATAGATCAAGTTGACGCCGTCGCCTACGAACTTGTCGGCAATGGACTTACACGTGGACTGGTCGTTCTGGGCGTTCTTCTGGTCGATCTTGACCTTGAGACCGCTCTTCTTGATGGCCTTGACGAAGCCGTCGTTGGCGGCATCGAGCGCGGAGTGCTCGGTGAGCTGCAGAACGCCGATGGTGTAGTCGGAGCCGGCGGCAGCGGAGCCGGAACCAGAGTTGCCACCGCACCCGGCGAGCGGAGCGAGCGCGAGCAGGCCGGCGGAGACAAGAAGGCTCCTGCGGCTGATGGTGATGTCCTTCATATCATTACCCCCAGTATAAAAATGGCTGGAAACACTGCACTAGGAAAAAGTGCAAGTGGGACTATAGTAACGCCGATGTCCATTTTTACAATAACCTGGCGGGTTTTTTAATACTGAACCGGATGGGCGGTGCTGAGGAACGACGGACGGTAACGGGGCTTATGCTGCGGGTGCGGGGCTGTCTTCTTCGTCTAGCGCGGCAAAGAGTTTCTTGCCGTCGAGCAAACGCGTGCTGACGTTTCTCATGCGGCTGACCTCAACGGTGCGCAGGGTGTCGTCGGCGCCTCGGGTGTCGTAGACCGTTCCCAGCAGATACGAGACGCCATCGCGCTGCCTGATGGCAAAGGGCCGGACCGTCATCCGCACCACCTCGATTTCGCCTCGGGTCAGGACGTTTGAGATGTCAAAGCTGACAGTTGTTCCATGGTCGATGGCCTGTTCGACGAGCTCGCACGTGTCGATACGCTTGGCGTGCGAACGCGTTGTCTTGACGGGTGCGTCGTTGGCGGCCGGTGCCGGTTCGGGCATATCGAGATAGTCACGAACATCGGCGCTTGCCATGGCGACCAGGTGCTGTGCCATGCTCTTTCGAATGGCTATGGGCGTCGATCGGTTGCGCATGACCATGCCGTGGAGCCGTATGATCTCTTCATCAGTAAGCGGGCGGGTGAGGAGCCGATAGCCCACGCCGCGCTTATAGTCGATTTCGTATCCGGCGTGACGAAGTGCAGATATCGAGGTATAGATGCTGCGGCGTGCCGCCGAGATGGGCATGCGGGCGGGGTCGTTGGGATGGGCGAGGAGCTCGACCAACTCGTCGGAAAGCAGCGCCTTGTCCTCGCCGGTGTTCTCGCTCAAGAGCTGCAGGATGCGTACGGCGCGATAGGCTGCCATCGAGGCGGAGCCCCTGGTCGTGGTCTCGTAGTTTTCAACAACGGCTTCGGTCATAGCGCCCACGTCCTTTCCTTTTTTGGTGATGGCAGATCAGAGCCTAGGGTGCGGAGTCTGGCCAAGGACGCGTGACGCCTTGGACGGTCGATGGTTGCCGGCAAACGGCGGGTCGAGTTTTCAACAACCCTGCCTAACTGACCAAAACCTTGCCAAAAGCTTGACGGATGCTGTTGAAAAAAAGCGCCCCTCGGCTTGCCGAAAGGCGCTGGCGTGATGCGCTGGAACGCGTTTGGTGGCGCTATGGCGATTAGAAGTCGGCGTTGCCCACGGTGCGCGGGTGCGGCAGGACGTCGCGGATGTTGCCCACGCCGGTGAGGTACATCACCAAGCGCTCGAAGCCCAAGCCGTAGCCGGCGTGCTTGCAGGAACCGTAGCGGCGCAGGTCAAGGTAGTACTTGTACTGCTCGGGATTCATGCCCAGGTCCTTGATGCGGGCCTCGAGCAGATCCAGGCGCTCCTCGCGCTGGGAGCCGCCGATAATCTCGCCGATACCGGGAACCAGGCAGTCGGCGGCGGCGACGGTCTTGCCGTCCTCGTTCATGCGCATGTAGAACGCCTTGATCTCGGCCGGGTAGTCGGTTACAAAGGTCGGGCGCTTAAAGTGCTCCTCGGTCAGGAAACGCTCGTGCTCGGTTTGCAGGTCGATGCCCCAGCTGACGGGGTAGTCGAACTTGTGACCGGCGGCGACGGCCTGCTCCAGGATCTCGACGGCCTCGGTATAGGTGACGCGGGCAAAGTCGGAGTTGGCGACATGGTCCAGGCGCTCAAGCAGACCCTTGTCAACAAACTTGTTGAGCATATTGAGCTCGTCGGGGCAGGTGGCCATGACGTCCTTAAGGACGTACTTGAGCATGGCCTCGGCGTTATCCATGTAGTCGTTCAGATCGGCGAAGGCCATTTCGGGCTCAATCATCCAAAACTCGGCGGCGTGGCGCGTGGTGTTGGAGTTTTCGGCGCGGAAGGTGGGGCCAAAGGTGTACACGTCGCCAAAGGCCATGGCAAAGTTCTCGGCATTGAGCTGGCCGGACACGGTGAGGCTCGCATGCTTGCCAAAGAAGTCCTGGCTCCAGTCGACCTCGCCGGACTCGGTGAGGGGCGGGTTTTTGGGGTCGAGCGTGGTCACGCGGAACATCTCGCCGGCGCCCTCGCAGTCACTCGTGGTGATGATGGGGGTGTTGACGTAGACAAAGCCCTGCTCCTGGAAGAAGCGGTGGATGGCGGCAGCCGCGACAGAGCGGATACGGAACACGGCGCGGAACAGGTTGGTGCGCGGACGCAGGTGCTGCTGGGTGCGCAGGAACTCGACGGTTGCGCGCTTCTTCTGCAGCGGGTAATCCGGGGCGCTGACGCCCTCGACCTCGATGGAGGTGGCAGAAAGCTCGAAGGGCTGGGGTGCATCGGGGGTCAGCTTGACGGTGCCGGTGCAAATGAGGGCGGCCGAGACGTTTTGATGGGCGATCTCGTCGTAGTTGTCGAGCGCCTCGCGGTTCATGACGACCTGCAGGTCGCGGAAGCAGCTGCCGTCGTTGAGCGTAACGAAGCCAAAGTTCTTCATGTCGCGGACGGACTTGACCCAGCCGGCAACGGTGACGGTCTGGCCACCGAGCGACTCGGCATCGGCATAGAGCTGCGCGATTTTGGTGCGGTTCACGTATCCTCCCATAACGGTTGTACGGATTATTTCCAAACAGTTAACCATTCTAACCCGCGAGTGGGGGCGTAGCAAAACGTCAGGTGTGATGTATGGGCGTGACGTGGGCACCGCGCAAGCGCCGATTTTGCGTTGCCTAGTGCCCGCAGATGGCTTGGCGTATGAGGGCAGCGTAGGTGTCGATTCCCGCCTGGGTGAGGTGTGTGCCGTCGTCGACGAGGTATTCGCTGTGGCCCTCGGAGGCACCGTTCCAGTCGATGACGCCGGCGTTGCCGTTTTGAGCGCAGGCGTCGCGGATTGTCTGGTTATTGCGGTCCTGTAGCTCGAGCGGTACACGCACGGTCACAAAGTAGATGGGCTTGCCGCCCACGGCATTAATCACGTCCTGCACCTGCTGAGGGTCGCGGATGAGGCCGTTGGTGCCAAGCGCGCAGATGACCACGCTTGGATCGTAGTTGGCGATGTCCTGCGCGTAGACATCCTGGAAGGTGTAGAACTGGCGGCTCACCACGCCGTCGATGTACGCGTTGGGAAGCACCGCCTGAATGCCAGGTTGGGCACCTGCGGTGACCGAGTCGCCGATCATGAGCACGCGGGCGTCGCAGGTTCCGGTCGCCTCGTCGTAGGTAAAGCTCTTCCAGTCAAGGTTCTTCGGGACCTTTTCGGCGATAGGTCCCTCTTTGGGTTTTTGCTTGGCGGCGTCTTCGGATGCGGTGTCGCTGGGCTGGGATTCTTTACCGGATGCGGGCTCGGCGCCCTTGTCGTTGGCTCCGTTGTCCTGGGCGGAGGTCGCGTTCTGGGCAAGCTCGGGACGGAGTTGCTCGGCGCGGGCGGTGGCGATGCCTGCCCAGTCAAGCGGCGCGAAGGCAAGTGCGGCGACGCATACGGCGCCAAGCGCGGGGAGCACCATGGCGGGCGCGAGGACGTGCTTTCTTGCCGTGCTGTCCTGTTGGGCCGGCTTGCGGGACCAAGGACGTTCGACGAGGCGATAGAAAACCTCGGCTACCGCAAGGATCAGTACAAGCTGTAATACCTGCTCCCACCAGGCGATGCGGGTAGTGCGGGTTGCGGGGTTCATAAGAAGCAGTAGGGGATAGTGCACCAGATAGACCGAGAACGAGCGCTGGCCCAGCCAGACGAGCGGCTTGACCGACAATAGGCGACGCACGATGCACTCCGTATTCTGCACGCAGATGATAAGGAGCCCGGTGACGAAGGCAAACAGTAAAAAGCCGCCTCGGTAGAGCCAGGCGCTCTCTCCAGTCAGCATGAGCGCGCCGGCTATAATGGCAACGAGCCACGCGATAGAAATCGCGTTGACCTTTGAGATGCCCTTGTTGGCGCCGGGGATATGGATGTCACCGCTCAGCATCTCGCGCAGACGCGGCGCGGCGATGGCGGCTAAGGCTCCGCATAGAAGCTCGGCGGCACGGGCGTCGGTTCCGTAGTAGACGCGCGATGTGTCGGCGGTGGGATTAAACATGAGGACCATGGCTGCCGTCGATACAAGCGCGAATGCGATCGCGATGCCGATGGCGGTGTTGCGCGACCTGGTTTTGCTGCACAGCGCCATAAGGATGACCGGCCACACCAGATAGAACTGCATAGTGACGGCGCAGAACCACAGGTGCGTGAGCGGCGAGGGAAGCCCCGCGGCGGCGAAATACGAGACGTTGCGGAAGATGTAGAACCAGTTGCTCAAAAAGAGTGCCGATGGCAGGGCGTCCTGCTGCACCTTAGGGAGTAGGCTCGGGGCTGCGATGTAGGTGGCGATGGCGGTAAGCGCGATGGTCACGACGATCGGCGGGATCATGCGCGCAATGCGGCGGCAGATATAGCGCGGGTATGAGAATCCGCCGCGTGCCGTAGCCCGCATAATGCTTTTGGTGGCGAGATAGCCACTCAGCGTAAAGAAGAGTGTAACGCCCAAAAAACCGCCGGTCAGGCGGCTGGGGCGAAGGTGATATAGGACGACGCCGGCGATGGCGAGGGCGCGGAGCCCGTCGAGCGCGACGATGCGTTGGTAGCGTTGAGGCGCGGCATGTACGGCGTCCGTGGGTGTGTTTTGCATCGATCTTCCTCCAATGTCGACCTAGCAGTCTAGCGCTCTGCGCGGACAAAGGAAGGGGGTTCGTGCGGTTGAACAACATGCCGCGGGGCGATGCCTCGCTACGCAAAAGCCGCACCTGCGTTGATGCTCAGCTGCCTATATAGAAACGTTTCAGAACCTCTACATAGGCAAAAACAACAACACAGATGCGGCAAAGACGTACGGGTGGTTGAGCCTTTATGCGATGATGCTCGGCTACTTGGTCTTGGCAACCAGCAGCGGGTCGCCAAGCTTGACGAGCGGGTTGCCGCCGATAAGCGTTCCAGACTCGCCGACATGGTCGATGCTCTTAAGACGATCGAGCTCGGAGACGATGACGGTCACGATGTCCTCGTGACCAGCGGCCTTAATGGCCTCGCGGTCGAAGCTGATGAGCGGCTGGCCTGCCTTGACCACATCGCCCATCTCGACAAAGCGGGCAAAACCCTTGCCGTTCATTTCCACGGTGCCCAGGCCAACATGGATGAACACGCGAAGACCGTCCTCGGTAATCATGCCGATGGAGTGGTTGGTGACGGTGGTGGCGCCGATACGGCCGTTGGCGGGGGCGTAGATGGTGCCGGTAATTGGTTCGATGCCGTAGCCCTGACCGAGCATGCCCGAGGCGATGGTCTCGTCGGGAACTTCACTCAGATTGACGAGCACGCCGTTGACGGGAGCGTAGATGACGCCTTCGCGGGTGGCGAAGCTTGCTGCGGGCGGAACGGACGCCTCGCCCGACGAAGTGAACGTGGACTTGAGCGAATCGAGCAGACCCATAGATGCCTCCAACGTATCAGGCGCGCATGTTGCACGCGTGTGGTTTGCCGGAAACGTTTCGTACGTGTTTCCCAGCACGGTCAGCGCCCCTATTTTACGCTGCCCAACGATACCTCTGAACAGCGATTTTGTGATATATCAGTTGAAGGCCAACTTATTGCGGGGGTGTTTCTGCGCCACGGGCTCAAGTGGGGTACGCTAAGGTGCGAAAAACGAGTGCGCATAATCTGCGCGAAGGGAGCACATATGATTGTCGAGAACCATGCGCTGTGGGGCGAGGAGCCGACCGAGGATTATCCGGCGACGTTTACGTATCTGGGTGCCGAGCCGCTGCCCGACAAGCCCAATGGCCGCCGCCCCGCGGTGATCATCTGCGGCGGAGGCGGGTTTACGCATATCGCTCCGCACGAGCAGGACCCGGTGGCGTTTGCATTTTTGGACCGCGGCTACCAGGCCTTTGTGCTCAACTATGTGACGAGCGCCACGGGCGACGTGAGCTTTCCGCATCCGCAGGCGGACCTCGCCAAGATGGTCGCTACCGTGCGCGCCAACGCCGACGAGTGGCATGTCGATCCCAAGCGCGTGTGCATCGTGGGTTTCTCGGCGGGCGGCATGATCTGCGCCTCGTTGGCAACGCAGTGGAAGACCGGACCCTTCGCGGGCCTTGCCGGGGCTCGTCCGGAGGATATTCGTCCCGACGCCGTGGTGCTGGGCTATCCGTTGCTCGACCTTGCCTATGTGCGCGATATGCAGACGCGCGACCCGCGCATCGACCTGCGCGTGCCCAAGACGGGTGGCAAGACGGGGCGCGATTTGCTCAACGACTATCTGTCGATGGTGACGGGCGGCGAGGCGACCGATGAGCACCTGACCGACATTTGCCCTACCACGCACGTTTCGCGCCAGATGCCCCCGACCTTTGTGTGGGGCGTGTCCGACGACAAGACGGCGCCGATCGCGCAGGTCTACCCGTTTGCGCAGCGCATGGCCGAGGAGGGTGTTGCATGCGAGATGCACGTCTTTGACCAGGGTGGCCACGGCCTTTCGCTTGGCAACGCCAATACCGCGGTCGACAACGAGGACAAGCAGGTTTCCGTCCGTCCCTGGATCCGCCTGGCCTTCCGCTTTCTGGAGCGCCATCTGTAAGAGGACGGACATCCCCTCAATAACTTGCGGTGAAATAGCCCCTATTTAAGGTCTCAGCCAGCCCAAGCAGGAACTATTCCACCGCAACTTTGTTTTTGATGCCCCGCCCGGAAACTGTGTCCCGGTTTTGCCCTCGAAGGCGGGTTGCAGTTTCCCATAGGGCCTCGACTGGGAAAGCGCGTCCCGTTTCGAGCGGGGATTCCGGGATGCATTTTCCGCAAGAGGCTTGTTTGGGAAACCATATCCCGTTTCGAACCAGAATTCTGGGACGCAGTTCCCCCGAGAGGCCTCATCGGGAAACGGTATCCCGGAATTCGCCCGGATGGTGGGATGCGCTTTCCAAATGATCCCTCGGAGACGGAGGAAAACGGATCTTTTTGGGCGGCGGTGCCAAGAATTGGTCCGCTACCGCCCGCTGCTTTCCTACCAAACGGTGAACTGGGCGTTTTCTCTGTTCCAATGGACATCGCGAACGTAGTCGCGCACGCCCGTCGCATCTCGTGCTTCGAACAACTCAAGAATATGGGCATGTTCGCTGTTGGCTTTATTGAGCAGTTTGCACGCCGTCTCTTGGTCGACAGTCTCGTAATCGCGCTTGATAAAGCAGCGCTCGAGTTGCGAGATCATGTCGCGCAGACGGTCGTTGCCGCAGCGGTTGAAGTACGTAAGGTGAAAGTCTCGCTGAATATCGTCGTACTTTCGGATAAGACCGCCTTGGATCGCAAGGTCCATGGAGCCGACGAGAAATTTAAGCTGCGTAATGTCATCGTCGGTTAGGTTTGGGCAGGCGAGGTACGCCGCCTGCCCGTCCAGCGGCCCCATGATCTCGAAGACTTCAACGGCGTTTTGCTGATCGAACCCGCGGACACGGAATCCGCGGCGGGGGAGGTTGTCCAGATAGCCATCGCTTGCCAGCTGGATGAGCGCTTCGCGAACCGGCGTGCGCGACACGCCCATGGCATCGCAGATCGCTTGCTCGCTCAAACGGTCGCCGGCGGACAACTCGCCGGCGTCAATGCGGCTCGAAATGTAGTCGTATACGTGGTCCTTCAGGGGCCTTCTGAGTGTTTCCATGAACGTATATCCTTTAACTGTATATTTTTAAAACTAAATACATTTCACTTGAATAGCTCAGTTGAATTATAGAACGACCAGTTAAATCATGCTACTTCGTGCCGAAACGTGAGAGTACGCTCACCGAGAAATATCTACCGTTCATGATTGTATACAATATACAAAACAGGAAAACCGCCCTATGATTAAGCCATCGAAAGGAGGGCGGACACAAGGAAGTTCGCCCTCGGCTAGGAGATCCAAGGAGGATCATCATGACCAAGTTCAGCCACGTTATCATCCGTCGTCCCGGCAAGTCCCTGAGCAATGGCATCACGAGCGCACCCGAGCTTGGCCAGCCTATCTACGAGCGCGCCATTGAGGAGCACTACGATTATGAGCATGCGCTCGAGCAGTGTGGCGTGGACGTGTCGGTGCTGCCTGCCCTCGAGCAGTATCCCGACAGCTGCTTCGTCGAGGATCCGGCCGTCATCACTCGCTGCGGCGCCATTATTACCAACCCCGGTGCCGACAGCCGCAACGGCGAGAAGGACGAGATCGAGCCAGTCGTCCGTCGCTTCTTTGACGACGAGCATGTCAAGCACATTGTTTCTCCCGGCACGCTCGACGGCGGCGACGTCATGATGGTCGGCGATCATTTCTATGTCGGTCGCTCCGCTCGCACCAATGAAGAGGGCATTCGCCAGTTCTGCGAGATTCTCGAGGGCTGGGGCCTCGAGGGTTCCGAGGTTCCGCTGGAGGAGGTCCTGCACCTCAAGACGGGCGTCAACTACATCGAGGACAACAACATGCTCGTCTCCGGCGAGTTCATCGATAAGCCCGACTTTGCCCAGTACAACAAGATTGTCGTGCCCGAGGACGAGGCCTATGGCGCTAACTGCATCTGGGTCAACGGTACGGTCATCGTTGCCGAGGGCTATCCGACCGTGCTCAAGGCCGTGCAGGATCTGGGCTACAAGACGCTCGTCGTCGATACCTCCGAGTATCGCAAGGTCGACGGTGGCCTTTCTTGCCTGTCACTGCGCTTCTAACGCGATAGCTGTAACAGTCTGATGATCGCTTGACCGATGGCCCGGCACCCGATTCGGGACGTCCGGGCCATCTTTTGTTCGATCACATGATGAAGGGGGTGCACATACAATGGCCTCTAAAGCTCAAAACGATGAGATTATCGACCCTAATGGCCTCGATCTCTTTCGTCTGACCATGATGGTCATTACCGCCAGTATTTGTGGCGGTATCTTTTCTCTCGCCGGCGATATGGCAGCGGGCGGAGCCAATACCGGTGCGGTTATCGTCTCGTGGGGAATTTGTTTTATAGGCGTCTTTGCGTTGATGATGGTGTTCAACGGTCTATCTCAGGCTCGTCCCGACTTAACCGGCGGCATCTATGCATACGCTGCGGCAGGCTTTGGCGATTACATTGGTTTCAACTCCGCCTGGGGCTACTGGATCAGCGCATGCCTTTCCAACGTGAGCTTTGCTCTCTTGCTGTTTAGCGCACTGGGCTATTTCTTTCCCGCGTTTGGTGCGGGCAACAATCTGCTTTCCATCATCTGCGCCAGCGTATTTCTATGGTTCCTTACCGCTCTTGTACTTCGTGGCGTCAAGGAGGCCGCGGGCATTAACACGATCGTCACGTTGGCAAAGCTGGTGCCGCTGGGACTCTTTGTTCTGAGCATTGTGCTCCTGGGTAAGTTCAACGTCGATATCTTTATGGACAACTTCTGGGGAGAACCAGCTGGTCCTGGGTTTGGTGAGCAAGTCGTCTCGACCATGATCGCCCTTGTCTGGGTCTTCACAGGCATCGAGGGCGCTGTCGTCATCTCGGGCCGTGCAAAGTACGTGCGTGACGTCGGTCGCTCGACGGCACTCGGATTTGCTGCCGTGTTCACGCTGTATCTGATTATCTCGATGCTGTCGCTTGGCATTATGCCGCGCGAGGAGATGGCACAGCTCGCAACGCCTTCTATGGCGGGAATTCTTGAGCGCGCAATCGGTCCTGTTGGCGCTGCCATCGTAAACCTTGGCGTTATTCTCTCGTTGGTCGGCGCGATGCTGGGCTATGTCATCATTGCATCCGAGACGCCGTTCGAGGCAGCGCGCCAGGGATCCTTCCCTCTGGCGTTTGCCAAGACGAACAAGCACGACGCCCCGGTGGTAACGGTTCTCGTGAGCTCCGGTATCACGCAGCTCTTCTTGATTGTGTCGTATGTGGCGGCGAGCACCTACCAGTTCTTCTATAGCTGCGCGGTTAACACGATTCTGGTTCCGTACGTGTGCTCGGCAGCCTACTACATGGTGATTGGCTGGAAGAACGAACATCTGGACGGGCCGCATGCGCCAAGCGTCGGCAAAGCCCGCTTCTTCGGTACACTCGGCTTTATCTACACGTTGTTCCTGGTGTGGTCGACGGGTCTTCAGGGCGTTATGATCACGACGATTCTTTTTGCTCCGGCCATTCCCGTCTATATGCTGGGTGAGCGAGGCCGCGGTAAGCCGGTGCTTCCGCATCTGCACGACAAGCTGATCGCAGCGGTGGTCATTGTCGTGGCAATTATTTCGCTGTTTCTGCACTTTGCCGGCATTGCGCCGATTGTCTAGGACTGCGGCAAGCTTCATCGCCTGGTAAGCCGACTGAGGCATCGCGTGCCGGTGCCGTTCGGTAATCCATAACTGACGTGGCCCTCTGTAGCGTACCTTTGTGAGCGCCCACTAAACCCGCGCAGGTGACTACGGTTGCCTGCGCGGGTTTTTGCAGTTGCGGTGAAATGCTGCCGGCAGCTGGGGACGTTCCTATTGCCGGCACTCCGGGACACTCCTTGGATGTTCCGCATACAACGGAGGAAAGCGGATGATTTTGACGAGGGGCGGGCGGCTGATTCGGTCCTCGGGGAAACCGCGTCCCGTTTCGGGCGCAGATTCCGGGCCGCAGTTTCCCCGAGGGGCTCGATCGGGAAAATACGTCCCAGTCTGAGTGCCTATTCCGGGACGCAGCTTCCGCTAGAGACCTCAGTCGGAAAGCCCGTCCCGTTTTAGCGTTTCGGAGTGGGATGCAGTTTCCCCAGGAGCCCCCATCGGGAAACTGCATCCCGGAATTCGCCTGAATAGTGGGGTGCGGTTTCCGAAAGGGTGCCGTCTGGGAAACCGTGTCCCGGAATCCCCTCCCGCGCCTGGTTGTTCCGCATCGCATCTATTGGGCAAAGCGATCTGTCCCCATTGCACCGATCTGGCGATTGAACGTTGCTGTATGTTCGCGCTATCATGCATGGTTACAATTGGTTAGCCATGGCAAACGGTTAGCCATGGTAAACAAAATACAACGCCCTGTGGGCGCCGGGGGAGGAACACGGACGTGAAGCTCGATACACTCGAGATTGGAAAGGACGCCGTTGTCGCATCGGTGACATCAGACGACCAGGCGCTTCGTCAGCATATTTTGGACATGGGCCTAACGCCGGGCACCGAAGTCACCATGATGAAGTACGCCCCCATGGGCGACCCACTCGAGATTCGCCTACGCGGCTACGAGTTGACGCTGCGCAAGGACGATGCTGCTCGCATTGAGCTCGTAGATGTTCACGACACAGATACGGGCCCGCGCGCTAACGCCGCAATCGGCACGACGGAGCACCCGGCACTCGGCGAGGGGACGTATTCGCCCCGTGCGGCAAAGACGGCCGTGCCCGAGGGCGCGCCCCTGCATTTTGCCCTCGCCGGCAACCAAAACTGCGGCAAGACCACCCTGTTCAACCAGCTTACGGGCTCCAACCAGCACGTCGGCAACTTTCCCGGCGTGACGGTCGACCGCAAGGACGGCACCATCCGTAACCACCCCGAGGCGAGCGTTACCGACCTGCCCGGTATTTACTCCCTGTCGCCGTACACAGGCGAAGAGGTCGTGAGCCGTCAGTTCATCCTCGACGAGCGCCCGGACGCCATCATCGATATCATCGACGCCACCAACATTGAGCGCAATCTGTACCTGACGCTGCAGCTTATGGAGCTCGACCGCCCCATGGTCATCGCGCTCAACATGATGGACGAGGTGACGACCAACGGCGGCGCCATTGACGTCAACCTGCTCGAGAGTCTGTTGGGCGTGCCGGTCGTCCCCATTAGCGCTGCCCGCAACGAGGGTATCGGCGAGCTGGTGGACCATGCCTTGCATGTGGCGCGTTTCCGCGAGCGTCCCGGCCGCCTGGACTTCTGCGCACCTGATGGCCCAGACGGCGGCGCACTGCATCGCTGCATCCACGGCATCGCCAACCTTATCGAGGACCATGCCGCGACGGCGCACATTCCCGTGCGTTTTGCGGCGACCAAGCTGGTTGAGGGCGACGAGCTGGTGACCGAGGCGCTTCACCTGGATCGCAACGAGCTCGACGCCATCGAGCACATCATTACCCAGATGGAGGGCGAGGCCGGCACCGACCGCCTGTCCGCGCTGGCCGATATGCGCTTTAGCTTTATCGGCGACGTGTGTGGGCGTTGCGTCGTCAAGCCGCACGAGAGCCGCGAGCACGTGCGCTCCGTCAAGATCGACCGCATCCTGACAGGTCGTTACACAGCCATTCCGGCGTTCCTGGTGATCATGGGCCTCGTCTTTTGGCTGACGTTTGGCGTGATCGGCGCGGCGTTGCAGGGACTCATGGAGGACGGCATCGCTGCCGTCATCGCCTCGGCCGATGCGGGCCTCAAGGCGTTCGGCACCAACGACGTGGTGCGCTCGCTGGCTGTCGACGGCGTGCTTACGGGTGTGGGCAGCGTGCTGACCTTCCTACCGATTATCGTCGTGCTCTTCTTGTTCCTCTCCATTCTGGAAGACTCGGGCTACATGGCGCGCGTGGCCTTTGTCATGGATAAGGTGCTGCGTCGTTTTGGCCTGTCGGGCCGCAGCTTTGTGCCCATGCTCGTCGGTTTTGGCTGCACCGTGCCGGCTATCATGTCGACCCGTACGCTCCCATCCGAGCACGACCGCAAGATGACGGTCATGCTCACGCCGTTCATGAGCTGTTCGGCCAAGTTGCCGGTCTACGGCCTGCTGTGCGGGGCGTTTTTCCCGCAGGCGACGGTTCCCGCCATGGTCTCGCTCTATCTGATTGGCATTGCGGTCGGTTGCATCGCGGCTTTGGTGCTCAACCGCACGGCATTTAAGGGCGACCCGGTGCCGTTTATCATGGAGCTCCCCAATTACCGCCTGCCGAGCGTCAAGACGACGGTGATGCTGGCATGGGATAAGGCCAAAGACTTTATTACCAAGGCCTTTACCATTATCTTTTCCGCTACCGTGGTCATCTGGTTCCTTCAGACGTTCGACATCCGCTTTAATGTGGTCGCCGATCAGTCGCAGAGTTTGCTTGCGGGCCTCGGCAGCATCATCGCGCCGGCGCTGACGCCGCTTGGGTTTGGCGACTGGCGTGCATCCACGGCGCTCGTCACCGGACTTATCGCCAAGGAGAGTGTCATCTCGACCCTCACGGTGCTTTTGGGTGCAACGTCACCCGCGGCGCTGTCGACCATGTTTTCGCCGTTTACTGCTTACGTGTTCCTGGTCTTTACGCTGCTGTACCCGCCCTGTGTGGCAGCCATCGGCGCCGTCAAGAGCGAGCTGGGCGCGCGCTACGCCGTTGCCGTGTTCGCGTTTCAGGTGGCAGTCGCCTGGATCGTGGCGTTTGTCGTGCATTCGGCGGGCATATTGCTGGGGTTGGCATAGTTATGTATTGACGGCGCAACCTCTGTGTATCGAATTGTTTTCGGCCCTGCATCTGTTGCTGACGGATGCGGGGCCGTTGCTATATAATCGCCTCCACTCAAAATGATTGGAGACGTTATATATGAGTCAGGCAAGGCAAGACGGCATCACGCTCAGGCAGTGGCTCCCGCTCGTCGGGCTCACCTGCTGTGCGTTCGTGTTCAACACGTCGGAGTTTATGCCCATCGGCCTTTTGACTGATATCGCCGCGTCGTTCTCGCTCACCGAGGCCCAGGCGGGCATCATGATCTCGGTCTATGCCTGGGGCGTCATGCTGCTGTCGTTGCCGCTCATGGTGTTCGCTTCGCGTTTCGAGTTCAAGCGGATGCTGCTGGGCGTGCTCGCCGTGTTCTCGCTCGGCCAGTTTCTGTCCGCTGTGGCGCCGACTTATCCCATCCTGGTCTGCGCGCGCCTGGTGGTCGCTTGCGCACATGCCGTGTTCTGGTCGGTCGCCTCGATTATGGCGTCGCGCCTGGTTGACACACGCCACGGGGCGCTCGCCATCAGCATGATCGCCACGGGCTCTTCCATCGCACAGATCTTCGGCCTGCCGCTCGGCCGCGCCATTGGCCTGGCCGTGGGCTGGCGTATGACGTTTGCCGTGGTCGGAGCACTGTCTGCTGTCGCGGTCGTCTACCAGGCGACCGTGTTTCCAACCATGCCGGCGGGCGAGCGCTTTACCGTCAAGCAACTGCCCGAGCTGCTCAAGAACCCGTTACTGATCGCGCTCTACGCAGTCACGGTCTTCATGGCGACCGGCTATTACGCAAGCTACAGCTATATCGAGCCTTTCCTGGCTCAGGTCGCCCATGTCGACGCAAGCGCTATCACCATGACGCTGACGGCGTTCGGCTGCTCCGGTCTGCTCGGAAGCTGGCTGTTCGGCCGCCTGTTCGATGGGCATCGCTTCCCGTTCTTGGCTATCACGCTCTCCGGCGTGCCGGTGGCCCTGCTGCTCATGGGGCCGGCCGCATCGTCGCTCGTGACAGTGCTTGCCGTCTGCGCACTGTGGGGTTGCTGCGCCACGGCCTTTAACGTGGCGTTTCAGGCCGAGCTCATCAAGCACACGCCGGCAGATTCGTCGGCCGTCGCCATGTCGATCTTCTCGGGCCTGTTCAACCTCGGTATCGGCACGGGTACCGCGATCGGCGGCGCCGTGGTTTCGGGTCCCGGTATCGCCTGGATCGGCTGCGCGGGTGGCGCAATCGCCGCCGTGGGTGTCATCCTCGCCATCACGGTGATGTTCCCGGCCATTCGCCGCGCAAAGCCTGTTGCCTAATCACGTTCCCTCATCAGTTGCGGTGGAATAGTTCTTGTTTAAGGCCTCTGAAGGCACAAGCAGGAACTATTCCACCGCAACTTATTTTGGGGAAGAGGATACAAGCCGGGCATACAATGGATGTCGTTGTGTTGAGCTTACCGGGAGGTTGCTATGTGGGCATACGAGACGACGTTCTATCAGATCTATCCGCTGGGCTTTTGTGGAGCTCCGCGCGAAAACGCCGCGCCCGTTGCCGAGGATGAACTCTCCCAAGCTGCCGGCGCCGCACCCAACCCCGATGCTCCCATTATGAAAATCGCCCAATGGGCCGACTACCTGCAGGGACTCGGTATTGGCACCGTGCTGATCAATCCTCCACTCGAGTCTGATAGCCACGGTTACGACACGCGCAGCCTGCGCCATCTCGACCGTCGCCTGGGTGGGGATGCCGATTTTGCCGCCGTGTGCGAGACACTGCACGCCCATGGCATTCGCGTGGTGCTCGATGCCGTCTTCAACCACGTCGGTCGCGGCTTTTGGGCCTTCCGCGATGTGCAGGAGCGCAAGTGGGACTCGCCGTACAAGGATTGGTTCCACATCAGCTTTGACGGCGACTCGTGCTACGGCGACGGCTTTTGGTACGAGGGCTGGGAGGGCCATTTTGAACTCGTGAAGCTCAACCTGCAAAACCCCGCCGTGGTCGATTACCTGCTTGAGTCCGTGCGTCGCTGGGCCGAAGTCTTTGGCGTCGACGGTCTGCGCCTGGACGTTGCCTATATGCTCGATCGCGATTTTATGCGCCGCCTGCACTCCTTTACCCGTGAGCTCAAGCCCGACTTTGTGCTGATTGGTGAGACGCTTCACGGCGACTACAACCAGATCGTCAACGAGGAAATGCTCGACTCCTGCACCAACTACGAGTGCTACAAGGGCCTATACTCCAGCTTTAACTCGGTCAACATGTTCGAGATCGCCCATTCGTTGCACCGTCAGTTTGGCGGCGACCCGTGGTGCATCTACCGTGGCAAACACCTGCTGTCGTTTGTCGACAACCACGATGTGCCGCGCCTGGCGAGCATCCTGACGGACAAGTCCTGCCTGCGCCCCGCCTATGGCATGCTGTTTGGCATGCCGGGCATTCCGTGCGTCTACTATGGCAGCGAGTGGGGGATTGCCGGCGAAAAGGGCGGCTCCGATGGCGATTGGGCGCTGCGTCCTGCGCTCGATGAGCCTGCGCCCAACGATCTGACGACATTTGTCACGCAGCTGGCGCACCTGCGCTCGGCAAACGATGCGGCGGCTCGTGCCCTCAACTATGGTGCCTATCGCAACGTGGTGATCCAGAACAAACAACTGCTGTTCGAGCGCGCCTGCGACGACGCGACGGTGCTCGTGGCGGTCAATGCCGTGAACGAGCCCTATTCCTTTGGAGCCGGCGAACTCAACGGCTCCTTCGTCGACCTGCTTGCCGACGACGCGCCCACGGTCGAGCTGCCGGGCTCCCTTGAACTTGCGCCCTATGAGGTGCGTTATCTGTTGAGGGCCTAGCTCGTGGCCACGCCAGATGAGGGTTATCAGCATATTGAGCATGGGTTTGAACCCGTGTTTGACGAGCGCTCGCGCGTTTTGGTGCTGGGGTCGTTTCCCTCGGTGCTCTCGCGTGCCAATGCCTTCTATTACGGCAATCCGCAGAACCGCTTTTGGCGCGTGATGGCCGCGTGCCTCGGTGCGCCCGTGCCGCCCAACGAGGGCGATTCTTTGGCAAGCGGTGAGCCCGCGACGCTCGATGCCTCGATTGCCGCCAAGCGCTCCATGCTGCTCAACGGCGGCGTGGCCCTGTGTGATGTAATCGAGAGCTGCGACATTAAGGGCTCAAGCGACGCCAGCATCAAAAACGTCGTTCCGGCGCATGTCGAGCGCATTACCGGCGCAGCTCCCATTGAGCAGGTGATATGCAACGGTGGTACAGCTGGTCGGCTCTACAAGCGCTACCTACAAGAACGCACGGGGCTGTCGGCCATCGCTCTGCCGTCGACAAGTCCCGCCAATGCGGCATGGCGCCTGGAACGCCTTATCGAGCGCTGGCGCGAGGCCGTTGACTGGGGCGCTCTGTAATTTAGATATCTGATTGGGCGCTGGTGCCGAGGCGTTTCATGATGGCATGCCAGATCGGTGCGGGCAGCGCGGGCTTGACGCGCACCATGCCGTCGACATCGACGCTACCGACATCGCCGCCGCCAAGCAGCTGCGCATGCTCAATGGAGCAGCCCATGCGCACAGCGCCCACAAGCTTATCCATCGCTTCCGAAAATGGCCGACGCAAGAGGCCCATACGCGGGGAGTGGCGAAGTGCTGCGATGCCGCTGCCGGCACAGATGACAACGCCGTCGCACCATGGCAGGTCACGCAGAAGACATGCCCGATACAGGCGGTCGAGAACTTCGTCCGCCTGCTTGTTGTTTTTGGACGCGGCCTGGACGACGACATAGATGCGTGTCTCTGTATTTCCAAGGCGATCGAGTATCTGCTCGACAGCGATCATAGCCTCATCGTCAAATGCATCATCAACAGCGAGCACCATGCCATCGACTGCACCGGCATCATCCGCCTTCAAGTCAACCGGGTGGGGGAGTACGGTGTCGGAAAGCCGGGCATAGGCCGCGATGGCATCTTGCAGGTCCCAGAGCAAAAACTCAAGATCGGAGCTATTGGGAATGCTGATATACGCAATGGTTTGCAGTGTTTTGGGCTTATCGCCGCGTGTGATCGCCTCCATGCCATCTCCTTTCCAGTCCGTTTCCGTTTAGGTTACACCGTCTGGCGGCGCCTAGCCGCGCTATCCTAGTGCAACCCTTACGAAAGGAACGCCATGCGTCTGCCTATGAATACCTCGCTTGCCACGCTCAAGCCCTCCGGCATCCGCCGAATCAACGCGCTCGCCGCTCAGCATCCGGGATGCATCGCGCTTGCGCTCGGCGAGCCCGATTTTCCCACGCCCGACGTGATTAGCGCCGAGGTGACCACCGCGCTGGGCCGCGGCGACACGCACTATCCGCCCAACAACGGCCGCCCCGCCCTGCGCGAGGCGTTGTCCGCATATATGGGCGACGTGGGCCTTACGTTTTCGACCGACGAGGTCATTCTGACCGACGGCGCGACCGAGGCCCTGTCGGCAACATTTATGGCTATGCTCAACCCCGGTGACGAGGTCATTATCCCAACGCCTGCCTTTGGCCTGTACGAGAGCATCGTCGTTGCCAACCACGCCAAAGCGGTCTTTTTGGATACGGAGCCCGCGCAATTTCAGATTGACGAGGAAGCGCTTCGCGCCTGCGTGACCCCGGCGACCAAGGCCATCGTTATCTGCTCGCCCAACAATCCCACGGGCTGCATTCTCAACGCGGCATCGCTCGACGCCGTGGCGCGCGTAGCGGAGCAGGCGGGCATCTACGTAGTCTGCGACGACGTATACAACCGTCTGGTCTATGTGGATGGCTACGAGCGATTTGCCCAGCGCCACCCGGAGCTACGCGAGCAGACGGTGGTCATCGAGAGCTTCTCCAAGCCCTGGGCCATGACCGGCTGGCGCTTGGGTTGGCTCGCAGCGGCAGCCCCCGTCATCGCCGAGATCGCAAAGGCCCACCAATACTTAGTATCGAGCGCCGTCTCCTTTGAGATGGACGCCGCAGCGCGAGCCCTGACCGTCGACCCAACCCCCATGCTCGAAGTCTACCGAGCCCGCCGCAAACGCGTGCTCGTAGCCTTAGACGCCATGGGCCTCGACGTAGTGGAACCGGCAGGCGCCTTCTACGCCTTCCCCAGCATCAAACAATTCGGCCTAACAAGCGAAGCCTTCTGCATCAAAGCCATCAAAGAGGCAAACGCAGCCCTAGTCCCCGGAGACTGCTTCGGAACCGAAGGCCACATCCGCCTAAGCTACTGCGTCTCCGACAAAAATCTGGACGAAGGCCTCCGCCGCCTGTCCACCTTCGTTTCAACCCTGTAGCCCAACGGGACCCAAAACATCAGCCCACCGACCCAAGCATTATGAGTGGGGGCGTCAGCCAACGAAAACCCGGGCTGCCCAAAGTCAACGCAGGCACGCGCCGCCGAAGGCCAGGCGCAAGGATTTCGTAGATTCCGCACGAGCCGAAGAGCACTTAATGTGCTCTTCGTGCGAGCCAGGACTTGACCGAGCGAAAACCTTGCGCCTGGCCTTCGGCGACGCGTGCCGGATGGTGGAATTGTGTGCAGCCCGGTTTTCCGTTGACCGACGCCGGGGTCCCCGCCATAATACTTTCGGTTCACGCACGAATCCGCTGCCAGAGACAGCCGGTGCAAACGGGCATTGCCCGCGAGCTTAATGGGATATCCCGCCAGCCGAGGTGGTCGAGTAGATATGTCTTCTCGCCCCCGTCGCTCATGCAGCGCGGGGGCTTTCTTTTTGGACATGCCCCCGTCACGTCCTTGTGGCGGACCGTGCCCGGAAAGAATTCGAGGAGGTGTAATTCATGCCCCAGCAGTACAAAATCGACAAGGTTGCAGAGATCGAGTCCCGTATCGCCGAGAACGCCGGTCTGTTCGTCGTCAACTACAACGGTCTGACGGTTAAGCAGGCTCAGGAGCTGCGTCATCAGCTTCGCGAGTGCGGCGCCGAGATGAAGGTCTACAAGAACAACCTGGTCAAGATCGCCCTCAAGAACCAGGAGCAGCCCGAGCTCGACGAGATCCTCGCCGGCCCCGTCGCTTATGTGTTCTACGAGACCGAGCCGGTCGAGGCCGCTAAGACCCTTAAGGACTTCTCCGCTAAGTCCAAGGGCGTCCTTGAGATCAAGGGCGGTATCTCCGACGGCAAGGCCGTTTCCGCTGATGATGTTAAGGCTATCGCCGAGCTGCCCACCAAGGATCAGCTTCTCGGCCAGATCGCCGGTCTCATCTCCGGTTTCGCTCGCGACATCGCTGTCTGCGTCAACGGCGTTTCCTCTGGTCTCGCTCGTTCGATCCAGCAGGTCTCCGAGCAGAAGGCAGCCTAGTTGCTGTTTTCGCCCGCGGCGGCAACGCCGCACCCCTGGCGCATTCGCGCCGTGTTTTAACTGATCTCCGTGCATCCGCACGGAAACCGAAAGGACTTAGAAATGGCTAAGCTTACCACCGATGAGATCATCGATGCTCTTAAGGAAATGACCCTTCTCGAGGCTTCCGAGCTCGTCAAGGCTATCGAGGACACCTTCGGCGTTTCCGCCGCTGCTCCTGCCGCTGTTGTCGCTGCTCCCGCTGCTGGCGCTGCTGAGGCCGAGGAGAAGACCGAGTTTGACGTCGTGCTCGAGGGCTTCGGCGACAACAAGATCCAGGTCATCAAGGCCGTCCGTGAGCTCACCAACCTTGGCCTGAAGGAGGCCAAGGAGGTCGTCGAGGGCGCTCCCAAGGCTGTTCTCGAGGGTGCCAAGAAGGAGGACGCCGAGGCTGCCAAGGAGAAGCTCGAGGCTGCTGGCGCTGCTGTCACCCTCAAGTAATCAGGCTTTCTCGCCAGATTTCTTTGCAGACGGGGTTCGCATTGCGAGCCCCGTCTTTTTCGTTATGATCCCTCTATTTTGCTGACTCGGCATGCAAATTGCTTCCGCTTGCGGTGCTTTGGGGTCGCTACCGTTGGGCGATAAAGTTGCACCATTCGCGCAATAATTTGCGTTGACCTGCTGAAGAATGGCGCTTGCCTGCATTAACGTTAATTAACAGCGGTAAGATAATCCGGTATCGCAATTTGGTTTGCGGCCGGTGAGCCGCATGCACGGGCGCTATTTGCGCCTGCGAAAGGATCCCTGAATACTATGAAGGCAATCATCCCCGCCGCCGGTCTTGGCACGCGTTTTCTGCCTGGCACCAAGTGCACGCCCAAAGAGATGCTGCCGGTGCTCGACAAGCCGGTCATCCAGTATGTCGTTGAGGAGGCGCTCGACCCCGAGGAGGTCGACGACGCCATCATCGTTACCTCTCCCGGTAAGCCCGAGCTGCTGAGCTACTTCCAGCCCGATCGCTCGCTCGAGAATCTGCTGCGCGAGCGCGGCAAGAACGCCTATGCCGATGCCGTCGCCCACGCTGGCGGTATGCCGGTCGACTTCCGCTATCAGTACGAGCCCAAGGGCCTCGGCCATGCTATCCGCTCTGCTGCCGACGCCGTGGCAGGGGAGAACTTCCTGGTTCTTCTGGGCGACTACGTTGTGCCTAACCGCGACATCTGCGACAAGATGCTCGCCGTTTCCAAGGAGCACGGTGGCGCTTCGGTTATCGCCGTCGCTGCTTGCTCGCCCGAGGAAGTCAGCCGCTACGGCGTTATCGCCGGCGATCGCGTTGGCTCGCTCGAGGGCTTCGAGAAAGCTGCCGACGACGAGCCCGGTGCCGTTTGGCGTATCGGCGGTCTGGTCGAGAAGCCCGCTCCCGAGGCGGCTCCGTCCAACCTGTACATCGTCGGTCGCTACTTGCTGAGCCCGCTGGTCATGGACCTGCTGGCAGATCAGCAGGCCGGCAAGGGCGGCGAGATCCAGCTCACCGACGCCATGGCCCGTTCGCTCGACCGCGAGGCCATGTACGCTGTCGTCATCGACCCGCTCTCGGGCTACGACACCGGCACTCCCTCTGGCTGGATGGCCACCAACGCCCTCATGGCTGCAAGCGATCCCCGCTTTGCCGATGCCTTCTGGGACGCCATCGACGAGCGCGGCGGCTTGATGCGCAAATAAACCTTCGGACATCGACATTTACGGGCGCGGACCTCGGTTCGCGCCCGTTTTTTATAAGAGCTGCAATTGCCGACCCTCTGTTCACAGAAAATATATGAACAGATGTTCGATACACATACATCTACCTGCGTGTTTTCTGTCGAAAAACTTTGCTACTCCAAAAACTCAATCGCGTCAAGGCTTTTCTTGCCCAACGGTCGGTACCTGATAAACTATTAGGTTGCGATAACTGGCGAAGCTATGCCTCGCCAACCCACCGAGCATTTCCGTGAAGGAGGAAAAACCTGGTGACCTACGCATACACTGCCACTGAGCGCAAGCGCGTCAGCTTCGGGAAAATCCCGGAGGCCATGGAGCTCCCCAACCTTATCTCTGTTCAAAGGGAATCCTTTGAGCGTTTTAAGGACGAGGGCCTTCGTGAGGCGTTCAAGGAATCCAGCCCCATCCAGAGCCAGAACCATGTTCTCGAGGTTACCTTCGGCGAGCATCAGTTCGGCGACCCCGCGCACACCGTCGAGGAGTGCCGCGAGAAGGATATGACCTATCAGGCTCCGCTTCTGACCGACGTCCGTCTCACCAACAAGGAGACCGGCGAGATCAAGGAGCAGCTCGTCTTCATGGGCGATTTCCCCATGATGACCGATCAGGGCACCTTCATCATCAACGGTACCGAGCGTATCGTCGTCTCGCAGCTCGTCCGCTCCCCGGGCGTGTACTACAGCTCCGAGATGGATTCGGGCAAGCAGATCTACAAGGCCCAGATCATTCCGTCCCGCGGTGCCTGGCTTGAGTTTGAGGTCGACAAGCGCGACCAGCTCATGGTCTCCATCGACCGTAAGCGCAAGCAGAGCGCCACGATGTTCCTGCGCGCCCTTGGCATCGCCGTCACCAACGACGACATCATCGAGCTGCTCGGCAACTCCGATGTGATCAAGCGCACCCTGGAGCGCGACACCGCCCTCACTCGCGAGGACGCCCTCATCGAGATCTACCGTCGTCTGCGCCCGGGCGAGCCTCCCACCGTGGACGCTTCCCGCAGCCTGCTCGAGGGCCTGCTCTTTAACCCGCAGCGCTACGACCTGGCCCGCGTCGGTCGTTACAAGGTCAACAAGAAGCTCAACCTCACCACCGAGGAAGAGGTCACGGTGCTCACCGACGAGGATATCGTCGCGACGCTGCGCTACCTCCTGTCCCTCGCTGCCGGCGAGCAGGGCTTCAAGGTCGACGACATCGACCACTTCGGCAACCGCCGCATCCGTACCGTCGGCGAGCTCGTCGCCAACCAGTTCCGTATCGGCATGAGCCGTATGGAGCGCGTCGTCCGCGAGCGCATGAGCTCCCAGGATATCGACGAGATCACCCCGCAGTCGCTCATCAACATCCGCCCGATCGTGGCCTCCATCAAGGAGTTCTTCGGTTCCTCGCAGCTCTCGCAGTTCATGGACCAGGCGAACCCCCTGACCGGTCTGACCCACAAGCGCCGTCTGTCCGCACTCGGCCCTGGTGGTCTTGCCGGCCACAAGTCGGGCTCCAGCCGCCGCACCAACGTGCCGACGGCCGTCCGCGACGTTCACAATTCGCACTACAGCCGCATGTGCCCGATCGAGACCCCCGAAGGCCCCAACATCGGCCTGATCGGCTCGCTCGCCCTCTACGCTCGCGTCAACGAGTACGGCTTCATCGAGGCCCCGTTCCGTCGCGTCGAGAACGGCGTTGCCACCGACCAGATCGACTGGATGACCGCTGACGAGGAAGAGAAGCACATCATCGCACCGGCCAACACGCCGCTCGATCCCAAGACCAACGAGTTCATCACGACCGATGCCGAGGGCAAGATCGACCGTCCGCACACCGTGATCGCCCGTACCCGTGACTTCGACGGCTCCTTCGGCGCTCCCGCCGACGTGCCCGTCGAGGACGTCGACTACATGGACGTCTCGCCGCGTCAGATGCTTTCCGTCGCAGCCACGCTGATCCCGTTCCTGGAGCACGACGACGCCAAGCGTACGCTGATGGGCGCTAACATGCAGCGTCAGGCCGTGCCGCTGGTTCACCCCGCCGCTCCCTATGTCGGTACCGGCATGGAGCGTCGCGCCGCTCTGGACTCCGGCGAGGTCACCCTGGCCAAGAACGCCGGCGAGGTCATCTTTGCCGACGCCGCCAAGATCATCGTCAAGCATGCCGGCGGCATGGACGAGTATCACCTGGCCAAGTACCAGCGCTCCAACCAGTCCACCTGCATCAACCACCGTCCGCTCGTTCGCGTCGGTGACACCGTTGAGCAGGGCGAGCCCCTGGCTGACGGTCCTTCGACCGATCACGGCGAGCTCGCACTGGGCCAGAACCTCACCGTGGCATACATGCCGTGGGAAGGCTTTAACTACGAGGACGGTATCGTCGTGTCCGAGCGCCTGGTGGCCGAGGACCTGCTGACGACCATCAACATCACCCGTCACGAGATCGACGCCCGCGACACCAAGCTCGGCCCCGAGGAGATCACCCGCGAGATCCCGAACCTCTCCGAGGACATGCTTGCCAACCTCGACGAGGACGGCATCATCCGCATCGGCGCCGAGGTCGGCCCTGGCGACATCCTGGTCGGCAAGGTCACGCCTAAGGGCGAGAGCGCTCTGACCGCCGAGGAGCGCCTGCTGCGCGCCATCTTCGGTGCCAAGGCCCACGATGTCCGCGACACCTCCCTTAAGATGCCTCACGGCGCTTACGGCCGCGTCATCGACGTCGTCCGCTTTAGCCGCGAGAACGGCGACGACCTGGCCCCCGGCGTCAACGAGCAGGTGCGCGTCTACGTCGCCCAGCGTCGTAAGATCCAGCAGGGCGATAAGATCGCCGGCCGTCACGGCAACAAGGGTGTTATCTGTAACGTTCTGCCGGTCGAGGACATGCCGTACATGGCTGACGGTACCCCGATCGACGTTATCCTCAACCCGCTGGGCGTTCCTTCGCGTATGAACGTCGGCCAGCTGCTCGAGTGCCACCTTGGCTGGGCTGCTGCGTGCGGTTGGGATACCGAGCAGGCCGACTCCGACAAGTACGTCCCCGGTCCGTTCTTCACCGCGACGCCCGTCTTCGACGGCGCCAAGGAGGACGAGATCGCCGAGGTCATCCGTCGTGCCAACAAGAACATGCTCAACAAGGCCACCGCTGCCTTTGGCGATCACATGCGCCCCGAGTTCGTCACCCAGCTTGACGAGCGCGGCAAGACCCGTCTGTTCGACGGCCGCACCGGCGAGGAGTTCCGCGAGCCCATTACCGTGGGTACGTCCTACATCCTCAAGCTCGGCCACATGGTCGACGACAAGATCCACGCCCGTTCGACCGGCCCTTACAGCCTGGTTACCCAGCAGCCTCTGGGCGGCAAGGCTCAGTTCGGCGGCCAGCGCTTCGGCGAGATGGAAGTTTGGGCACTGTACGCTTACGGTGCTTCCAACGTCCTGCAGGAGATCCTGACCGTCAAGTCCGACGATACCGTGGGCCGCGTCAAGACCTACGAGTCCATCGTCAAGGGCGAGAACGTCCCGGTCCCGGGTATCCCCGAGTCCTTCAAGGTTCTCGTCAAGGAGATTCGCTCCCTCGCACTGGATATCGAGCCCATGCACGATGCCGACGAGGACGCCTCCGTCCCTGTGACCGCCGAGGAGACCTCCGCTCTCGACGACCTGGCTGCGCTCGCCGGCGTTGATGCCGACGTCGAGGCCGAGGATGCCGAGACCGCCGAGGCGCCCGAGGCTGTCGCCGCCACGACCACTGATAAGGAGTAGTTGACTGTGGCAGATTTCGAAGCTACTGATTTTGACTCGGTAAAGATCTCCCTTGCCTCCGCCGACCAGATCCGTTCCTGGTCGCACGGTGAGGTCAAGAAGCCGGAGACCATCAATTACCGTACCCTCAAGCCCGAGAAGGACGGCCTGTTCTGCGAGAAGATCTTCGGTCCCGCCAAGGACTGGGAGTGCTCCTGCGGCAAGTACAAGGGCATCCGCTTTAAGGGCATCGTCTGCGAGCGCTGCGGCGTCGAGGTCACCTCGGCCAAGGTGCGTCGCGACCGTATGGGCCACATCGAGCTCGCCGCTCCCGTGTCCCACATCTGGTACTTCAAGAGCCCCACGAGCTTCCCGATGAGCCGTATGCTCGACATCAAGTCCAAGGACCTCGAGAAGGTTCTGTACTTTGCCAGCTACATCATCACCGAGGTCGACTACGAGGCTCGCGAGGCCGACGCCGACGACCTGCGCGAGGAGCTCGCCGCCGATCTGGAAGAGATCGATGCCGAGTGCGCTCGCCAGATCGAGTCCCTCAAGGAGCAGGGCAACCCCGAGAACTTTGACGAGTTCTCCGACGAGGAGCCGCTGACCCCCGAGGAGATCGCCTCCGGCATCGTCGACATCGAGGAAGAGTGCAAGGACGAGAAGCAGCTCCGCACGGATGCCTTCAACGCCTTCATGAAGCTCAGCGAGCGCGACCTCATTTCCGATGAGCCGCTGTTCCGCGAGATGACCCGTTACTACTCCATGTACTTCAAGGGTGGCATGGGTGCCGAGGCCGTCCGCGACCTGCTCGCTGCCATCGACCTCCCCTCCGAGGCCGAGAAGCTCAAGGCCATCATTGCCGACGAGGACTCCCAGAAGCAGAAGCGCGAGAAGGCCGTTAAGCGCCTCGAGGTCGTTGACGCCTTCCTGAAGGGTGGCAACAGCCCCGCGAACATGATCCTGGACGTCATCCCGGTCATTCCGCCCGATCTGCGCCCGATGGTCCAGCTCGATGGCGGCCGCTTCGCCGCGTCCGACCTCAACGACCTGTATCGTCGCGTGATCAACCGTAACAACCGACTCAAGCGCCTGCTCGACCTGGACGCCCCTGCGATCATCGTGAACAACGAGAAGCGCATGCTCCAGGAGTCCGTGGACGCCCTGTTCGACAACGGCCGTCGTGGTCGCCCGGTCTCTGGCCGTGGCGGTCGCCCGCTCAAGTCGCTCGCCGAGGCCCTCAAGGGCAAGCAGGGTCGTTTCCGTCAGAACCTGCTGGGTAAGCGTGTCGACTACTCTGGCCGTTCGGTAATCGTTACCGACCCCAAGCTGCTGCTGCACCAGTGCGGTCTGCCCAAGACCATGGCGCTGGAGCTCTTCAAGCCCTTCGTCATGAAGCGCCTGGTCGAGCTTGGCAAGGTCGAGAACATCAAGGGCGCCAAGCGCGCTATCGACCGCGGTGCCACCTTTGTGTGGGATATCCTCGAAGAGGTCATCGACGGCCGCGTCGTGCTGCTCAACCGTGCACCGACCCTGCACCGTCTGTCCATCCAGGCCTTTGAGCCGGTGCTGGTCGAGGGCAAGGCTATCCACCTGCACCCGCTGGTCTGCTCGCCCTTCAACGCCGACTTCGACGGCGACCAGATGTCTGTCCACGTGCCGCTGTCCAGCCAGGCTCAGGCCGAGGCCCGCGTGCTCATGCTCTCTGCGAACAACCTGCGCTCGCCGGCATCCGGCAAGCCGGTCAACATCCCCTCGCAGGACATGATCATCGGTGTGTACTACCTTACCCAGGTTCGCGAGGGTCTGCCGGGCGAGAACCACGTGTTCTCGAGCTTCGACGACGCGCTGCACGCCTATGACTGCCGCTCCGAGGTCGACATGCAGGCCAAGATCCAGGTCCGCGTGTCCGCTGCCGATGCCAACGTCATCAACGAGGACGGCACCCGTATCTTCCGCGTCAAGAACGGCAAGAACGAGTTTGTCGACTACGACGTCACCGGCAACAAGACCGCGCGCTTCGAGACCTCTATCGGCCGCATCATCTTCAACCGCCAGTGCCTGCCCGAAGACTATGAGTTCATGAACTACAAGATGGTCAAGGGCGACGTGGCCAAGCTGGTTGCCGATTGCTGCGATCGTTATCCCGAGGCCAAGGTCGGCCCGATTCTCGACGCCATCAAGTACTCCGGCTTCCACTACGCTACCCGCGCCGGCCTCACCATCTCGGTGTGGGACGCTCTCATCCCTGCCGAGAAGCAGGAACTGCTCGACCGCGCCCAGGCCAACGTCGACCAGATCAACGAGTACTTCGAGGAGGGCTTCATCAACGAGACGGAGCGCCACATCGAAGTCGTTAACGAGTGGACCGCTTGTACCGACAAGGTTGCAGCGCTCATGCTCGACATGTTCGACGAGGAGAACCCGCTCTACATGATGGCCGACTCCGGCGCCCGTGGTTCTAAGACCCAGCTGCGTCAGCTCGGTGGCATGCGTGGCCTGATGGCAGACATGTCCGGCGAGACGATCGACCTTCCCATTAAGGCGAACTTCCGCGAGGGTCTGCTGCCGCTCGAGTACTTCATTTCGACCTACGGCGCCCGTAAGGGCCTGGTCGATACCGCATCCCACACCTCGGACTCTGGTTATCTGACCCGTCGTCTGGTCGACGTGGCCCAGGACGTCATTGTCCGCGAGGAGGACTGCGGTACGCACGAGGGCGTCACCTACAACCTCATCATCCCCGGCACCACCGACCTCAACACCGACCTCGTCGGCCGTTGCTTCATTGAGGACGTCGTGGCTCCCGATGGCACCGTGCTCTTTGAGCAGGACGGCTACATCGAGAAGGTCGCCGACATCCAGAAGATGGTCGATGCGGGCCTTAAGAAGGTCAAGCTTCGCGCGCTGCTCACCTGCCGCTCCAAGTACGGCGTGTGCCAGAAGTGCTACGGCTGGGATCTTTCCACCCGTCGTCCGGTCGCCATCGGCACTGCCGTCGGCATTATTGCCGCCCAGTCCATCGGCGAGCCCGGTACGCAGCTTACGATGCGTACCATTCACTCCGGCGGCGTCGCTGGCGTCGACGATATTACGCAGGGTCTGCCTACGGTCAGCCGTATGTTCGATATCGTCGGCAACGTCAACGAGAAGATTCTGGGTCGCGAGGCCGAGCTGGCTCCGTACTCCGGTCACCTCTCGATTAAGCCCGAGAAGTCCGAGTACGTGCTGACGCTCACCGACTCCGAGGACCACACCCGTGTCCTCGACGAGCGTCGCGTCCCCGCTTCGGTGCGCTTTATGCCCGAGATCGAGGACGGCTGCGAGGTTCGCGCCGGCGATCAGATCACCAAGGGCTTCGTCAACTTCCGCAACCTGCGCAAGCTGACCGACATCGAGTCGACGATGCACACCTTCGTCGAGAGCGTCAAGGACGTCTACACCAGCCAGGGCGTCGACCTGAACGACAAGCACATCGAGGTGCTCGCACGTCAGATGCTGCGTCGCGTTCAGATCACCAACCCCGGCGATTCCAAGTACCTGCTCGGTCAGTACGTCGACCGCTACGAGTTTGCCGACGAGGTCGAGCGCGTTGCCCGTCTGGGCGGTCAGGCTCCTGTGGCCGAGCCCGTCATCCTGGGTACGCTCAAGGTCGCGTCCAACATCGACTCCTGGCTGTCGAGCGCTTCGTTCATCCGTACCGCCGGCGTCCTTACCGAGGCTGCCATCGAGGGCAAGGTCGACCACCTGCTCGACCTTAAGTCCAACGTCATCGTCGGTAAGAAGATCCCGGCCGGTACCGGCCTCAAGCCGTACGCCAACGCCAAGCTGACGTATCGCACGGCCGATGGCTACGTGGACATCGACGGCCCGGCTTCGCCCAACGCCAAATCGCTGCCTGAGTGGGCTCCGGTTGAGCTCAAGGACCTGGACGAGCAGCTCCCGCAGCAGCTCGACTGGGCCGGCTATGACGAGTTCGGTGGTGCTGACGGTTCGTTCACCCGCAACGGCCACACCATCTCCGCCGAGAAGGCTCGCCTGTACCTGTTCGACGACCTGGGCGTGTCGCAGCGCTGGACCAACAAGTTCAGCGAGGTCGGCATCGAGACGGTCGGCGACCTGGTCGGCAAGTCCGAGGAGGATCTGCTGCGCATTGATGGTATCGGTGCCAAGGCGATCGAGGAGCTCCGTGACGGCCTGGAGGCCCACGACCTGCTCTACATCCTCGAGAACAACGATGACGTTGCCGACGAGGAAGACCTCTCGCAGCTGCTGCAGATGGTCTTTAGCCCCGACGGTCCGGACGACATCCTGCTGGGCACCTCTGCCGCGCCGACGCATCACGCCGACGCCGACGAGGAGCTCCTGGGCGCCCCGATCGACGACAAGAAGGCTCCCGCCAACGGTGCCATCAACGAGGACATGGCTTCCCTCGACGAGCTGCTCAACCAGCTCGTGGACACCGACGACGCCGAAGAGGCCAAGGACAACGACGAGGAGTAACTTCCAAGTACGTTAACCGCCCTTCCAAAGACCCGCTTCCCAACAGGGAAGCGGGTCTTTTTTGTTGAAGAAAACCTGCCAAAAAGGGACAGGTTTATTTTGGTAGGTTTTTCCTGCTTGAATTTGAAACAATTCGTCCGGCCAGAGCGTATCTATGGTGAGGGCCTCATCGATAATCATTAACGTCACCGGGAGGTGATTATGGAAGAACAAGCATTTAGACAGGCGGTCGAAGATCACCGGGATGTCGTGTTTCGGATCGCATTGACGTACCTGCGCGATTGCGCCGATGCCGACGATGTTGCCCAAGACGTCTTTCTTAAGTTGCTTAAAAGCGATGGACACTTTGAAAGTCGGGAACATCTTCGTCGCTGGCTTATCCGGGTCACGATCAATGAATGCAAATCGCTCTTTCGAAAGCCATGGAGGCGTGTGGAGGATATTGAGAACCTGGCCGATTCGCTTTCGGCGGCGCAGGATGAGACCAAGGCGGTCCTGTCAGACGTTATGCGACTTCCGGAGCGATTCCGTGTTCCCATCGTGCTCTATTACTATCTGGGCTTTTCGACCTCAGAGATTGCCGAGTTACTGCATGTGCCAGCCGCTACCGTTCGAACGCGTTTAGCTCGCGGTCGATCGAAGCTCAAATTCATCCTAGAGGAGGGCGACCGTGAAATCCAATCAAATCAAGCGGGCCTTCGAGTCCATCCAAGCCGATAGCAATCTTGCAGATCGCGTCCTTAATACCGCTGCGGGTGAGCCGCTTCATCGAAAGGGCCACGCGAAGCCTCTCTATGTTGCCGTAATCGGATGTCTTGCCGGAGTGCTGGCGACCGGAGGAGTCGCCTACGCCGTCGTCAATTCCAGTTATTTTGCCTCTGCCTGGGGAAACCATGGAAACGGAGAGTCCATTACCTGGACTCAAGGTGGCTCGTCGGGGACTAAATATACCTACACCAGAGAGTTTGGTGATGGTATCGCGCCCCAAAGCTTGGAGGGTTCAGTACAGAAGGTCAATCTGTCCGTCGAGGGCAACGGCTATACACTCGACATTCATGATATGGCTATCGATAAAAACGGTTGCGGTGCCGTGACGTTTACGTTGTCCAATCCAAATGGTGTTAACTACTACAAGCCGGCAGCAGAGACTGGCGAACTTGTTCTCTATGGTGAAGAAGAACAAGGAATCGGCACGCCCAGCATGAACTTCGGCGAGGAATGGGCTGACACACGCTGCACAATTGATAAGGACACATCAAGCGACACGGTCATTAATGGCACGATGTACTTTGCCTCTATGGATCGCGAGCGAGGTTTTCAACATGCGGTCACCTGGAATATCCAGTGGACCGAGGGCGAAGGTGAGAGTGCGAGGCAGTTTAAAGCATCGACGCCCGAGTTTAGCGTTGGAGCGTACGTCGATACAAAGGAACTCCGCTCCGGTGACTCGTCTCTCGAGATCAGTCCGTTTTCCATCCAGACGCACATCGATGATTTGGGCTATGAAGCAGTTGATAATAAGCTGACCGTCAGCTACAAGGATGGATCGGAGCAGATTATCGAAGATGACGACGCAGGGGTGTTCAACTTATATTTTTCTTATGCGCGCAATAGCGGAGAGAACATCTGGGTGCCAACGAAGTTGATTGATGTCGACCAAGTGGTCTCAGTAACGCTTGAGGGCACGAGGTGCACGTCAACAGGAGAGACCGAAACAGAAGTACCCTTTACCATCGTCTATTCGTAAGATTTGGGGCCGCTTCCTACTAGGGGAGGCGGCCCATTTTGCATTAAATGGACGGTTAGACCGAGCGACATACTTCCGAAGACGCCGCCGATTTCCATGCGACAGATGAGAGCAGATCAACGCTGGAGTGCGACGTTTCCCCAGATAAAACCGACCATAATAAACCTGTCCCTATTTGGAAGGGAACGTTGCCCCGCCGAGCACGTCGGATTCCCGGCCCGGGCGGCGCGGAGGTTAAGTTTGTCGCGAGTTCCGCACGAGCCGGAGGCCACTTAATGTGGCCTCCGCGCGAGCCAGGACTGTAGAGCAGCAAACTTAAAACCTGGGCCGCCCGGGCCGGGGATCCGCCCCCGCGCACAGAAGAAGATTCCTTTTGTGTAGGCTTTGCGGAAATGTGCCAATTTTGGGATACGCCCGGCGGCGTGGTCTGTTGACGGCACAGCTAACGCCACGTATCCTATCGAACTGCGTGTTTCGTAGGGGGATGCTGACCCCTCGATTCAAGCCGTTGCACTTTACAGAAAGCTGGAATCATTCGAGAAGGAGTACGCTTTGCCTACTATTAACCAGCTGGTTCGCCAGGGCCGTCGTTCCGTGCCCAAGAAGTCCAAGAACGCTGCTCTGCAGCACAACTCCCAGAAGCGCGGCGTGTGCACCCGCGTCTTCACCACGAGCCCCAAGAAGCCGAACTCGGCTCTTCGTAAGGTTGCCCGTGTTCGCCTCGTCAACGGCATCGAAGTTACTGCCTACATCCCGGGTGAGGGCCACAACCTGCAGGAGCACTCCATCGTGCTCGTCCGCGGCGGTCGTGTCCGTGACCTCCCTGGTGTCCGTTATCACGTCATCCGTGGCGCCTACGACGCTGCTCCGGTCCAGAACCGTATGCAGGCCCGTTCCAAGTACGGTGCTAAGCGCCCCAAGGCCAAATAAGCCAGATAACGTTTTGATACTTTCGCCGTGTGCCGCCTAAGCGCCGCACGGTAGACACTTAAGGAGATTTCACATGCCGCGTCGTGCAGCAGCTAATCGTCGTGAGGTTCAGCCTGACGCCGTTTACAACAACCGCCTGGTGACTCAGCTCATCAACAAGGTCCTTCTTGACGGCAAGAAGGCCACCGCTGAGCGCATCGTTTACACCGCTTTCGAGATCGTTGCCGAGAAGTCCGAGGGTGGCGACGCTCTCGCTACCTTCAAGAAGGCTATGGACAACGTCAAGCCCACGCTCGAGGTCAAGCCCAAGCGTGTCGGTGGCGCTACCTATCAGGTCCCGATGGAGGTCAACTCCCGTCGTTCCACCGCTCTGGGTATCCGCTGGATCGTCAACTTCTCCCGCGCTCGCAAGGAGAAGACCATGGCCGAGCGTCTCGCCAACGAGATCCTCGACGCTTCCAACGGCCTGGGCGCTTCCGTCAAGAAGCGTGAGGACGTCTTCAAGATGGCCGAGGCCAACCGCGCGTTCTCTCACTATCGTTGGTAAGTTAAGGTAAGGAACTAACATGGCTAAGCCTAAGTACAAGCTTTCCGATACCCGTAACATCGGCATCATGGCTCACATCGATGCCGGTAAGACCACCACGACCGAGCGTATTCTTTACTACACCGGTAAGACCCACAAGATCGGTGAGGTCCATGAGGGCGCTGCCACCATGGACTGGATGGTTCAGGAGCAGGAGCGCGGCGTAACCATTACCTCCGCTGCTACCACCTGCTTCTGGAACAAGGACGGTAAGGACTACCGCATCCAGATCATCGACACCCCGGGCCACGTTGACTTCACCGCCGAGGTCGAGCGCTGCCTGCGCGTCCTCGATGGCGCTGTCGCCGTCTTCGACGCCGTTGCCGGCGTTCAGCCCCAGTCTGAGACCGTTTGGCGTCAGGCTTCTACCTTCAACGTCCCCCGCATCGCCTTCATCAACAAGTATGACCGCGTGGGCGCTGACTTCTTCAACGCTATCGAGACCATGAAGGATCGTCTCGACGCCAACGCTGTGGCCGCTCAGGTCCCGATGGGCGCCGAGGACAACTTCTGGGGCGTCATCGACCTCGTCACCATGACCGCATGGGACTTCAAGGCCGACGACAAGGGCATGACCTACCCCGAGCCGATGGACGAGATCCCGGCTGAGTTCGCCGACATCGCTGCCACCAAGCGCGAGGAGCTCCTCGACGCTGCTGCCAGCTTTGACGACGAGCTCATGGAGAAGATCCTCATGGAGGAGGACTTCACCGTCGAGGAGCTCAAGGCTGCTCTGCGCAAGGGCGTTCTGGCCAACGAGCTCAACCTCGTCTTCGTGGGTTCCGCCTACAAGAACAAGGGCGTTCAGGAGCTGCTCGACGCTGTCGTCGACTACCTGCCCAGCCCGCTTGACGTTGAGGCCGTCACCGGTACCGATCCGGACACCGGCGAGGAGATCCAGCGTCATCCTTCCTTCGACGAGCCCTTCTCCGGCCTGGTCTTCAAGATCATGACCGACCCGTTCGTCGGTAAGCTCACCTACGTCCGCGTTTACTCCGGCCGCGCCGAGTCCGGCTCCTACGTTGTCAACGCTTCCAACGGTCAGCGCGAGCGCCTCGGCCGCATCCTCGAGATGAACGCTGCCGAGCGTATCGACCGTGACGACGCTGCCGCCGGCGACATCGTCGCTTGCGTCGGCTTTAAGAACTCCACCACCGGTGACACCCTGTGCGCCGAGGGTAAGGAGATCGTCCTCGAGAAGATCGAGTTCGCTAAGCCCGTTATCGACGTTGCCATCGAGCCCAAGACCAAGGCTGAGCAGGACAAGATGTCCCTGGCTCTGACCAAGCTCGCCGAGGAGGACCCGACCTTCCAGGTGTCCACCAACCACGAGACCGGCCAGACCATCATCGCCGGCATGGGCGAGCTGCACCTCGAGATCATCGTCGACCGTCTGCTCCGCGAGTTCAAGGTTGACGCTAACGTTGGTAAGCCCCAGGTTGCCTACCGCGAGACCGCTGGTCACGACGTCGAGAAGGCTGAGGGCAAGTTCGTCCGTCAGTCCGGTGGTCGCGGTCAGTACGGTCACGCCGTCATCAAGCTCGAGAAGATGGAGGAGGGCTTCGGCTACGAGTTCGTCAACGCTATCGTCGGCGGCGTCGTGCCCAAGGAGTACATCCCGTCCATCGACAAGGGCATCCAGGAGGCCCTGAACACCGGTGTTATCGCCGGCTTCCCGGTCCTCGACGTCAAGGTCACCCTGTTCGACGGTTCTTACCACGAGGTCGACTCCTCCGAGGCCGCCTTCAAGATCGCCGGTTCCATGGCTATCAAGGACGCTCTCAAGAAGTCCGACCCGCAGCTGCTCGAGCCGATCATGGCTGTCGAGGTCGAGACCCCCGAGCAGTACATGGGCGACGTTATGGGCAACCTCTCCGGTCGCCGCGGCAAGATCGAGGGCATGGAGGATCGCAAGAACAGCAAGCTCATCCGTGCCAAGGTGCCGCTGGGCGAGATGTTCGGTTACGCTACCGACCTTCGCTCCCAGACCCAGGGCCGTGCATCCTACACGATGCAGTTCGACTCTTATGAGCCCGCGCCCAAGTCCATCGTGGACGAGGTCATGAGCAAGAACGCCTAAGTTCGAGCTCCCTGTTACGTAATCCGCGAGAACATCTCTCGCACTCTTTGGAGGTTTAAGTTGGCTACCCAGAAGATCCGCATTCGCCTCAAGGGCTATGATCACGAGGTCGTCGATCAGTCCGCGAAGCTCATCGTCGAGACCGCTCAGAAGACCGGCGCTCGCGTTTCCGGTCCTGTCCCCCTGCCCACCGAGCGTAACCTGTACACGGTTATCCGCTCGCCGCACGTGAACAAGGACTCCCGTGAGCAGTTCGAGATGCGCACCCACAAGCGCCTCATCGACATCCTCGACCCCACCTCGGGCACCGTTGATTCGCTCATGCGTCTCGACCTCCCCGCTGGCGTCGACATCGACATCAAGCTCTAAGCGATATCGCTCATAGCTTAAAGAGCCCCGCTGCCATGTTGGTAGCGGGGCTCTTTTGTTTTGAATAATGGTTTGGACTGCCGGGTAATACTGCCGAGTAGGTGGCTGCAGCGCCCTATTCGCTCAAGGGACGCAGCGATGCCTCCTCAAAATGGAAGGATCGCGAGCCGCCTTCCGTTTCGATACATGCGCGACCAAAGGTATCGACGGTTTTAAAGATGCCGCGTGCCAGCTCGTCTCCGGCAGGGGAACGGGCGATAACGTGCTCTCCGATCCAATTGAGGTGAGTGACGTATTCGCCGTGGACGGGCGCGAGCGGTCCGGTGTTTTCTTTCATGGCGTCGAGCAGCTCTGCCCACGCGTCCACAGCGTTTACGACGGTGTGATAGACCTCTTTGAGTAACACATCGACGGCGGGAACGTTCTCGTTGAGATCCGAGAGACCGATTGCCGGCAGGCCGCCATCGGGAACCTCCGAGGGCACATAGTTCACATTGACGCCAATGCCGCAGACGGCGAAAGGTTTGCCTTCGTTATCGCGTGCGGCCTCGACCAGAATGCCGCCGAGCTTGCGTCCTCGCGCGACGAGGTCGTTGGGCCATTTGAGGCCAATCTTGTTTGCAAGACCCTGCTTTTCGAGCGCCTCGAGCACCGCTAGGCCGCTGACGGCGGCAAGACCGGAGTACTTGGCTGGATCAACACGTGGACGTAGGACAATCGAGAGCAACAAGTTACCAGCGGTTGAATCCCACTTATGGCCGCGTCGGCCGCGTCCTGCTGTCTGAGCCCGTGCGGCAAGTCCTGTGCCGTGCGGCGCTCCCTGTTTTCCTGCTTCGAGCAGGTCATCGTTGGTCGATCCGGTTACGTCGACTATCGTTAATTTGGCATCCATAACGGCTGCTACCTCCTTAATGAATAAGTGAATAACGCAATGGTGTCGAGAAGTAGACACAATGTGAAGCCTTTGTCGCATTTGGACAATTTAATGTTAACACGTCAACAACGACTGAAATGCGCTATCCTCTCTTGGTCGATGTAAACACGTCAACAACTCAAAGGAGGTTAGTGATGGGTTTCACGATTCTTGGAACAGGCTCGGCGCTTCCTAAGCGCAGTGTTTCCAATGACGAGCTGTCCGAGTTCCTGGACACCTCGGATGAGTGGATTTTTACCCGTACGGGGATCAAGAGCCGCCATGTGTGCACCGCCGAGTCACTCGACGACCTTGCCGTGGCAGCGAGCGAGCAAGCGCTCCAAGCGTCCGGACTCGATGCGAGCCAGCTGGATCTTATCGTCTGCTCGACGACGACGGGCGATCATCTCGTTCCTGCCGAAGCGTGCGCCGTTGCTGAGCGCCTGGGTGCCACATGTCCAGCCTTCGACGTTTCGGCGGCTTGTGCCGGCTTCGTATTTGCGCTCGATGTCGCCGAGGGCTATATCGCTCGAGGACGAGCCAAGCATGTGCTTGTCGTTGCCTCCGAGCAGATGACGCGCGCCCTTGACTGGTCAGACCGCGCCACGTGCGTGCTCTTTGGCGACGGCGCGGGCGCTGCAGTGATGGGGGCTGGGGGAGACAACCCCCTTGCCGTTGAGCTTTCGACGGCGCCCGACGTCGAGACGTTGCGCGTTCCCGGTCTGGTCGGCACCTCGCCGTTTAAGGACTCCGCAGATAGCGCGAGCGTGCTGTCCATGAATGGTCGCCGCGTGTTCAAGTTCGGCGTCAACGCCATCTGCGACACGGTCCATAAGCTTGCGAGCGATGCGGGCATTTCGGTCGAAGACATCGATCATTTTGTATTCCATCAGGCTAACGAACGAATCCTGAGTCAGGCGGTCAAGCGTCTCGACGTGCCAGACGAGCGCGTGGTTCGAACGCTACGCGAGACCGGCAACATTTCGAGCGCCTGCATTCCCTTTGCGCTTGACCGGCTGGCACGTACCGACGCACTGAATGAGGACGACACCATCGCCCTCGTTGGATTTGGCGCCGGCCTGGATATAGGTGGCTATCTGCTTCGTTGGAAGTAGTCGCACATAGGAAATAAAAACGCCCCTAGGGCACAAACAAAGGAGAACTACCATGGCAGATCAGAAGACCTTCGAGCGCGTTTGCGACGTTATCCGCGAGACCGCTGGCCTTGACGACGTCGAGATGAAGCCCGAGTCCACGCTCGAGGAGATTGGCCTCGACAGTCTGGGCACCGTCGAGATCCTCGTCGCCGTCGAGGACGAGTTTGGCATTGAGCTCGATACCGAGGAGAACCCCAAGACGGTCGGCGAGTTCGTCGATACGGTCGAGGCGGCATTGGAGAAGTAGTGATGCTCAAGTCTCCTCTCTGCGATCTGCTCGGCATCGAAAAACCCGTGTTCCAGGGTGGCATGGCCTGGATTGCCGATGCCTCGCTGGCATCTGCCGTGTCCGAGGCGGGCGGCTTAGGCATTATCGCGGCCATGAATGCCGACGCAAACTGGCTGCGCGATCAGATTCACGAGCTGCGCGCCAAGACGGATAAGCCCTTTGGCGTCAACGTTATGCTCATGAGCCCGTTTGTCGACGAGGTCGCACAAGTGGTGATCGATGAGCGGGTGCCCGTTGTGGTGACCGGCGCCGGCAATCCCACCAAGTACATGAAGGCCTGGGGCGATGCGGGCATCAAGGTTATTCCCGTCGTGGCTTCGGTGGCGCTGGCGCGTCTCGTGGCGCGTCGCGGAGCCACTGCCGTGGTTGCCGAGGGTACCGAATCAGGCGGCCATATTGGCGAGACCTCGACGATGGCGCTGGTGCCGCAGGTTGTCGATGCGGTCGATATTCCCGTGGTTGCGGCTGGCGGCATCGCCGATGGCCGCGGTGTGGCGGCCGCCTTTATGCTCGGCGCTGCCGGCGTCCAGGTGGGAACACGCTTTCTGGTCGCAAACGAGTGCACCGTATCCGAACAGTACAAAGAGCTGGTGCTCAAGGCGGGCGACACGTCGACGCGTGCGACCGGTCGCTCGACGGGACATCCGGTTCGCGCCCTCAAGAGCCCCTTTACCAACGCGTATGCCAAGAACGAGGCGGCGGGCGCAAGCCCCGAGGAGCTCGGGGCCATGGGCACGGGCGCGCTTCGTAAAGCCGCAAAGGACGGTAATTACGAAGAGGGTTCGTATTTGTGCGGACAGATTGCCGGCATGGTCAACGAACGCCAGAGCGCACGCGAAATCGTCGACGATCTGGTCGATGGCGCCGAGCATGTCCTGAAGGGTGCGTCCGCATGGGTAGCGTAGCGTTTCTGTTTGCCGGTCAGGGTGCCCAGCATCCCGCGATGGGCGTCGACCTCATCGAAGCATCACCGGCGGCTGCCGAGGTGTTTGCGATCGCCGACGAGGTGCGTCCGGGAACCAGTGAGCAGTGCCGGAGCGCCTCCAAGGAGGAGCTCTCGCAGACCGAGAACACGCAGCCTTGCGTGTTCGTGCACGACTTGGCTGTCGCCGTCGCCCTGCGCGAGCGCGGCGTGGTGCCTGCCGCTTGTGCGGGATTCTCGCTGGGCGAGGTCGCTGCACTCACCTTTGCGGGGGCGTTCGATACGCGAGCGGGCTTTGAGCTTGTGTGCGAGCGCGCGGCGCTTATGGCCACGGCGGCTGAGCGCCATCCGGGCGGCATGCGCGCAGTCATCAAGCTCGATGCGGCGCAGGTCGAGGGCTTGGCAAAACAGGCCGGCGAGGACTGCTGGCCGGTCAACTACAACAGCCCCCAGCAGACGGTTGTGGCCGGAGCGCCCGATGCGTTGCAAACCCTCGACGTCCTGGTAAAAGAGGCTGGTGGCCGGGCCATGAAGGTCGCGGTGTCGGGTGCATTCCATAGCCCCTATATGGCCGAGGCGACCTGTGGCCTTGCTGCATATATCGAGGCCGGTCACGCGCCGTTCCCGTTGCTCATTCCTGTTATGGCAAATATGACGGCGGCGCCTTATCCGGCCGACCCGCAGGCGGCATCGGAGGTGCTGGCCAACCAGGTGAGTCATGCCGTGCGCTGGGTCGACACGCTGCATGCTCTGCAGGATCAAGGCATCGACACGTTTATTGAGGTCGGCCCCGGCAAAACGCTGTCGGGCCTGGTCAAGCGTACGCTGAGCGACGTTCGCGTGTATTCGTGCGAAACGGCCGAGCAGGTCGCAGCTATTGCCGACGAACTCGCATAGTTCACAGGGCTGTAACCCGAAAGGAATGACATGGGCAACTTGAACAACGGCGCGCTCGAGCGCAACGACTCACGTCACGTGGCGCTTGTCACGGGCGGCTCGCGCGGCATCGGTCGCGCTTGTGCCGTGGGCCTGGCGGAGGACGGCTTTGATATCGCCGTCGTCTATGCCGGTAGCGCAGATGCGGCGCGCGAGACGTGCGAAGCCTGTGAGGCGGCTGGCGCCACGGCGCGCGCATATCAATGTGACGTGGCCGACCCCGCTGCCGTCAACGCGTGCGTGGAAGCGGTCCTCAACGACTTTGGCTTCATTTGGGCGCTCGTCAACAACGCTGGCATCACCCGCGATGGCCTGCTCATGCGCATGGGCGATGACGCCTTCGATCGCGTGCTCGATGTCAATCTTAAAGGAACGTTTAACACGACGCGCGCGCTCACCAAGACCTTTATGCGCCAGCGCGGCGGTTGCGTCATCAACATGAGCTCGGTTGTGGGCCTGATGGGCAATGCCGGGCAGGCCAACTACGCCGCCTCCAAGGCGGGCGTCATCGGTCTGACCAAGGCGGTGGCGCGCGAGCTTGCGCCACGCGGCGTACGAGTGAACGCGGTCGCCCCCGGGTTTGTCGAGACCGATATGACGGCAAAGCTATCGGATAAGGTTCGCGCGGCAACCGAGGAGCAGATTCCCCTAAAGCGCATGGCGCACCCCGAGGAAGTGGCCGGCGTGGTGCGCTTTTTGGCGAGTGATGCGGCTGCCTACATTACGGGCGAGGTCGTGCGCGTCGACGGCGGAATGGCGATGTAGAAACCAGAGCCGAACAACGGCTTGAATGAGGAGACCATGATGGAACAGAGAGTTGCAATCACCGGTATCGGTGCCGTATCGCCGCTCGGTAACACGGCGCTTGCTACCTGGGCGGCCATGTGCGCCGGCACGTGCGGCATCGGCCCGATCACGCACTTCGATACCGATGCGTTTGCCGTTAAGGTGGCGGCCGAGGTCAAGGGTTTTGACGGCAACGAGTACTTTGGCAAGCGTGACGCCAAGCACCTGGACCCCTGCGTTCAGTTTGCCCTGGCAGCGTCGGACGAGGCCATGCACGATGCGGGCTTTGATGTCGAGGGCGCCATCGATCGCGAGCGCCTGGGCGTCTACGTGGGTTCGGGCGTGGGCGGCATGCAGACACTCGTCGACAACGTCCACACGATCGCCGATCGGGGACCTCGCCGCGCATCGCCCTATATGATTGCGATGATGATTCCCAATATGGCGTCGGGCAATATCGCGATCCGCCACAAGGCAAAAGGCCCGACCCTGCCCGTGGTGACTGCGTGCGCGACTTCGGCCCATGCCGTGGGCGAGGCGTTCCGCGCCATCAAGCACGGCTATGCCGATGCAATCCTGGCTGGCGGCGCCGAGGCCGCAATCATTCCCGATGCCGTTGCGGGCTTTACGTCCTGCCGTGCACTCACCACTAATCCTGACCCGTCGACGGCATGCCGTCCGTTCGATGCGAATCGCGACGGCTTTGTGATGGGCGAGGGCGCCTGCGTGCTGGTACTCGAGAGCATGGAACACGCGCTGGCTCGCGGGGCGCACATTTATGCCGAGGTCGTGGGCTACGGCAACACCGATGATGCCTATCACATCACGAGCCCCGATCCCGAGGCTGCCGGCATTGCCCGCGCGATATCGCTGGCGGTTGCCGAGGGTGACGTCAAGCCTTCCGAGGGTCTCTACATCAATGCCCACGGCACCTCGACCAAGCTCAACGATTCGTCCGAGACGGCGGGCATCAAGCGAGCGCTCGGCGAGGACGCGGCACGAGCCGCGCACGTCTCGTCGACCAAGTCGATGACCGGCCATATGATCGGTGCCACGGGTGCCATCGAGGTCATGGCCTGTGCCATGGCGCTCGAGCAGGGCGTGGTGCCGCCGACCATTAACTACCACACACCCGATCCCGCCTGCGATCTTGACTACACGCCCAATCGCGCGGTTCGCGCCGACCTTACCTGGGCGCTTTCGACCAATCTGGGCTTTGGCGGACACAATGCCGCCATCGCGCTGCGTAGATATGCAAGGAGCTAGAGCATGGATTCCAAAAGACTTGCCGAGATAGCCGATGTTATGGAGGACCGCGGCCTCACGCGCGTGCGCGTTGAGGAGCCCGATGGCACCGCGGTCGAGCTCGAGCGCGCGAGCGCCGCACAGCCGGTTGCCGTGCCCATGCCTATGCCGGGTGCCGTGACTGCTCCGGCGGTGGCTCCTGTCGCCATGCCTGCTGCCGCACCGGAGCCCGCCGCGCAGGCGCCTGTCGCCGCACCGGAGCCCAAGGGCACCGAGGTGACCGCTCCCATGGTCGGCGTTTTCTATGCTGCCCCGGCGCCGGGCGACGAGCCGTTTGTGCACGTGGGCTCCAAGGTCAAGGCCGGTGAGACCCTCTGCATCATCGAGGCCATGAAGGTTCTCAACGAGGTGACGGCCGAGGCAGACGGCGAGGTGCTCGAGATCTGCGTGGCCGACGGCGACCTCGTGGAGTTTGGCAGCTGCCTCATGAGGATCGGATAGGTGATATCCATGAACAAAGAAGAGCTCAAGAAGCTGTTGCCGCATCGTGAGCCGATGCTTTTGCTCGACGAAGCCGAGCTAGTGGGCGACGAGGCCCACGGCAAGATCACGATTACGGGCGACGAGTACTTTTTGCAGGGGCATTTTCCGGGAAACCCGGTCGTCCCCGGCGTGATTCAGTGCGAGATGCTCGCCCAGAACTGCTGCGTGCTGCTGATGGGCGATGAGGAGGCGCGCGGCGCGACGCCGTTCTATACGAGCCTCGATAAGGTGCGCTTTAAGCGTCCGGTGCGCCCGGGCGACACGGTTGATCTGGTGTGCTCCATCACGCGTGCGCGCGGGCCGTTCCGCTTTGCGACGGGTACTGCGAGCATCAACGGTGAGGTTTGCTGCCGCGCCGATATGTCTTTTGCACTCATGCACGAAAGTTAAGGAAGGCTTCATGTTCGACAAAGTGCTCATCGCCAACCGCGGCGAAGTCGCGGTCCGTGTTATCCGCGCGTGCCGCGATATGGGCATCAAGACCGTCGCCGTTTATTCCACGGCCGATGCGGACGCGCTGCACGTGCAGCTTGCCGACGAGGCATATTGCATCGGCGGCCCGCGTCTTTCCGAGAGCTACCTCAACGACGATGCCGTGCTCACCTGTGCCGTGAAGTCGGGGGCAAAGGCAATTCATCCCGGCTATGGTTTCTTTTCCGAGAAGGCGAGCTTCGTGCGCGACTGCGACAAGTATGGTCTGGCGTTTGTCGGTCCTTCGGCCGAGGTAATCGACAGCATGGGCGACAAGGACGCCGCACGTCGAACGGCTGCCGCGGCGGGCGTGCCCATCGTTCCGGGCTGCGATTTGCTCAAAAGCCCCGAGGAGGCAACGGCCGAGGCCGAACGCATTGGCTGCCCCGTGCTTATTAAGGCGCGTGCCGGTGGTGGCGGTCGCGGCATTCGCAAGGTCGAGCGCGTGGAAGATGCGGCAAAGGCGTTTATCGAGGCGCGCGCCGAGGGCGAGGCCGTTTTTGGCGACGGCGAGTGCTACATGGAGAAGTTTGTCGCGCCGGCGCACCACGTTGAGGTGCAGATTATGGCCGATAAGCAGGGCCATGTGTTTTCGCTTGGCGAGCGTGAGTGCTCGGTGCAGCGCCGCAACCAAAAGCTGATCGAGGAGAGCCCCGCGCCGTGCCTCGACGGACACGACGACATTCGTGCTCGCATGCACAAGGCGGCGCGTGACCTGGCTCGTGCCGTCGGCTACGAAGGAGCCGGTACCATCGAGTTCCTGTATTCGGACGACGGCAATTTCTACTTTATGGAAATGAACACGCGCTTGCAGGTGGAGCATCCGGTTACGGAGTTTGTGACCGATACCGACTTGGTCAAGTGGCAGCTGCGCGTGGCAGCCGGCCAACCTCTGCCCTTTGAGCAGGAGGACATGCCGGTCCGCAACCACGCCATGGAGTGCCGCATCAATGCCGAAACGCCGGACTTTCTGCCGTCATGTGGAACGGTCACCGCGTTGCGTGTGCCGGGTGGTCCGCGCGTGCGCTGGGATTCCGCCATGTTTACCGGTGCGACAGTTCCGCCGTACTACGACTCCATGCTCGGCAAGCTCATCGTGTGTGCGCCCACGCGTGACGGCGCCATTCGCAAGATGCGCTCGGCCCTGGGCGAGCTCGTGATTGAGGGCGTGAGTGAAAACAGCGAGCTTCAGCTCGACGTGCTGGCAAACGACGAGTTCTTGTCGGGCATGTATCACACCGATCTGATGGGGCATCTCTATGCTGATGAATAGAAAAGCGAAGACGGTCAATGTCCTCGAGGGTCCGATAACCGAGTCGTGCGCCGAGTTTCCCGCGCGCCACGTGTTTGTCAAGTGCCCGGAGTGCCGCCGTGTGATCGATGAGGCACGCCTGCACGACAACCTCGAGGTCTGCCCTCGTTGCGGCAAACACTTTCGCGTGAGCGGTCGCGCGCGCATGCGCATGACGGTCGACGAGGGCATGTTTGAGGAATGGGATGCCAATCTGGCGTCGGAGGACTTCCTCTCGTTTCCCGGCTATGCCGACAAGCTCAAGAGCGTGAGCGAGCGTTCGGGCGAGCGCGATGCCGTTGTGTGCGGCAGGGGCAAAATCTGCGGTTGCGATACCGCGCTCTTCTTTATGGACGCCAACTTTATGATGGGCTCGATGGGCTCCGTGGTGGGCGAGAAGATCTGTCGCGCATTTGAGCGTGCGACCGAGCTGGGATTGCCAGTTGTCGGCTTTACCGTTTCGGGCGGTGCGCGCATGCAGGAGGGCGTGACCTCGCTTATGCAGATGGCCAAGATTTCTGCGGCGGTTAGGCGCCACAGCGAGGCGGGCGGCCTGTATATTACGGTGCTCACCGACCCCACGACCGGAGGCGTAACCGCGAGCTTTGCCATGGAGGGCGACATTATCCTGGCCGAGCCCGATGCCCTAACGGCATTTGCCGGCCCGCGCGTGATCGAGCAGAACATGCACAAGCGCCTGCCCAAGGGATTCCAGCGCTCCGAGTTTTTGCTGGAGCACGGCTTTTGCGATGCCGTTGTTCCGCGTGGCGAGATTGCGCTCACGGTAGGCGAGCTGTTGGCGCTGCACGAAGGGCATGCGCCCAGCCTGGGGGCACCGCATGAGATCGTGCATGCGGGTCGCCGCGGCAAAAAGCTGGGACACTTGTTTAAGCGCTCGCCGGCACCAAAAACCGCGCTCGAGATTGTCAAGCAGACCCGCTCGGCAGATCGCGCCACGGCGGGTGAGATGATCTCGCTGGGCCTGGATGGATTTGTGGAGCTGCACGGCGACCGTTACTTTGGCGACGACGCCGCTGTGGTGGCTGGCATTGGCTGGAAAGACGGACGCCCCGTAACGGTCATCGCCATCGAGCGCGGCACCACGACCAAAGAGCGTATGCGCCGCAACTTTGGCATGGCGCATCCCGAGGGCTACCGCAAAGCGCGTCGCCTTATGCGCCAGGCCGAAAAGTTTGGTCGACCGGTTCTGTGCCTGGTCGATACTTCGGGCGCGTTTTGCGGCATCGGTGCCGAGGAGCGCGGTCAGGGCGAGGCGATTGCCCAGAATCTCGTGGAGATGAGCGGCCTTAAGACGCCGATTGTCTCGGTGGTGACAGGCGAGGGCGGCTCTGGTGGCGCGCTGGCGCTATCCGTGGCCGACCGCATCCTGATGCTCTCGAGCTCGGCCTATTCGGTCGTGAGCCCCGAGGCCTGTGCGTCGATCCTGTGGAAGGATACCGAGCGCGCGAATGAGGCCGCCGAGGCGCTTAAGCTCACAGCCCCCGATCTGTTGGCGCTCGGCATCATCGACGACGTTGTCGACGATAGGGGCCTGTCGCATGAGGAGATCGCCGGCGCCGTCATGTCCTCGGCATTTGCTGCCTTCGATACGCTTGGGCGGCTCGACGACGCGACCCTCACAAACCTCCGCTACGAAAAGTACCGCGCAATCGGTCAGTACCGCACGATGTGACAAAGGGTCAGTCCGCATGTCACATTGAGAAAGGCGTTCCATGTCACAAGTTTCTAACACCTCGTTTACAACGACGGTTTCATCAAACGCCATGGCCGTGGTGGACTATCTGTCCAAAAGCATGATGTCGGCGCTGCCGTTTATTGTCTGCGCGGCGTTGTTCCGCACCGTCGCCGTCATTATGGGCGAAGGCATGCTGGGCCTGTGGTCTGCCGATTCCGAAATCTATCGCCTGTTCTACAGTTGGCTCTATAACGCCGGCTACTACTTTTTGCCCATTTATCTTGGTTGGGCGGCCGCTCGCCAGCTCGGTTGCTCGGAGCAGCTGGGCATGATGCTGGGTGGCGTATTGATTGCGCCCGATTTGCTTAAGCTCGTCGATGCCGCACCGACGACGGGGGCATCGATGACTTCCGTGTATGGCCTGCTTCCCGCGCCGGTCAACGATTACACGACGACCGTTATTCCGGTTCTCATCTCGGTGCCCGTGCTATGGCGAGTGGAGTGTTTCTTTAAGCGCGTTATCCCCCAGGCCGTGGCGTTTTCGTTCGTTCCGTTTGCAACCATGCTCGTCATGGTTCCGGTATCCCTGTGTATCACGGCGCCGGCGGGCAGCTATCTGGGAATGTTGCTGGGCAAGCTTATGTTTATGCTTGGCAATTCCGGTGGCATCGTGTCGCTGCTCACGCTCATGGGGCTTGCCGCGGGCTGGGAGTTCCTTAAGATCGCGGGCGTCAGCAACGTTGTCCTATCGCTCGCCTACGCGCAGTTTATGAGTATGGGAACGGATTCGTGCATCCTGATCGCCGCGACGATGGCAACGTTTGCCGTTTGGGGCATGCCCTTTGGTGCGTCGCTCCGCGTTGCGGATAAGGACGAGAAGGCGCTCATGCTGGGCTATTCAATCTCGGGTGTTCTTGGCGGCGTAAGCGAGCCGGCGCTGTACGGTTGCGGCTTTAAATATGGCAGGTGCCTGACGTGCATGGCCATTGGCGGCGCTGTCGGAGGCCTTGTTGCTGCCGTGGGCCACGTTACGGCCTATACCATCGGCATGACGAATGTCCTCATGGTCATTGGCTTTGCCACAGGTGGTTTTTCGAACCTGCTGTGGTGCTGCTTTGCCGGCGGCACAGCATTTGCGGTGTCTGCGGCGCTGAGCTACTGCTTTGGCGTGGTGCCGGCGAAGGGGCAGGCGACGGGGGACGGAGCCGATTCGCCCAAAACCTCGAAGAGCGTGGCCGAGGCAAGCGCATAAATCGATTGACAAAGGTGCAGTCCCGCATGTCGCACTCCAAGGCCGTGGCTCGTGTGGGCTGCGGCCTTTTGTATCTTGAGGACAAAGTGGCTACACTACAATCCGTTTGAGCAATAGATATATAGGTAGTACCGTGGGGGCGGATGTAGATGGTCGAGTGGATTGTTAGGCGCGCACAGGGCAATCGTGCGCGTGTGGGCACGTTAGCTGGCATGGTGTGTATTGTCGCCAATGTTGCGCTTTGTGCTGCGAAGGGTGCAATTGGTGTGGTTTCGGGATCGGTTTCGATTGTGGCGGATGCCATGAACAACCTGTCCGATGCCAGCTCGAATATCGTGAGCGTGCTGGGCTTTAAGCTGGCGAGCAAGCCGGCCGACCCCGAGCATCCTTACGGCCACGGTCGCTACGAGTATCTCTCGGGTCTGGTCGTGGCGGCACTCGTGCTGCTGATTGGCGTTGAGCTGGTGAAGTCCTCGGTTGAGCGCGTCATCCACCCCGAACCTGTCGAGTTCTCGCTTGCCCTGGTGGCAGTTCTAGTGCTTTCGATGGTCGTAAAGCTCTGGATGGCGGCCCTCAACCAAAAGCTCGGCGATCGCATTGAGTCCGAGACGCTGCATGCGACCGCGCAAGATTCCAAGAACGATGTCCTTGCCACGGGCGCCGTGCTGGCGTGCGCAATTGTTTCGCAGGTGACGCACATCAATCTTGACGCGTGGGTCGGCCTTGCCGTTGGCGCCTATATTGGCTGGAGCGGCTTTGAGCTTATCCAAGATACGGTGAGCCCGCTTTTGGGCCAGACGCCCGATCCTAAGCTCGTCGAGCACATTCGAGACAAGATCATGAGCTACCCCGGCGTTTTGGGCGTTCACGATCTGATGGTTCACGACTACGGCCCGGGCAGGAAGTTCGCAAGCGCTCACGCCGAGATGGCAGCCGAGGCCAGCCCGCTGGAAAGTCACGACACGCTCGATAACATCGAGCAGGCGTTTAGGGACGAAGACGGCATGATTGTCACGCTCCATTACGACCCCATCGTGACCGACGATCCCAAGGTGGCGAGCATGCGTTTACGCATTAACGCCATGGCCCAACAGATCGATAGCCGCCTTTCGATTCACGACCTGCGCTGTGTGCCGGGTCCTACGCACACCAACGTGATCTTTGACTGTGTGCGTCCCTCGGATCTGCAGATGAGTGCCGAAGACTTAAAGCACGCGCTGGCGAAACGTGTCGAATCCGAATATCCCAAGTCGATTGCCAAGATCACGATCGACGAAGACTATGTAGGCCATACCCACGAGTAGAGCCGCGCCGATAAAGCTAGTTATATAGAAGGGGAGAGCATGAAGCGTCTATATCTACTCCGCCACGGCCAGACAGAATTCAACGTTAAAAAGCTCGTCCAGGGTCGCTGCGATTCACCGCTCACCGATCTGGGCCGTCATCAGGCACAGACAGCAGCCGCATGGCTAAAGGCCCACGGCGTTGTCCCCGACAAAGTAGTCTCGTCGCCTTTGGGTCGAGCCATGGACACAGCTCAGCTCGTCGCAACCGAACTCCTCGGCGCAGACGCAGCAGCCGAGCCCTGCAAAGGCATCATCGAGCGCTGCTACGGCACCTTCGAGGAAGGCCCGCACGACGCGCTGCCCACCGACGTCTGGGATCCGGGCGAGGACCTGGTCCCCTTCGGAGGAGAAGGAAGCCGCGCGCTGCAAGAGCGCATGGTAGACACCCTCACCAATCTCATGGGCGCCGAGGGCATAGAAACCCTCCTAGCAGTAAGCCACGGCAGCGCCAGTCGCCAATTCATCAAGGCTGCAGCCCCAGAGGGCTTCGAGCTCCCAGCAAAACTCCCCAACTGCGCCATCATGGTCTTCGATTTTGACGATACGCGAGAAGAGGACGATACGCCCCAATGCAAGTTCACCTTGCAACAAATTGTGGATCCCCAACAAAGTAATTAGCTGAGCGAGCAGAGTTAAGCAGACATCAACGTGTCGTCTCCCGAGCTTGGCAGAGGGGCGGCGAAATATATTAAGTTTGTCGCGAGTTCCGCACGCAAAGGAAAGCACTTAATGTGCTTTCCGTCTTGCGCAGGACTGTAGAGCAGCAAACTTAATATATTTCGCCGCCCCTCTGCCAAGCCCAGGCGACTCCACGCACTTTACCTGCGTAAACGGTTGATTTCCGATCTCAACCGAACATATTGAGCGAATAGGCCGTTCCCGCAGTTAGCCGAACGCCCCCGCGGCC
>NZ_JBDGAY010000004.1:0-11648 GCF_040910245.1 Collinsella aerofaciens
GCCTTTAGACGCGAGCCCGGGGCCCGTGGGTTATACCCTAAGAGCAAACCACCCTTTTTAAGGGTGGTTCTGATTTGATAGGACCTTGATCCCATCGGCCCCTTTCGCCCAAAACAAAATCCTTCCAATTCCCGGACAAGCTCCGTTTGAGACATGTGTTCAAACAAAGCGTTTGTTGCGCAACACCTGTTCAACGAAGCAGGGAGTTAGGTTATACTAAATTGCACTATGGGGCGTTTTTGATGCAAGAGGCTTCAAACACGGCATTCAGTGGGCACCCGTTTTGCTATATGGGCGTCCATACGGTCATTGGCGTCTCGACGTAAGCTCGGCTCCGGAGCTCGTTCGAGCTGTTCCTATTCCTTGAAAGGGGAAAAATGGACATATCGAGGAAGACTGATTACGCCCTTCGCATGCTCGCGATGCTTGCCGAGGACCCGGAGCGTCTGCTTTCTGTTCGCACCGCCGCCGAAGAGGTCAATGTCCCGTATTCGTTTGCCCGTTCGATTCAACATGGTTTGGTTCAGGCCGGTATTGTGGAGAGCCTGCGTGGCGTCCATGGCGGCATGCGTCTTAAGGTCAGCCCCGACGATGTCACCATCCGCCAGGTCGTTGAGGCCGTTCAGGGCCCTATGGTCATGAACGATTGCACCGCGCCCGATGGCGACTGTGCACGCATGGGCACGTGCTGTTATCATCCCCTGTGGGCCGGAGCTCAAGCGCTGATGCGCGACTACCTCGATTCCGTTTCGCTGGGCGATATCGTCGCTCACCGCCAGTTCCCGGCCGTCGATTCCAAGTTCGCCGACCGCGATGCGTTTCCCGAGTACGCCACCTGTGCGTGCGCTTGCCGGGAGGAATAGCGCCGCATAAGGAGCATAGCCATGATTCAGGACCCCTTTCGTTCGATGATTCGTTCGGAAGGGGTCCTGCGTTATCGCGACCTTCCGTGGCGCCGCACGCGCGACCCGTACATTATTTGGCTTTCCGAGGTTATGCTGCAGCAAACGCAGGTGCCGCGCGTGGAGACGCGTATGCCCGCGTGGCTCGATCGCTTTCCAACCGTGCAGGCGCTTGCCCAGGCCGCGCCTTCCGATGTTTTGGACGCTTGGCAGGGGATGGGCTACAACCGGCGTGCTCTGGCGCTTCACAGAGCCGCTCAGTGCGTTATGGAAGACTGGGGTGGGGAGTTTCCACGTGAGACGCGCGACCTGGTCGCCCTGCCCGGTATTGGCCCAGCGACGGCGCAGGGCATCCGGTCGTTTGCGTTCAATCTACCGGGTGTGTATCTGGAGACCAACGTGCGCACGGTCTTTCTGCATCATTTCTTTCCCGATGTGCCGGCCGTTCCCGATCGCGAGCTGGTGCCGCTGATTCAGGCCGCCTGTCCGGCGGCTCCTGGTGCGGCGGCGGATGAGATTGCTCCCTTTGCCGTGCCGCTCGACGATGCCGACACACCGCGCGCATGGTATTACGCGCTGCTGGATTATGGCGCGTATCTTAAGAAGACGCTGCCCAATCCGTCCAGGCGCTCGGCGAGCTATAGCCGTCAGTCCAAGTTTGAGGGCTCGCGCCGCCAAAAGCGCGCTCATATTGTGCGCATGCTGCTGGCGGCGCGCGATGGGCGGCCGGCGGGCATCACACTCGCCGAGGCTGTGGCGGGTGTCAACGAAATGGAGGCGGCAGCAGGCCGCGAGCCGGTCGATCACGATCTTGTCGCAGGCATTTTGGCCGACTTGGAGCGTGAGGGCTTTTGCCGCGTGGAGGGTGACCGCTGGCTAAGCGTGTAGCCCACCCGAATCTGAAAAACAGGATTGTAAGGTTTAGATTTTCGACATGAGGGCATCCTAAAGAAAAGGCCGCTCGAAGCCTACGGGCGGCATATGTTGAAGGGAAGTACACCTATGGATTTTGAGAACTCCCAAACCAAGAAGAACCTCGAGACCGCTTTTGCCGGTGAGTCCCAGGCGCATACCAAGTATCGTTACTATGCATCCAAGGCCAAGAAGGACGGCTACGTTCAGATCTCGAATATCTTTGCCGAGACGGCGGGCAACGAGTCCGAGCACGCCAAGCTGTGGTTTAAGTATCTGCATGACGGCGCCGTTCCCGACACTCTGGACAACTTGCGTGATGCCGCTGCGGGCGAGAACTACGAGTGGACCACGATGTACGACGAGTTCGCCAAGACCGCCGAGGAGGAGGGCTTTACTGAGATCGCCGCAAAGTTCCGTGGCGTCGGCGCTGTCGAGCAGGCTCACGAGGAGCGCTACAACAAGCTTGTCGAGCGCATTGAGTCGGGCGAGGTGTTTGAGCGCGAGGGCGTAAAGGTGTGGAAGTGCCTGAACTGCGGGCACCTGCATGTTGGTGCCGAGGCGCCCGAGGTGTGCCCGGTGTGCAACCATCCGAAGGCTTACTTTGAGGAGCAGGTGGTGAACTACTAGCGCCGATACGAACGTGGACTGCGGGGCGCAGGGCGGGGAAATACCTTTCCCTCTCGCTCACGGCTCCGCAGGGTCGCGCGAGGCAAAGGTATTTCCCCGCCCTGCGCCCCGGCGTTGGGTCGTCGCGTGCTCGTTACTAAAAAGCTGATTAGAAGTTTGTGTGCCGCCCCTTTTGGGGCGGCACGTTTTGTGTGGGGATTGGTTGGGACGGTACCGTTCTTGGGTGGGGTACACTAGGTAGCGTTGGCTATTCGTTTCCTCTTGCGAGGTGTTGGTTATGGGTAAGAAGTCTCGGGCTCGGGTGGCTGCGGCGGGGACTCGCAAGGATCCTGGTCGTCGGGTCCCTGAGGGCAAAAAGGCCGATCGTGCCGAGAAGGACAAGAAGGTCGGCGCACATGCTCATCCTGAGTGGGCGCCCCATTTGAATTCGGCGAGTGAGGACCTGACCGCCAAGCTGTTTACGATGGTCGAGGTCATCTTGGGCGTGGTGCCCGTGGCGGTCATTGGTCTGTTCCTGGCCTCTAAGGATGCCACGAGTGTGGATAAGCTCACCGATGTCTTTTCTCAAGACCCCTCGATGGTGGTTACGTTTATCTCTGCGTGCCTACAGCCGTTTGTGGCGTACATGCTGTACATGATTTATCGCAAGTACTGCGAGGGCGATGCGGGCTTTGCCGCCGGAAACCTGATTGGCCTCTTGTGCTCCGAGATTTTGCTGCTCAATATCCCCGGCGTCATCGGCATGGGCATCTTGTTGTGGCGTGTCTGGCGCAATGTCGCCCCGCATTTCGAGAGCTGGCTGTTTGAGCGCCGCGCAATGGGTGTGCTGGTTGACATCGCGGGCTCGCTCGTGATTCTAGCCTTGGCGTTTATGTGCGCCACCGCCGCCCGCGGTCTCGCGGGCATGTAGTCTGTCCTCACCGACCACGGAGCGCAGGACGGGGAAACCTTTCCCTCTCGCTCACGGCTTCGCAGGGTCGCGTGAGGCAAAGGTTTCCCCGCCCTGCGCTCCGGCGTTGAGTCGTCGCATGCTCGTTACAGAAAAGCTGATAATAAGTTTGTGTGCCGCCCCTTATGGGGCGGCACGTTTTGTGTGAGGTCCCGGTCTACACAATTTCCGTCAAGTTTTTGGTTAGGTTTTGGTCGGTTGGCTCAAGGGCGGAAGGGCAAAAGATCATTCCATAAAAAAGCTCATAGAAAGTGCTGGTAGGGGAGTTGTTGAGGTTTTCGACAGCTTTTGTCAACAAGAAACTTTGCGGCTATTGCTACGGATTGCGTTGCCGTGGCCTTGGCGGTGCGGGATGCTGGGCGTAAGCGTCGAATGCTCCGATTTTGGAGGCCAGCATGGATCTGTTTCTTGAGACTCCGCAGCAACAAGCTGAGCGCATGTTGCGTCAGCAGCAACGGCTCATGGAGATGCAAATGCAAGGGGTAGCCGCCCAGCCCCCTGCGCAAAATGCCGCACCCGCGGTTTCGCTTGCGGGCGGATCGGCGCCAGAGAACTATTCCGTACAACAAGATTCATATGCGCAGGAGCTTGTGTTCGATAAACATCGTGCGCGTCGCCGCCGCGTGGGCCAGCGCCTGCGCACGTTAGCGATGATTGTGCTGATCCCGTTGGGACTCGCGGCAATCTTCTTGGCCTCATATGCCCTCACGTGCATTCTCAACGGCGCCTCGCCCAATGAGGTGCTTCAGCACTTGGCAGCTCTCGGCCAGCGCCTAGGCGACGTCATAACAACCGTTCGCGCCGGCTGGGAGAGTTAGCGTTTGTCACATTGGGACTTCTAGGGTGTAGGGATTATCGCGACGAGCGGAATCCTTGCATCCTTTAGGCCCTGTCGTGCGACTGAATAGTATTATCGTAGATGAATAATAATAGGATATGCCATGTATAAGCAGGATTTAGAGCAGACTCTTTTGGGCATTGACGAAGAAGCGGAGCTGGAAATAGGTCCAAAAGACGATAGGCCGAGCGTTGTATTGGTAGGAGGAAGCGCCTTCATACTAAATGATGTGACGAATCGGTCGGTTACACATGATATTGATGTGTTTGAGGCGGACAGGTGCCTCCGCGAGATCATAGCTCGATACCCCGAGGTGAATGGTATGGCGGTGGCATATTGTAATCAGATGCCATTCAATTACGAAGATCGTTTGCTTCCCTTGAAGATTGGGGCACGTTTTATCAGGTACTTTACGCCATCTTTGGAGGACCTGGCGGTGATGAAGCTTTATGCCTATCGTCCGAACGACATCGTCGATCTTCATAGTCAGGCATTCGTCGACAGACTTGATTGGGACTTGCTCGAGCGGCTTATATTCGATGAAGGAGAGGCGTTGGCGTCGTCGCCTTCGGAGCGGAGTTATCAAGAGATGGTCTGCGCATACAGGCAATACAAAAAGGAGGTACTCGGTTGAATCTGACCTTTGAGGGATTCTTAAAAGGCTATTGCCGAGAACTATCCGGACAGCAGTCGCTGAGTTTTAGAAAGCTGGTTAAGCAGGCGACGACGGTTGCGCCGCGCGTGGCGGAGCCTCTGTTTTTGCTCGCTTTGGCGCAGGGAAAAGCCGAATACGTTCTGGGTTTATCCGAGGGCTCGTGGATGGAAGAGAGCTATCGAGGTGTTTTGTCTCTGTATGGCCAAGCGGGTAGCCTGGCATCTCTATGCACCGAGGATAAGCTCCCCAATCGTTACGCCAACGTTTGGCACGCGTATAGAGGGGTGAAAGAAAAGCCAGCGGCCGACAGAAGGGTGAACGCCCTGATGAGAAAGAGAACACTGGAAGCATTGGAGGAATCGGGTGTAACGCGCTATGGCATCTGCCGTGCTCTGCACCTGAATAAAGGAAACGTGTACGCATACTTAGCCGGCGATGACTCAAAGGTGAGTAGGGAGACGGCGCGCCGCATTATGGAATATGCGGAGGAGAGGGGCATCCAAGAAGGGGCCGGGCGCCCGGTGCGTGTGGCGGGGTAAGATTGATCGCAGTTTTGATTGATGATCGATTGGGTTTGTTGGGCGGAGCCTATGTCTGCTATTGATATTGCGCTTGTTGTGATTGCCTTGGTGGCGGTGGGAGTTGCTGTGGTTTGCACCCTGCAGCTTAAAGGACTTCGTGCCGAGTTGCGAGAGCATGGCGGCAACGACGCGGAGACGCTCGCGGCGCTCGAGCAGGCCAACAACGCGCTCGACACCCTGAACGTCGCGCTGGCAGAAACCCGTCGCACGGCAAACGCCATCGCGCAGCAGCAGACGACCGACGCCGCCGTAGAGCAGCAGCGCTACCTGACCATCGCGCGTGAGTTCTCGCAGGCTGGCGACCGTATGGATGACCTGCGCCGCGAGACGGCCCAACAGCTTGGCGCCAACCGCGAGGGCATCGAGCACCGCCTGGACAAGGTGCGCGAGACGGTCGATGCACAGCTGGGTGCCATCCGCAAGGACAACAACGTGCAGCTCGATCAGATGCGCGCGACGGTGGACGAAAAGCTTTCCCGTACGCTCAACGACCGTCTGTCTGCATCGTTTAAGCAAGTGAGCGACCAGCTCGAGGCCGTGTACAAGGGCCTGGGCGATATGCAATCCATCGCCACCGGTGTGGGCGACCTTAAGCGCGTACTGGGCAATGTCAAGGCGCGCGGCATTTTGGGCGAGGTACAGCTGGGCGCGATCCTGGCGGACATCCTTACGTCCGACCAGTATCTGGAAAACGTTGCCACCAAGCCTGGCGCCTCGGAGCGTGTTGAGTTTGCCGTCAAGCTGCCGGTAGACGAGGGCGATCCCGTGCTGCTGCCGATCGACTCCAAATTCCCGGGCGATGCGTACGAGCATCTGCTCGACGCCCAGGAGTCGGGCGACGCGGAGGCCGTTGCCGCCGCGCGCAAGACGCTCGATATGATGGTGAAACGCGAGGCCAAGGACATTTGCGAGAAGTACCTGAGCGTGCCCGCGACGACCAACTTTGGCATTCTGTTCGTGCCGTTTGAGGGCCTGTACGCCGAGGTCGTCAGCCGCCCCGGGCTTATCGAGACCCTGGGTCGCGACTATCACGTCAACGTTGCCGGCCCCAGCACCATGGCGGCCATCCTCAACAGCCTGCAGATGAGCTATCAGACGTTTAGGCTGCAAAAACGCACCGATGACGTGCTGCGCGTGCTTTCCGCCGTCAAGGCTGAGCTGCCGCGCTATCAGGCGGCGCTGCGTCGCGCGCAGCAGCAGATTGAGACCGCGGGCAAGACGGTCGAGGGCATTATCACCACGCGCACCAACGTTATGGAGCGTAAGCTCAAGGACATCGACGCGCTGGAGGATACCGACCAGGCCGACGCGATCTTGGGGCTCACGTCCGCGGAGCTGCTCGCAGACCAAGAGGACGAGGACTAGTTGTAGCAGGCGGCGGGGCACCAGCGCGGACGCGGGCGCCCCGCCGCTTTTCGCATCGTGCTTGCCTGAAGTGCACTTTAGTGTGCAACAATGGCGTTTCGCCCTATCAGACGCGAAAGGAAGCCCATGTCTCAGAGAAGCATCAGTCCGCTCAAACGCTCCACCGTACGTCGCACGCTGCAGCGTTTTTGGGACGTCACGCGCACACAGCCGTTGATCGTTTTTCTCTCGGTGTTCTCGTCGGCGGGCTATATCTTTTTGCTTACGTTTGCCAACACCTACGTGATGGCCCTTATCGTCGACCGCGTCCAAGCCGGCCCCGTGGCGGGCGGCCAGGTGTTTGAGGTCTTTGGCCCTTACATTCTGGCGCTCGTGCTCGTTAACCTGGTAGGCCAGATTCTCTCCAAGCTGCAGGACTACACCGTCTACAAGCTCGAGATTGCGGGCAACTATCACCTGGCGCGCTTGTGCTTCGACACACTCTCCAATCAATCCATGACATTCCACACCAGCCGATTCGGTGGATCGCTTGTGAGCCAGACGAGCCGTTTTATGAGCGGTTACACGGGTCTGGTGGACGTGACGGTGTATTCGCTCATCCCCACTATCACCTCGGTTGTCTGCACGGTGGCGGCGCTCGCCCCGGTGGTGCCGACGTTTACCGTGATCCTGGTGGGCATCATGGTCGTCTACATCGCGTTTGTCTGGCTTATGTACAAGCGCATCATGCCGCTTTCGGCCGCGACGTCCGCCGCGCAGAACAAGCTGTCGGGCGTGCTTTCCGACGCGGTCACGAACATCCTGGCCGTCAAGACCTGCGGGCGCGAGGACTTTGAGCGCGACCTGTTCGATACCGCCGACCGTGCCGCGCGCGATGCCGAAACGGTATCGATGCACGCTATGATGCAACGCAACTTTACGACTTCGGGCCTTATCGTCATTACCATGGCCGTGGTGAGTGTGTTCGTCGCGGGCGGCAACGCGTGGTTTGGCATCTCCGCCGGCGCGCTCGTCATGATCTTTACCTATACGTATAACCTCACCATGCGTCTGAACTACGTGAGCTCCATGATGCAGCGCATCAACCGCGCGCTGGGCGATGCGGCCGAGATGACACGCGTGCTGGACGAGCCGCGTCTGGTGGCAGACGACGCGAATGCCCCCGAGCTCAAGGTGAGCGAGGGCGCGATTGATTTTGAGCACCTGAGCTTTGCATACCGTGATGCCGCGGCGGGCGAGAGCGTGTTCAACGACCTGACGCTCCATGTGGCGGCGGGCCAGCGCGTGGGCCTGGTGGGCAAATCGGGCTCGGGCAAGACGACGCTCACCAAGCTGTTGCTGCGCCTGGACGACGTGCAGGGCGGCCGCGTGCTCGTGGACGGCCAAGACGTCTCGCGCTGCACGCAGCAGAGCCTGCGCCGCCAGGTTGCCTACGTGCCGCAGGAGGCGCTGCTGTTCCACCGCTCCATTCGCGAGAATATCGCCTACGGCCGCCCCGACGCCACCGACGAGCAGATTCGCGAGGCAGCGCGCCTGGCCAATGCCCTGGAGTTTATCGACCGCTTGCCCTATGGCTTTGACACCATGGTGGGCGAGCGGGGCGTTAAGCTCTCGGGCGGCCAGCGCCAGCGCGTGGCCATCGCCCGCGCTATCCTGACCGACGCGCCGATTCTGGTGCTCGACGAGGCGACGTCTGCCTTGGACAGCGAGTCTGAGGCGTTGGTGCAGGAGGCGCTCGAGAACTTGATGCGCGGCCGCACCTCCATTGTGGTGGCGCATCGCCTGTCCACCGTGGCGGCGCTCGACCGCATCGTGGTGCTGGCGGACGGCGAGATTGTCGAGGACGGTACGCATGCGCAGCTTGTCGAGGTGGGCGGCGAGTACGCAAGCCTGTGGGGCCGCCAGACCGGCGCATTTTTGGAGGCGTAAGGTCCCCGTACGTGGGACAATCGTTTCCGTGAAGTTATGTTTCTGCCGAGCCGAGGAGTCGTTATGCCACGCGAGACCAATGCCGCCAAACGCGAACGCGCCATCGAGGTGTGCGAGCGCCTTAACCGTCGCTATGGCCCGGTCGAGTGCTTCTTGGACCACGAGAATCCCTTTAGGCTGCTCATCGCGGTACTGCTCTCGGCTCAGACGACCGACGCGCAGGTCAACAAGGTGACGCCCCAACTGTTTGCCCAGTGGCCCACGCCCGAGGCCATGGCCGGGGCAAGTGTGACCGACGTGGCGGACACCATTAAGTCACTCGGCTTTTATAAGAGTAAGGCCAAGCATGCCGTGGAGGCCGCGCAGATGATCGTTGCCGACTACGGCGGCGAGGTACCGGCCGACATGAAGGAGCTCGTCAAGCTGCCGGGCGTGGGGCGCAAGACAGCGAACATCGTGCTCAACGTAGGGTACGGCATCGTGGAAGGCATCGCGGTGGATACGCACGTCAACCGCATCGCGCACCGCCTGATGCTGAGTCCCAAGACGCACGCCAAAGAGCCGCTCAAGACCGAGCAGGATCTGCTCAAGATTTTGCCGCACGAGTATTGGGAGTCGGTCAATCACCAATGGATCACCTTTGGCCGCGAGATCTGCGACGCCCGCAAGCCCAAGTGCGACGAGTGCCCGCTGGCAGACCTTTGCCCCAGCGTACGGGTGGTGCAATAGCTTTTTGCAAACTTTTTTGCAAAAAAGTCCCAAACCTTAGATATAGCTTGATTGCGCAACCTTTTGAGTTTTTTCTCGGCTTAAATTGATGATGCAATTAAAATATCTTCTTTCGCGAAGTGGTCGCGGAGAAGAGAGTCGGGAAAGGACGACCACATGAATAGGAAGCTTAACGCTGCTATCACAGCTGGCTTGAGCCTTAGTATGGTTCTTGGCTCCACGCCGGTTGCTGCTATCGCGGCGGAGACTGCTCAGAACACGAGCGAGGGGGCTACTGCTGCAGCCTCTACTGGTGTTAAGACCGTTATTTTTGTAGCGGCAAATGGCGGCGGCGGCGCTTTCGCGGACGGAAACATCACTACTGAACCCATTGAGACTAACGACGAGGGCATATGCCCTGTGCCGGAGTCTCCCGTGCGCGATGGCTATGTGTTTGGTGGCTGGTATTATGACAGCGCTTGCACTCAGGCCGTAGATTTATCTCAGCCTCTTCTGGGCGGCGCCAGCAACTATGTCCTGTTCGCTAAGTGGACTGAGGCACCCTCGAAGGCGCTTAATGTGACCTACGCTGCCAATGGCGGTCAGTTCGCCGACGGCAACAACGTCATGCTGGGCCAGACTGACAGCAATGGTATTGCTCGCCAGCCGCTTGCCCCCACGCGTGACGGCTATGTGTTTGCCGGTTGGTATTATCACAGCGATGGAACCGACCCGGTTGACTTCAACCAGCCGATTGTCGGTGGCGGCAAGAATGTGACCCTTTTCGCCGCTTGGACGCCCGCGAAGCAGGACAAGACTGTCGAAATCCTCTACGTCGCCAACGGCGGTACGTTCTTCGACGGTAACGATACTATGCAGGGCGTAACCGATACCGACGGTATCGCACGCCTGCCGCTTCAGCCTACCCGCGAGGGCTATGACTTCCTTGGTTGGTCGTACGATCGCGACGGAAATGACCCCGTCGACTTCACGAAGGCTATCGTTGCGGGCAGCGGTCACGCGACTGTTTATGCTCAGTGGAAGCAGAACAACGAGAAGACGGTTCTCTATGTTGCCAATGGTGGCGCTTTTGCCGATGGCAATGAGACCATGGAGGGTGTCACTGACAGCGACGGCGTCGCCCGCCAGCCCCTGGCCCCGACCCGCGAGGGCTACACCTTTACTGGTTGGACTTACGATGCTGCTGGCACCGAGCCTGTCGACTTCACCAAGCCCATCCCGGGTGGCGGTCAGCACGTTACGTTCTTCGCTCAGTGGGCAGAGCTTGCTAACAATGAGAAGAATGTTCTCTACGTCGCCAACGGCGGTGTGTTCGCAGATGGCAACGAGACGCTCCAGGGCGTGACCGACGGCGACGGCGTCGCCCGCCAGCCCCTGGCCCCGACCCGCGAGGGCTACACCTTCGCCGGCTGGACCTACGACCGCGACGGTAACGACCCGGTCGACTTCAGCAAGCCGCTGGTCGGCGGCGGCGACCACGCCACCCTGTTCGCTCAGTGGAATGCCGTTGAGAAGGACAACTCCATCGACGTCCTCTACGTCGCCAACGGCGGCACGTTCTTCGACGGCAGTGACGCCCTCCAGGGCGTGACCGACGGCGACGGCGTCGCCCGCCAGCCCCTGGCCCCGACCCGCGAGGGCTACACCTTCGCCGGCTGGACCTACGACCGCGACGGTAACGACCCGGTCGACTTCAGCAAGCCGCTGGTCGGCGGCGGCGACCACGCCACCCTGTTCGCTCAGTGGAATGCCGTTGAGAAGGACAACTCCATCGACGTCCTCTACGTCGCCAACGGCGGCACGTTCTTCGACGGCAGAGACGCTCCAGGGCGTGACCGACGGCGACGGCGTCGCCCGCCAGCCCCTGGCCCCGACCCGCGAGGGCTACACCTTCGCCGGCTGGACCTACGACCGCGACGGTAACGACCCGGTCGACTTCAGCAAGCCGCTGGTCGGCGGCGGCGACCACGCCACCCTGTTCGCCCAGTGGAACATGGTCGTCGAGGACAACTCCATCGACGTCCTCTACGTCGCCAACGGCGGCACGTTCTTCGACGGCAGTGACGCCCTCCAGGGCGTTACCGACGGCGACGGCGTCGCCCGCCAGCCCCTGGCCCCGACCCGCGAGGGCTACACCTTCGCCGGCTGGACCTACGAC